>NZ_CP099398.1:0-300000 GCF_024721175.1 Rhizobium sp. Pop5 | reverse complement strand
GAGTGAGGCGTCGATCGCATCGTCTTAAAGCTAAAGCCGATGGGCGCCCCTCACCCGCCCCCGCTCCGCCCTTTCAACCCGGCCCAGCCGGTCGGATCGGGGCTGATCATCAAGAGCCAGCGTCGCGTTTCTAACTGGCTGACAATGTCGCCCCTCTAATCAGCTTTGACAGCAATTGTAACCGCAAAGTTAGAATGTAAGAACGACTGGCATCTATTGCTCGATCCATCTCCACCCTATTGCAGGAAAAGGTAAATGTCGCTCTGCATGCCTGATGGCCCCAGAGTGGCCGTGTAGGGCACACCATGGATACTGAAGTTGGTGGGTTTGTCCGCGCTCGGCAGCAAGTCAAACAAGTACATTGCAGGCAGAAGGTCATCTGGTACCGGTTGATTGCCGTGTTGCCAGCTCGGAGGGACAAATCCTCCCAAGTCGTCCACAGGCAGCGTGTACTGTGGGGTGCCGAAGATCGATGCCCCCAAGCTTTGCTCCCATGGTGCGTCTGGCGGATTGACGCTTTGCACCGGTGAATAGGCAGCTGACGGCAAATCCTGCCGGAAGGTCGCTGTATTCCAGCTATCGGGAAGCTGGCCGGGTTGACCCACTCCATGCCAAAACTCTGCGGGATCGGCGATCTGTGTGGAGGACTCCGGTTCAGCCGCCGCAGCCCCCGCTCGAGCACTGTTGGTCGCGGTGCTCAGACGTCGTTGGAGTTGCTCCCGATCGGCGACGAGGTTGTCGAGGTGCAGCACGGCTGGCCGGTCTCTTCGCGCCAGACGTCTAACGAGCGCCCGCGTGCCGTCAACCACGAAGACTCCGCAATCATAGCCGTTCCGCTGTTGGGTCATGCGGACGGGCTCCAGACGGGTACCCAACCTTTGTGCGAGCATTGCTGCAAACTCGTCGTTCTGGCCCCGGAAGGAGTCATAGTGATAGGCAGCCGGCCCCTCGCGGTTGCGACGGTCAACGAGTAGCAGCGACCAATGGGTGCCGCGGTGATCAGGATCCGAAGCACTGGCATCGCTCACTGGAAGGAACAGGAAGTCGGCTGTATCTCTTCCATTCTGATCATTAACGATGCGCTGGAAAGCGCTCAGCGCGGTGCTCTCATCGCCCAGGCGCAGATGATAATGGGCTATCAGGGGATCGATAAGCCGCGTCCTGGCTGCGAGATCCGGATCGTTTCGCTGCAAGTCCTGCATTAGCAGCTCATAATCCGTCTGGATATGCTGGTCGCCCAGCCATTCGATATGGTCGAGCGACAATCCGCTGCGGCCTTCGATCGATGGATCAACCTGCTGCAGCGGCGAAGTTGATCTGAACTCGGCACGTGAATCCGAACGGCCGTCCAGACCGGCCGGTTCGCGGCCACTTGCCGGCTCAGGGGACAACCCCGACGCTGCGTTCGCCTCAACGACTTGCTGGTACTGCCGAAGCCGCTTGAAAGAGATAGTGTGTTTTCCCATGTCTTCGGTGAAGTCTTGGTAATCTTTTTTCAACGACCATTGCTGCTGATCACTGCCGTTGAGCCGGCTCGCTATGCTCTCCCTACCCCTGGTTTGCAGCCAATCACCAAACTTTCGCTGATTGCTGACCAGCTTCGAGACGACTATCCTCTGCGAAGTCGAGTCCGATCCGAGCTTGCTCAGCTCTTCGTTGGCCAAGGCATCAATCATGAGGGCGTCGTCGGGATAAGGATTATGCTGTTTCAACTGCGACTCAGCGCCTAGATACTGCCGCAGCCGATCGAGACTCACGTTTATTTTTACTTCAACGTTAGTAGTAAATTCCCTAAAATCGTCCTTCAACGACCGTTGCTGCTCATCACTGCCAGTCAGGCGACTGCTTATGCTCCCCCGACCATTCTTTCGGAGCCAATTACTAAACCTCCGTTGATTGCTGGCCAGATTCAAGACGCCTTTCCTCTTGGAAGTCGAGTCCGGTCCGAGCTTGCTCAGCTCTTCATTGGCGAAGCCATCAATCATGCGGGTGTCGTCGGGATAAGGATCATGCTGTTTCAACTGCGACTCGGCGCCTAGATACTGTCGCAGCCGATCGAAACCCACGCTTATTTTTACTTCAACGTTAGTAGTAAATTCCCTAAAATCGTCCTTCAACGACCGTTGCTGCTCATCACTGCCAGTCAGGCGACTGCTTATGCTCCCCCGACCATTCTTTTGGAGCCAATCACTAAACCTCCGTTGATTTATCGCCATATTCTGGACAACTTTCCTCTTGGAAGTCGAGTCCGGTCCGAGCTTGCTCAGCTCTTCGTTGGCCAAGCCATCAATCATGAGGGCGTCGTCGGGATAAGGATTATGCTGTTTCAACTGGGACTCGGCGCCTAGATACTGCCGCAGCCGATCTAAACTCACGACCACTTTTCCCTCGGCCTCGGTAAATTTCCTAAAATCCTCCTGCAACGACCGTTGCTGCTGATCAGTACCCGTGAGTCGGCTGACTATGCTCCCCCTACCCTCCCTTTTGAGCCAATCGCTAAACTTTCGTTGGTTACTGGCATTTTTCTGAGAAATCGAGACCGGTCCGAACTTACTCAGCTCTTCCTTGGCCAAGCTATCAATGACGCGGGCGTCATCGGGATAGGGATCATGAATTCGGCGGCCCATCAGGCGCGGCCCAGCTCCAACGGCTTGGAGTTCTTGCCCCTCAGGTCCGAGCCTCCTGAAATGAGACAGCGCTGAGTTAAGACGGTTCTGATCGTCCTCACCGCTTGCCCAATAATCCGCGATATCAACGGCTAGTGAATCTGGATCGTTTAAAAACCGAGAAGCCATCGAATCTCTGTTCTCTGCTCGGAGCCAACGAGCGAACCTCCTAAGAATCCCTAAATTGTTCTCGACGGTAGCCTCGGGAACCCTTCCGTCCCCTCGGCCGATGCTACCGTCGGGTAGAATTTCATAGCCTCGGACTGCTTCCGCGAACTGGTTGATGCGGGTCTCGTCATCGGGATGCATGTCCCGGTCGGCGGGGCGACCACGCTTGGCGCCGACGCGAACCTTGGTTGAGGCCACGTGAGTCTCCGTTGCGGCATCGACGTCTTGCTGCCCCGAACCCCTCTCCGGCGCCAGCGACTGCGGCGTCACTCGCATCGAACCGCCCACGGATCTGCGACGCGGCACACGGTCGCCGGCGTCACTATCGTGCGAACCGAGGCGTAAGTCGCTCGGATCCTGTTCCATGTCTCGGCTCTCTGAATAGTAGTCCTCGATCCAGGCGTCCGTATCGAAAGCTCCGGTCACGCCTTCGATCCACCCACTTACTTCGCGAGAATCGTCATCGCGCGGCTGGTTCCGTCTTGGGTACATCGATGCCGGTCCTCCGGAAATTCAAATTTGGAACCTCGATCCTAATGCCCGCCGACCGCCGCCCAGCATGCTAAAGCCAGATCCAATCATGCCCTCAAGGCATGGCCGAACACCATATGGCGACGGCTTGCCGACAATCGTCTGCACTCGACCATCAGGCCGGCACATGGCTTGAGAGGCTCGCCAGCAGTTTCGGGTGATGTGTGGAACATGCAGCGCGAAGGGTGCCGTCAGAATTTCCGATTCCAACCAATCTTTCCGCCGGCCTTTCTGATTTCGCCGCCTCAGGCAACGGAACCATTGCGGTGTAGCTGCTGACAGAACCCGTTGCGCGCCTGATAGTTATGCGACCTATGGGGCGGCGATCAGGATGAGACGCGCGCGACAATCTGGATGAGATTCTTATGTCGCGGTCGGGATGAAGTTATCATGTTGATTGTCGCTGGCAAGAGCTTCATCGTGGTCTGATTGCCGCTCCGCGACAAACTGTGCGGTGCCTTTGATTGTCGCGAATGAGGCTGGCCTGCCGCGCCGGCGTTTGACCCCCATGGGTGGAACGTCGTCGATAGCTTTCAACGTTCATTTCGAATGATCGTTGCGTGATGAACAAGTCGGTCCACCGCGGCACCCGCGTAAGCATCCGGTGAAGGACGCAGGTCAGGCCGCTTGAGCATCCAGCGCCGTCGGCGTCCAGTTCCACGGAAGCAATTGTTCCAGTTTGCTCGTCGGCGTGTCGGCGATGTTGGCGAGGACATCAGCAAGCCAGGCTTGCGGATCGATGTCGTTGAGCTTTGCGCTCATGATCAGCGTCGCCATGAAGGCTGCGCGATCAGCACCACGATCCGATCCGGCGAAGAGCCATGACTTCCTTCCGAGAGCAAAGCCTCGCAGCGCCCGCTCGGCTGCATTGTTCGTCAGGCAAATTCTCCCATCTTCCAGGAATGACGTGAAGCCGTCCCAACGCTTCAGCATGTAATCGATAGCCTCGGCGACAGGAGAACTGCGCGACAGCTTTGCCCGCTCGGTCCGCATCCAGTCCTCGAGTTCTTTGACGAGTGAGAGGCTGTCGATGCGACGGCGCTGCAGGCGTTCGTCGGCGGCAAGCCCGTTGATCTCCCGCTCGATGTCGAACAGGGCATCGATCCGTTTGACAGCCTCCAGCGCCAGCGGCGAGATCGGCATGGCACGGCTGCCGCGTTTGGCATTCGTGGCAATGTCAGCGAGCACAAAGAACTTGCGGCGTGAGTGCGCCCAGCACAGTGCCTGCGTCAGCGGATCGGGATCGCGGTCAACCTTGAACAGGGGATTGTAGCCGCCATAAGCATCCGCTTGCAGAATGCCGGTGAAGGTCTTCAGGTGGCGCTCGGGATGCTCCTGCCGCCGGTCCCGCGACGCATAGTAAAGAGCTGCGGGTGGTGACTGCCCGCTGAACGGTCGGTCATCCCGGACATATGTCCAGATGCGCCCCGTATCGGTTTTGCCTTTCGCCAGGATCGGCACGGTGGTGTCGTCGCCATGCAGCCGCTCGGCGGCCAGAACATGCGCCTCGATCAACGAATGAATGGGCTTCAGCGCCGCCGCGCAAGCACCGACCTGGTCGGCCAGTGTCGATAAGCTGAGGTCGATCCCCTCTCGGCCATAGCGCTCGCTCTGGCGGTTCAGCGGTTGATGCTGGGCGAACTTCTCAAACAGGATCATCGCCAGCAGGTTCGGCCCGGCAAAACCGCGCGGCGTCACATGGAAAGGTGCGGGCGGCTGAGTGATCTTCTCGCATTCGCGGCAGGAGAACTTCTCCCGCACAGTCTGGATGACTTTCCACTGGCGCGGGATCACCTCCAGCGTCTCGGTGATGTCCTCGCCGAGCTTCGACAGCCTGGCGGAACCGCAGCAGCGGCAACTCGTCGGGGCGGCGATGACGACGCGCTCGCGCGGCAGGTGTTCGGGAAACGGCTTCCGTGATGGACGCTTTCGCTCGAACGCCCGGACTGTAGAAGCCTTGGCAGCAATCTCCGCCGCCAGTTCGTCTTCACCAGCGTCGGCTTCGAGTTCCTCGAGTTGCAGCTCCATCTGCTCGAGAAGTCGCGCCTTGCGCTCGGACCGGCTGCCGTAAAGTTCACGGCGAACCTTCTCGATCTCCAGCTTCAACCGCGCGATCAGCGCTTCTGAATGTGACACGAGCGCCTTGGCACTGGCGGCTTCCGCCTCGGCTTTCATACGCCAGGCACGCTCTTGCGCCAGCAGTGCAAGCGCACTGGCAAGATCGTCAGGAAGCTGTTCGGCCGCATCGTTCGTAAGCGGCAAGCTGAGGCCGTTCAGGCCGTGTAGTTCCATGGCATGAGGGCATCTATCTCGCTGCTGGGCCATCCGTTTGCGAGACGCTCAAGCGTTTGGGTCAGCCAAGCCTGAGGATCGACGGTATTCATTTTTGCCGTTTGCAACAGGGTCGCGATCGTCGCCCATGTCCTGCCGCCGCCGTCGCTACCAGCGAAGAGGCTATTTTTTCTGGTGATGGCTTGAGGCCTGATTGCCCGCTCAACAATGTTGGAGTCAATCTCGATGCGCCCATCCGTCAGAAAGCGCTCGAAGATGTCTCGACGCGAGATGGCATACCGGAGAGCCTCGGCGAGTTTGGATTTTCCCGAGACCCGCGGAAGGGTCGCCTGCCAAAGTGTGAAGAGGTCACGGACGATCACCGCCGAACTCTTCTGTCGCGCCGCGACACGAGCTTCAGGGCTTTGGCCTCGAACGGTTTCCTCGATCTCCCAAAGCTTTGCCATGCGCTCGACCGTCTCTGTGGCGACCTTCGAGCTCTTGGCAACATGCAATTCATAGAACTTCCGGCGGCTATGTGACCAGCAGCCAGCCAGGACAACGCCGTCGTTGCCTCCATCCTTGCGGACCAGTTTGCTGTAGGCACCGTATCCATCGACCTGCAGGATCCCGTGATAGCCGCTGAGGTGCCGCGCAACGCATTCGGTCGCTCGGCTGTCCTCGAAGCGATAGGCCACCATCGGCGGACCGCTGCCTCCAAAGGTCCGATCGTCCCTCGCGTAGGCCCATAGCCACGCCGTCTTTGCCGATCCGGATCCAGGTGCAAGCGTCGGCAAGGTCGTTTCGTCGGCAAAGATCCGCTCTGCCTTCTTGATCTCGTTCAGGATGTAATCAGCAAGAATATCGAGCTCGAACCCCAGCTTGCCCATCCATTGAGCCATGAGCTTGCGGTCGAGTTCGACCTTGTCCCGCGCGTAGATCGCTTCCTGGCGATAGAGGGGTAGACCATCGGCATATTTGGAAACGGCGATCTGCGCCAGAAGTGCTTCTGTTGGAATGCCGCCTTCAATGATGTGTGGCGGGGCCGCAGCCTGGATGACGCCGTCTTCGTTCTTAAAAGCGTATTTGGGACGGCGCGTGACGATGACACGGAACTTCGCCGCCACGACATCTAGCCGTTCGGAGACGTCTTCTCCGATCAGGATTCTTTGCTTGCCCGCGTGTTCCGGTAACTCTTCCGGCTCAATCACCACCTCGACGCGCTCAAGATGCGGTGCAAAGCCCTTGCGTGGCCGCGGTGCGCGTTTGCCATCCGTATTCGAGCTGCCTTTCGTGACCTGGGCTTTAATCGCGGCTATGCCGGTCTCGATCTCCTCGAAGACAAAGGCTTGCTGCTCATCGTCGATAGCCGATGCGCCGAGCTTTTCCGAGCGCCGTCCGAAGCGAGCCCGATCGAAGGCCTTGAGGATCTGCGTCAGCCTCTCGATACGCTCGTCGGCGTCAGCATTGCGGGCCTCCAGGTCATCGACCTGCTTTTCCAAAGCATCGACACGGGCTGCCTTTTCGGCCATGGCAAGGACCATGGCCTTTAGGGCCTCAACATCATCCGGGAGCTCGATCTCGGGTCGCGTCATGGATCTGATCAGAGCATATTTTGCCGTGATCCGCCCGTAGTTTCAGGCCCCTGATTCACTTCGCCGCAGTGGTTTTACCCAACAATCTCAGGCGGTTTGACGGGCGTAAAGCGAACCCGCTTCCAGTCCATTCCATCGACCAATGCCAAGAGCTGGGCATGGTTGAGCTGGACCCGGCTGTGGCCAATGCGCGGCCAGCAGAACTGCGCTTTTTCCAACCGCTTGGCATAAAGGCAAACCCCGGATCCATCCCACCATACAATCTTGATCCGGTCCGCTCGCTTCGCCCGGAAGACATAGAGAGATCCGCTGAACGGATCGCTGCCGGCATCTCGAACCAGCGATAGCAAGCTATCTGGCCCCTTGCGGAAGTCTATTGGATGGCTCGCGAGAAAGACCTTTACGTTCGACGGGATCATGCCGAGCGCACCGCTCGGATAACCCGTTGCAGGTGTGCTTCATCGATCCCAGCGCCAGCCCGGATCACAACGTCGCCGATGATCACGTCGATCACCGCAAGCGCACCACTTGACGTCGTTCTCGATACCGTAGCCTGATCCTGCCGCGCAGATCGGCGTCCGTCACGAGCATCACGGCGCCAACCAAATAGCTGTGAGGGATGTATCTCTAGGCGATGTGCGATCGCCGAAACACTGGCGCCGGGCTCCATCGCCTCGGCCACTGCCCGTTCTTTGAATTCGTCGGACCAGCGCCGCCGAAACTGTCGCGGCGCACCTTCAAGCCGTTCCGGAACGGCCTCGATCATATGGAAGTTTCTAGTTCCAGAGCTAGGCGCGGACATAGAAGCTCACAGTTCGTGAATCGTCTCACCGCAATACCGGAATCGCCGCCATCAATGCCAGACGGGGGCTGCTTGTCGCTTACCATCGTTCATGGTAGGATGGAATCATATTCGACCCAGCCATTCCAGTGCTTTTGCTCATCCTGCCGACGTCGGTCGCCAGGTTTTTTGCGGCATCCGCCAGTCTATACCTTCCAGCAGATAACCGAGCTGCGCCGGTGTGATCACCACCGATCCATCTGCCGCCGACGGCCAGACGAAGCGTCCGCGTTCAAGCTTCTTCGTAAACAGGCAGGCTCCCTGGCCGTCATGCCAGATGACCTTGATCAGGCCACCACCGCGACCGCGGAACACGAACAGGTGTCCGCACATCGGATCGCGCTTCAGCGTCTCCTGCACCATCAGCGATAGACCGGGGAAGCCTTTGCGCATGTCCGTATGGCCTGTCGCCAGCCAGACCTTCACACCACTCGGAACCGGGATCATCTCCGTTCCAGCACGACATCGAGAATGCGGCCCAGCGCCTCGGTATCGATGTCGCTGTCCACGCGAATACGACGGCCCCGACCCAGCTCAATCGTCACATCGCTACGCTTCCGGCGGGACTGCGATGGGGCGGGCGGCCCCGAGGGAATGGGCGTGGCTGGAGGCGCGGCCTCGGACAGGATCACCGGCACCAACGTGCTCGCCGTTTCCGTCTTCGGCTCCTCGATTTGGCAAAGCTCCTTGCGCCAACGGAAAAGCTGGCTGACATGGATACCGGCCGCACGGGCAATCTCGGAAAGCACCGAATCTGGCTCAAAGCAGGCCGCAACAAGCCGCTCTTTGTCTTCCCGAGACCAGCGCCGTCGGCGCTCGACAGACGTGATCACTTCAATCGGATGCTTCGTCATAGGACTACTCCTAGTGTTTGCACTAGGACTTCCGATGTTCGTCTCAACCTCGCAAGACGGCCCTCACCGGGCGCTTACGCACCCGCCCGCAGGCATTAGTTGCAGGATACGGGGTCGGCATCGAGTACCCAACTCACACGTTGGCTCATGATCGCCGCATGAAATGCATCCGGCGCCATGGGGGGGTCGTCCGGGCCTGAAGCCATAGTAGAACCCGCAAAGGATAGGCCGTCATCGACGGCACTAAGCACTTCAGCGACCGCGCCAGCATCCTTCGCACCCGAGGCTCTTCCCGCATCCGTATCTGTCTACACTTCAGATGCGACAGCCGTCGCCTCTTGGGATGCTGGCCAAACGTCACGTTTTGAAGGAAGACGGACGACGTGCACATTCGATGTTGCCCCGGCACTGGGGATCGTCTCATCTGGGTTGGCGCGCTGCACGTGGCCGCGTAAAAACGGATTCTCTCTCAACGGTTTGGTGCTTTTTCAAGAACCACTGGCATCTATTGCTCGATCCATCTCCACCCTATTGCAGGAAAAGGTAAATGTCGTTCTCCATGCCTGATGGCCCCAGAGTGGCCGTGTAGGGCACACCATGGATAGTGATGCTGGTCTGGGGTTTGTCCGCGCTCGGCAGCAACTCAAGCCAGGACATCGCAAGCCGAAGGCCAGCCTGTGCCGGTTGATTGCGGTGTTGCCAGCTCGGAGGGACAGCTCCTCCCAAGTCGTCCACAGGCAGCGTGTACTGTGGGGTGCCGAAGATCGATGCCCCCAAGCTTTGCTCCCATGGTGCGTCTGGCGGATTGACGCTTTGCACCGGTGAATAGGCGGCTGACGGCAAATCCTGCCGGAAGGTCGCTGTATTCCAGCTATCGGGAAGCTGGCCGGGTTGACCCACTCCATGCCAAAACTCTGCGGGATCGGCGATCTGTGTGGAGGACTCCGGTTCAGCCGCCGCAGCCCCCGCTCGAGCACTGTTGGGCGCGGTGCTCAGACGTCGTTGGAGTTGCTCCCGATCGGCGACGAGGTTGTCGAGGTGCAGCACGGCTGGCCGGTCTCTTCGCGCCAGACGTCTAACGAGCGCCCGCGTGCCGTCAACCACGAAGACTCCGCAATCATAGCCGTTCCGCTGTTGGGTCATGCGGACGGGCTCCAGACGGGTACCCAACCTTTGTGCGAGCATTGCTGCAAACTCGTCGTTCTGGCCCCGGAAGGAGTCATAGTGATAGGCAGCCGGCCCCTCGCGGTTGCGACGGTCAACGAGTAGCAGCGACCAATGGGTGCCGCGGTGATCAGGATCCGAAGCACTGGCATCGCTCACTGGAAGGAACAGGAAGTCGGCTGTATCTCTTCCATTCTGATCATTAACGATGCGCTGGAAAGCGCTCAGCGCGGTGCTCTCATCGCCCAGGCGCAGATGATAATGGGCTATCAGGGGATCGATAAGCCGCGTCCTGGCTGCGAGATCCGGATCGTTTCGCTGCAAGTCCTGCATTAGCAGCTCATAATCCGTCTGGATATGCTGGTCGCCCAGCCATTCGATATGGTCGAGCGACAATCCGCTGCGGCCTTCGATCGATGGATCAACCTGCTGCAGCGGCGAAGTTGATCTGAACTCGGCACGTGAATCCGAACGGCCGTCCAGACCGGCCGGTTCGCGGCCACTTGCCGGCTCAGGGGACAACCCCGACGCTGCGTTCGCCTCAACGACTTGCTGGTACTGCCGAAGCCGCTTGAAAGAGATAGTGTGTTTTCCCATGTCTTCGGTGAAGTCTTGGTAATCTTTTTTCAACGACCATTGCTGCTGATCACTGCCGTTGAGCCGGCTCGCTATGCTCTCCCTACCCCTGGTTTGCAGCCAATCACCAAACTTTCGCTGATTGCTGACCAGCTTCGAGACGACTATCCTCTGCGAAGTCGAGTCCGATCCGAGCTTGCTCAGCTCTTCGTTGGCGAAGCTATCAATCATGAGGGCGTCGTCGGGATAAGGATTATGCTGTTTCAACTGCGACTCAGCGCCTAGATACTGCCGCAGCCGATCGAGACTCACGTTTATTCTTTTTCCTTCAGCCTTGGTAAAGGCCCTCAAATCGTCCTTTAACGACCGTTGCTGCTGATCACTGCCAGTCAGGCGACTGGCTATGCTCCCCCGACCCTTCTTTCGGAGCCAATCACTAAACCTCCGTTTATTGCTGGCCAGATTCAAAACGCTTTTCCGCTTGGAAATCGAGTCCGATCCGAGCTTGCTCAGCTCTTCCTTGGTGAAGCTATCAATCATGAGGGCGTCGTCGGGATAAGGATTATGCTGTTTCAACTGGGACTCGGCGCCTAGATACTGCCGCAGCCGATCTAAACTCACGACCACTTTTTTTCCTTCCTCCTTGGTAAAGGCCCTAAAATCCTCCTGCAACGACCGTTGCTGCTCATCAGTACCCGTGAGTCGGCTGACTATGCTCTCCCTGCCCTCCCTTTTGAGCCAAGCGCTAAATTTTCGTTGGTTACTGGCATTTTTCCGGGAAGTCGCGGCCGGTCGGAGCTTACTCCGCTCTTCGTTGGCCAAGGCATCAATAATGAGGGCGTCGTCGGGATGGGGATCATGCTGTTTCAACTGCGACTCAGCGCCTAGATACTGCCGCAGCCGATCGAAACTCACGCTTATTTTTTTTCCTTCAGCGTTGGTAAAGTTACTGTAATCGTCCTTTAACGACTGTTGCTGCTGATCACTGCCAGTCAGGCGACTGGCGATGCTCTCCCTGCCCTCCCTTTGGAGCCAATCGCTAAACCTCCGTTGATTGCTGGCCATATTCCAGACAACATTCCTCTTGGAAGTCGAGGCCGATCCGAGCTTACTCCGCTCTTCGTTGGCCAAGGCATCAATAATGAGGGCGTCGTCGGGATAGGGAACATGAATTCGGCGCCCCATCAGGCGCGGCCCAGGTCCAACGGCTTGGAGTTCTTGCCCCTCAGGCGAGAGCCTCCTGAAATGAGACAGTGCTGAGTTAAGACGCTTACGATCGTCCCCACCGTTTGCCCAGTAATCCGCGATATCACCGGCTAGCGAATCTGGATCGTTTAAAAACCGAGAAGCCATCGAATCTCTGTTTTCTGCTCGGAGCCAACGAGCGAACCTCCTAAGAATCCCTAAATTGTTCTCGACGGTAGCCTCGGGAACCCTTCCGTCCCCTCGGCCGACGCTACCGTCGGGTAGAATTTCGTAGTTTCGGACTGCTTCCGCGAACTGGTTGATGCGGGTCTCGTCATCGGGATGCATGTCCCGGTCGGCGGGGCGACCACGCTTGGCGCCGACGCGAGCCTTGGTTGAGACCACGTGAGTCTCCGTTGCGGCATCGACGTCTTGCTGCCCCGAACCCCTCTCCGGCGCCAGCGACTGCGGCGTCACTCGCATCGAACCGCCCACGGAACTGCGACGCGGCACACGGTCGCCGGCGTCACTATCGTGCGAACCGAGGCGCAAGTCGGTCGGATCCTGTTCCATCTCTCGGCTCTCTGGATAGCAATCCTCAATCCAGGCGTCCGTATCGAAAGCTCCGGTCACGCCTTCGATCCACCCACTAACTTCGCGAGAATCGTCATCGCGCGGCTGGTTCCGTCTTGGGTACATCGATGCCGGTCCTCCGGAAATTCAAATTTGGAACCTCGATCCTAATGCCTGCCGACCGCCGCCCAGCATGCTAAAGCCAGATCCAATCATGCCCTCAAGGCATGGCCGAACACCATATGGCGACGGCTTGCCGACAATCGTCTGCACTCGACCATCAGGCCGACACAGAGGCTCGCCAGCTTGCCGCTTGCCATGCGGAGCCCGCCATTCGATGTCGCCCCCGGCACTGGGGATCGTCTCATCTGGGTTGGCGCGCTGCACGTGGCCGCGTAAAAACGGATTCTCTCTCAACGGTTTGGTGCTTTTCAAGAACGACTGGCATCTATTGCTCAATCCATCTCCACCCTATTGCAGGAAAAGGTAAATGTCGTTCTCCATGCCTGATGGCCCCAGAGTGGCCGTGTAGGGCACACCATGGATACTGAAGTTGGTGGGTTTGTCCGCGCTCGGCAGCAAGTCAAACAAGTACATTGCAGGCAGAAGGTCATCTGGTACCGGTTGATTGCCGTGTCGCCAGCTCGGAGGGACAAATCCTCCCAAGTCGTCCACAGGCAGCGTGTACTGTGGGGTGCCGAAGATCGATGCCCCCAAGCTTTGCTCCCATGGTGCGTCTGGCGGATTGACGCTTTGCACCGGTGAATAGGCAGCTGACGGCAAATCCTGCCGGAAGGTCGCTGTATTCCAGCTATCGGGAAGCTGGCCGGGTTGAGCCACTCCATGCCAAAACTCTGCGGGATCGGCGATCTGTGTGGAGGACTCCGGTTCAGCCGCCGCAGCCCCCGCTCGAGCACTGTTGGGCGCGGGGCTCAGACGTCGTTGGAGTTGCTCCCGATCGGCGACGAGGTTGTCGAGGTGCAGCACGGCTGGCCGGCCTCTTCGTGCCAGTCGTCTAACGAGCGCCCGCGTGCCGTCAACCACGAAGACTCCGCAATCATAGTCGTTGCGCTGTTGGGTCATGCGGACGGGCTCCAGACGGGTACCCAACCTTTGTGCGAGCATTGCTGCAAACTCGTTGTTCTGGCCCCGGAAGGAGTCATAGTGATAGGCAGCCGGCCCCTCGCGGTTGCGACGGTCAACGAGTAGCAGCGACCAATGGGTGCCGCGGTGATCAGGATCCGAAGCACTGGCATCGCTCACTGGAAGGAACAGGAAGTCGGCTGTATCTCTTCCATTCTGATCATTAACGATGCGCTGGAAAGCGCTCAGCGCGGTGCTCTCATCGCCCAGGCGCAGATGATAATGGGCTATCAGGGGATCGATAAGCCGCGTCCTGGCGGCGAGATCCGGATCGTTTCGCTGCAAGTCCTGCATTAGCAGCTCATAATCCGTCTGGATATGCTGGTCGCCCAGCCATTCGGTATGGTCGAGCGACAATCCGCTGCGGCTTTCGATCGGTGGATCAACCTGCTGCAGCGGCGAAGTTGATCTGAACTCGGCACGTGAATCCGAACGGCCGTCCAGACCGGCCGGTTCGCGGCCACTTGCCGGCTCAGGGGACAACCCCGACGCTGCGTTCGCCTCAACGACTTGCTGGTACTGCCGAAGCCGCTTGAAAGAGATAGTGTGTTTTCCCATGTCTTCGGTGAAGTCTTGGTAATCTTTTTTCAACGACCATTGCTGCTGATCACTGCCGTTGAGCCGGCTCGCTATGCTCTCCCTACCCCTGGTTTGCAGCCAATCACTAAACTTTCGTTGAGTGCTGGCCAGTCTCCAGACGACTCTCCTCTGCGAAGTCGAGTCCGGTCCGAGCTTACTCAGCTCTTCGTTGGCGAAGCTATCAATCATGAGGGCGTCGTCGGGATAAGGATTATGCTGTTTCAACTGCGACTCAGCGCCTAGATACTGCCGCAGCCGATCGAAACTCACGCTTATTCTTTTTCCTTCAGCGTTGGTAAAGTTACTGTAATCGTCCTTTAACGACTGTTGCTGCTGATCACTGCCAGTCAAGCGACTGCCTATGCTCCCCCGACCCTTCTTTCGGAGCCAATCACTAAACCTCCGTTGATTGCTGGCCAGATTCAAGACTACTTTCCTCTGCGAAGTCGAGTTCGATCCGAGCTTGCTCAGCGCTTCCTTGGCTAGGTCATCAATGATGCGGGCGTCATCGGGATAAGGATCATGCTGTTTCAACTGCGACTCGGCGCCTAGATACTGCCGCAGCCGATTGAAACTCACGACCACTTTTTTTCCTTCCTCCTTGGTAAAGGCCCTAAAATCCTCCTGCAACGACCGTTGCTGCTCATCAGTACCGGTGAGTCGGCTGACCATGCTCTCCCTGCCCTCCCTTTTGAGCCAATCGCTAAATTTTCGTTGGTTACTGGCATTTTTCCGGGAAGTCGAGACCGGTCCGAGCTTACTCTGCTCTTCGTTGGCCAAGGCCTCAATAATGAGGGCGTCGTCGGGATAAGGATCATGCTGCTTCAACTGGGACTCGGCGCCTAGATACTGCCGCAGCCGATCAAAACCCACGTTTATTCTTCCTTCAGCCTTGGTAAAGCCCCTAAAATCGTCCTTCAACGACCCTTGCTGCTGATCACTGCCAGTCAGGCGACTGGCTATGCTCCCCCTACCATTCTTTTGGAGCCAATTACTAAACCTCCGTTGATTTATGGCCGTAATCCGGACAACATTCCTCTTGGAAGTCGAGTCCGATCCGAGCTTGCTCAGCTCTTCGTTGGCTAGGTCATCAATGATGCGGGCGTCGTCGGGATAAGGATGATGCTGTTTCAACTGGGACTCGGCGCCTAGATACTGCCGCAGCCGATCTAAACTCACGACCACTTTTCCCTCGGCCTCGGTAAATTTCCTAAAATCCTCCTGCAACGACCGTTGCTGCTCATCAGTACCCGTGAGTCGGCTGACTATGCTCTCCCTGCCCTCCCTTTTGAGCCAAGCGCTAAATTTTCGTTGGTTACTGGCATTTTTCCGGGAAGTCGAGACCGGTCGGAGCTTACTCCGCTCTTCGTTGGCCAAGGCCTCAATAATGAGGGCGTCGTCGGGATAAGGATCATGAATTCGGCGGCCCATCAGGCGCGGCCCAGGTCCAACGGCTTGGAGTTCTTGCCCCTCAGGCGAGAGCCTCCTGAAATGAGACAGTGCTGAGTTAAGACGCTTACGATCGTCCCCACCGTTTGCCCAGTAATCCGCGATATCACCGGCTAGCGAATCTGGATCGTTTAAAAGCCGAGAAGCCATCAGATCTCTGTTTTCTGCTCGGAGCCAACGAGCGAACCTCCTAAGAATCCCTAAATTGTTCTCGACGGTAGCCTCGGGAACCCTTCCGTCCCCTCGGCCGACGCTACCGTCGGGTAGAATTTCGTAGTTTCGGACTGCTTCCGCGAACTGGTTGATGCGGGTCTCGTCATCAGGATGCATGTCTCGGTCGGCGGGGCGACCACGCTTGGCGCCGACGCGAACCTTGGTTGAGGCCACGTGAGTCTCCGTTGCGGCATCGACGTCTTGCTGCCCGCGCAAGTCGCTCGGATCCTGTTCCAGGTCTCGGCTCTCTGAATAGTAGTCGTCGATCCAGGCGTCCGTCTCGAAAGCTCCGGTCACGCCTTCGATCCACCCACTTACTTCGCGAGAATCGTCATCGCGCGGCTGGTTCCGTCTTGGGTACATCGATGCCGGTCCTCCGGAAATTCAAATTTGGAACCTCGATCCTAATGCCTGCCGACCGCCGCCCAGCATGCTAAAGCCAGATCCAATCATGCCCTCAAGGCATGGCCGAACACCATATGGCGACGGCTTGCCGACAATCGTCTGCACTCGACCATCAGGCCGACACAGAGGCTCGCCAGCTTGCCGCTTGCCATGCGGAGCCCGCTAAAATTGGCCTTCATTTAAGCAGTTCGAGTGATGTGTTGGACATGCAGCGTGAAGGGTGCCGTCAGAATTTCCGATTCCAACCAATCTTTCCGCCGGCCTTTCTGATTTCGCCGCCTCAGGCAACGGAACCATTGCGGTGTAGCTGCTTGCAGAACCCGTTGCACGCCTGATAGTTATGCGACCTATGGGGCGGCGATCAGGATGAGACGCCGTATTGCCTCACCCAAGAGTGTTCCCGGAGAATAATGTCGTTGGCTCACTCGATGTTTTCGAATGCCTCACGGGTTGTTCCGATCGTATCCCCGCACCTGGTGCAGGTGACGGAGGTAGCGAAGCCGCTCGCGAGCGCGCCTCTCAATAGCGCTGTAGCGAGCGGGCGGCTTCGCGGGCGGTCATCATGTTTTCCGGTGGGGTCGGTTGTCGAAGGCCAACCTGGCGGTAAGAGCGCGGATGACGATCCTGTATTGTTCGGTAATGATCTCACTGCCCGACCTCTATACTTTCCGTCTGCCGCGCGGCATCGGCGAATGGCCCGAACACCAGCGCATGGCCTGTGTACTGCGCCAGATTTTCATTCGGCGCTGCACGGTCCGAATGAGGCCGTCGGGATACACGCCGGGGCATTTGACCTGCAAGCGTTCAAGCAACTCTCGCGAAGTTCGCCAAGGCTCCGCCTCGAACCATTCCTCGAGTTCGGCAGTGACGGCGAGTAGAGGATCGGGCCTCCGCCGCTCTCGCTTGGCCGCTGGCTTGGAGCTGGCAGTCGGTTTCACTTCACCACCACGCCAAGCAATCCGTAAGCCAGAAAGAAAGTCTTCGAGCGTCAGGTACATCGCCTTGAGCCAAAGGCATGTATCCTCCGGCGTGCGTGGGTCGTCAAGCAGCCGCTGGAAGAGTGTGGCAGGACGATGATAGCGCTTGATCACCTTGGCTCCGTCACGGTGCTTTTCTTTCAGCTTGAATGATGGCTGAAAGAAATTCACGAACAACCGCATTGACGAATAAAGCTTGGCCAGCTCCCGAGTGGCTCGCAGCCCCTCGAAGCGTCGGTATCCAACGATCTTGCGCACGATTGCGCCATTCTTCTGCTCGACAAATGCCTGATCATTCTTTCGGTAAGGGCGGCAACGGGTAAGTTCGATATTATCGCGCAAGCAATACTCATGAACACTCTCGTTCATGAACACACTGTCGTTATCGGTGTCGAAGCCCAGCAGCGGGAACGGCAGCAACTTGCGCAGTTCGGCCAACGCAGTGATCAGTACCGTTTGCTCGCGAACCATCCTTGAGGACCCGATCAATCGTCGCTGGGCTCATCGTCAAGAGTCGCCGGCGCGTCTCGCTATTCATATCGCCGTGTCCATGACGTTCCATCGCTTCGATTAGTGTTGGCAACAGGGGGTGTAGTCGCTTGCCGCAAATTCGATCCGACGCCTCCCAAACAACGACGAGCGCTGCCCGCACGTCGTCGCCGTAAACCCGGCGCCCTGGCCGAGGACCACCCTTCGCCGGTTTGCGTTCTCCTCGCAGCAGTCGCATCGCATGCTTGCGATGAAAGCCCGTGAGCGCCACGAACTCGTCTAACATCCTCGCCTTCTCGGCCCGCCCGCCTAACACATAGCGACAACTGATCGCTGCCACCAATTCCGCACGTGTCGCCATGCTGACCTTCCTCATCACAGCTCCCGAGGTTGATTCGGCGGGAGCAATTTAGATGAGGCAATAACCCATTCTCAGGGAGCAGTTCAGGCGAGGCAATGCGCGCGACAAACTGGCGGTGCCTTTGATTGTCGCGAATGAGGCTGGCCTGCCGCGCCGGCGTTTGACCCCCATGGGTGGAACGTCGTCGATAGCTTTCAACGTTCATTTCGAATGATCGTTGCGTGATGAACAAGTCGGTCCACCGCGGCACCCGCCCGCAGGCATTAGTTGCAGGATACGGGTCGGCATCGAGCACCCAACTCACACGTTGGCTCATGATCGCTGTATGAAATGCATCCGGCGCCATGGGCGGGTTTCGTCCTGGCCTGAAGCCATAGTAGAACCCGCAAAGGGTAGGCCGTCATAGACGGCACTAAGCACTTCAGCGACCGCGCCAGCATCCTTCGCACCCGAGGCTCTTCCCGCATCCGTATCTGTCTACACCTCAGATGCGACAGCCGTCGCCTCTTGGGATGCTGGCCAAACGTCACGTTTTGAAGGAAGACTGGCGACGTGCACATTCGATGTCGCCCCCGGCACTGGGGATCGTCTCATCTGGGTTGGCGCGCTGCACGTGGCCGCGTAAAAACGGATTCTCTCTCAACGGTTTGGTGCTTTTCAAGAACGACTGGCATCTATTGCTCGATCCATCTCCACCCTATTGCAGGAAAAGGTAAATGTCGCTCTGCATGCCTGATGGCCCCAGAGTGGCCGTGTAGGGCACACCATGGATACTGAAGTTGGTGGGTTTGTCCGCGCTCGGCAGCAAGTCAAACAAGTACATTGCAGGCAGAAGGTCATCTGGTACCGGTTGATTGCCGTGTCGCCAGCTCGGAGGGACAAATCCTCCCAAGTCGTCCACAGGCAGCGTGTACTGTGGGGTGCCGAAGATCGATGCCCCCAAGCTTTGCTCCCATGGTGCGTCTGGCGGATTGACGCTTTGCACCGGTGAATAGGCGGCTGACGGCAAATCCTGCCGGAAGGTCGCTGTATTCCAGCTATCGGGAAGCTGGCCGGGTTGAGCCACTCCATGCCAAAACTCTGCGGGATCGGCGATCTGTGTGGAGGACTCCGGTTCAGCCGCCGCAGCCCCCGCTCGAGCACTGTTGGGCGCGGGGCTCAGACGTCGTTGGAGTTGCTCCCGATCGGCGACGAGGTTGTCGAGGTGCAGCACGGCTGGCCGGCCTCTTCGTGCCAGTCGTCTAACGAGCGCCCGCGTGCCGTCAACCACGAAGACTCCGCAATCATAGTCGTTGCGCTGTTGGGTCATGCGGACGGGCTCCAGACGGGTACCCAACCTTTGTGCGAGCATTGCTGCAAACTCGTTGTTCTGGCCCCGGAAGGAGTCATAGTGATAGGCAGCCGGCCCCTCGCGGTTGCGACGGTCAACGAGTAGCAGCGACCAATGGGTGCCGCGGTGATCAGGATCCGAAGCACTGGCATCGCTCACTGGAAGGAACAGGAAGTCGGCTGTATCTCTTCCATTCTGATCATTAACGATGCGCTGGAAAGCGCTCAGCGCGGTGCTCTCATCGCCCAGGCGCAGATGATAATGGGCTATCAGGGGATCGATAAGCCGCGTCCTGGCGGCGAGATCCGGATCGTTTCGCTGCAAGTCCTGCATTAGCAGCTCATAATCCGTCTGGATATGCTGGTCGCCCAGCCATTCGGTATGGTCGAGCGACAATCCGCTGCGGCTTTCGATCGGTGGATCAACCTGCTGCAGCGGCGAAGTTGATCTGAACTCGGCACGTGAATCCGAACGGCCGTCCAGACCGGCCGGTTCCCGGCCACTTGCCTGCTCAGGGGACAACCCCGACGCTGCGTTCGCCTCAACGACTTGCTGGTACTGCCGAAGCCGCTTGAAAGAGATAGTGTGTTTTCCCATGTCTTCGGTGAAGTCTTGGTAATCTTTTTGCAACGACTGTTGCTGCTGATCAGTACCGGTGAGTCGGCTGACTATGCTCTCCCTGCCCTCCCTTTGGAGCCAAGCGCTAAACTTTCGTTGATTGCTGGCCATATTCCAGACAACATTCCTCTTGGAAGTCGAGTTCGATCCGAGCTTGCTCAGCGCTTCCTTGGCTAGGTCATCAATGATGCGGGCGTCGTCGGGATAAGGATGATGCTGTTTCAACTGCGACTCGGCGCCTAGATACTGCCGCAGCCGATCGAAACTCACGACCACTTTTTTTCCTTCCTCCTTGGTAAAGGCCCTAAAATCCTCCTTCAACGACTGTTGCTGCTCATCACTGCCGGTGAGCCGGCTGACTATGCTCTCCCTGCCCTCCCTTTTGAGCCAAGCGCTAAACTTTCGTTGGTGACTGGTATTATTCCGGGAAGTCGAGACCGGTCCGAACTTACTCAGCTCTTCCTTGGCCAAGCTATCAATGACGCGGGCGTCGTCGGGATAAGGATCATGTATCTGGCGCCCCATCAGGCGCGGCCCAGGTCCAACGGCTTGGAGTTCTTGCCCCTCAGGCGCGAGCCTCCTGAAATGAGACAGTGCTGACTTAAGACGGTTCCGACCATCCCCACCGCTTGCCAAATAATAATCCGCGATATCAACGGCTAGTGAATCTGGATCGTTTAAAAGCCGAGAAGCCATCGAATCTCTGTTCTCTGCTCGGAGCCAACGAGCGAACCCCCTAAGAACCCATAAATTGTTCTCGACGGTAGCCTCGGGAACCCTTCCGTCCCCTCGGCCGACGCTACCGTCGGGTAGAATTTCGTAGTTTCGGACTGCTTCCGCGAACTGGTTGATGCGGGACTCGTCATCGGGATGCATGTCCCAGTCGGCGGCGCGACCACGCTTGGCGCCGACGCGAACCTTGGTTGAGACCACGTGAGTCTCCGTTGCGGCATCAACGTCTTGCTGCCCCGAACCCCTCTCCGGCGCCAGCGACTGCGGCGTCACTCGCATCGAACCGCCCACGGATCTGCGACGCGGCACACGGTCGCCGGCGTCACTATCGTGCGAACCGAGGCGTAAGTCGCTCGGATCCTGTTCCATGTCTCGGCTCTCTGAATAGTAGTCCTCGATCCAGGCGTCCGTATCGAAAGCTCCGGTCACGCCTTCGATCCACCCACTTACTTCGCGAGAATCGTCATCGCGCGGCTGGTTCCGTCTTGGGTACATCGATGCCGGTCCTCCGGAAATTCAAATTTGGAACCTCGATCCTAATGCCTGCCGACCGCCGCCCAGCATGCTAAAGCCAGATCCAATCATGCCCTCAAGGCATGGCCGAACACCATATGGCGACGGCTTGCCGACAATCGTCTGCACTCGACCATCAGGCCGGCACATGGCTTGAGAGGCTCGCCAGCAGTTTCGGGTGATGTGTGGAACATGCAGCGCGAAGGGTGCCGTCAGAATTTCCGATTCCAACCAATCTTTCCGCCGGCCTTTCTGATTTCGCCGCCTCAGGCAACGGAACCATTGCGGTGTAGCTGCTGACAGAACCCGTTGCGCGCCTGATAGTTATGCGACCTATGGGGCGGCGATCAGGATGAGACGCGCGCGACAATCTGGATGAGATTCTTATGTCGCGGTCGGGATGAAGTTATCATGTTGATTGTCGCTGGCAAGAGCTTCATCGTGGTCTGATTGCCGCTCCGCGACAAACTGTGCGGTGCCTTTGATTGTCGCGAATGAGGCTGGCCTGCCGCGCTGGCGTTTGGCCTCCATGGCGGAACGTCGTCGACAGCTTTCGACGTTCATTTCGAATGATCGTTGCGTGATGAACAAGTCGGTCCACCGCGGCACCCGCCCGCAGGTGTCAGGCGAAATGAGAAACTGACCCCCTAACGAAATGAAGAACTGCCCCCTCGTGTGACAACGAGGAGAGATGGATGACAAGTGCGATTTCAGCGCATCCTGCATCGTGGGGAACGATGCAGGGCGAAGATATGCTTGAGGCAGATGAGGTGGTGGCAATGTTGCGGCTGCACGAGCTTGGTTGGGGTGCCAAGCGTCTATCGAAGGAATTTGGATGTGCTCGCAACACTGTCCGTCGATATCTTCGTGAGGGTGGAGCGGTACCCTTCAAGAAGCCGGTTCGGAGGAGTGCTTTTGATGGCCTTGATGATTGGCTTCGTGAACGCTTCTTTCGCCATGATGCCAATGCCGATGTGATCCGGCAGGAGCTGGCGAGCGAGCATGGAATTATCATCGGTTTGCGTTCGGTAGAGCTTCGAGTCCGGGAATGGCGGCGGGAACTCAAGGCGCAAAAGCGTGCGACAGTGCGGTTTGAAACGCCGACTGGTCGTCAGTTGCAGATCGACTTCGGGCAGACGCGTGTCTGGATCGGTGACGAGCGGCTTCGGGTAAACGTCTTTGTCGCCACGCTAAGCTATTCCAGACGCATTCATATCCGTGCCTCATTGAGAGAAGGGCAGACAGATTGGTTCGAGGGGATGGAAGGCGCGTTTCTTCGGTTTGGCGGCGTTCCCGTTGAGGTTTTGCTGGATAATGCGAAGGCACTTGTCGAACATCACGACGCGGTTAGCCGGGAGGTTCGCTTCAATGCGCGACTCTGGGCGTTTGCCCGTTACTGGGGCTTCGCGCCACGCGCTTGCGCTCCCTACCGGGCGCGAACAAAGGGGAAGGACGAGCGCGGGGTCGGGTACGTCAAGAAGAATGCTATCGCTGGTCGCCGGTTTGAGAACTGGGCTTCGTTCGAGGCGCACCTTGACCGATGGATACGAGAGATCGCAGACCGACGAGAACACGGCACGACTGGTGAAGCACCAATTGAACGCTTTGCTGCGGAGGCCGAAGCCCTTCGGCCGCTATCCGGCCGCGTACCGTTTGGACAACTACGCGACCTCGTGCGCAAAGTGCAGGCGGACTGCGCCATCGATCTCGACACAAACAGCTATTCCGTACCCTGGCGTCTCATCGGCGAGAGCGTCCAAGTCGTTGTATTGGCTGGCCGTGTAATTATCCGTCACGCTGGCCAGGTTGTGGCCGATCATCCTCTCTGCCAGGGACGGCGACAACGGATCGTCGACCGGGATCACTTTGTTGGCTTCGCGGGTAGCGAAGGACTGGTTCGCACCGCTCCAGTCGAGCTGGCACCAGCCGCCTTGCTGCGACCTCTTGCGGAATACGAGGCCGTTGTTGGAGGTGGCTGGTGATGACGACCGTCGATCACGATTTACTCATCGCGACACTCGATCGGCTAAAGCTGACGGCGATCCGCGATCAACTCGACACGTTGCTGGACGAGGCGCTCGAAGATGACGTTGCGCGAAGCTCTGGCGTTCCTGGTCTCACGAGAGATTGCCCGGCGCGATGAACGGCGCATCTCGATGTCGAGCAAGTTGGCGCAGTTCCCCTTCGTACGCGAACTCGATGGCTTCGACTTCGAGGCACAGCCCTCGCTGGATCGAGGACAAATCAGGGAGCTGTCAACCTGCCGCTGGATTGCTCACGGCGACACCGTCCTATTCCTCGGACCTCCGGGCACCGGTAAGACGCACCTTGCTGTCAGTCTTGGCCGAGAAGCAATCCGCCAGAACTACAACGTTCAATTCGTCACGGCGGCCACTCTGGTTGCGATGCTCGCCAAGGCCCATAACGATGGCTCATTGGACAAGCAGTTGACAATCCTATCGCGGCCGAAACTGCTGATCATCGACGAGCTGGGATATCTGCCCTTCGAAGCTAACGCCGCCCACCTGTTCTTCCAACTGGTCTCTCGCCGCTATGAAAGGGGATCGATCCTGATTACCTCCAATCGATCGGTCGGAGAGTGGGGGAGCGTCTTTGGAGACCCTGTCGTCGCCACCGCGATATTGGACCGCCTGCTGCACCATTCGACGGTGATCACCATCCGAGGTGATAGCTACAGGCTTCGCGAAAAGCGCCGTTCCGGCCTTCTGCAGAAGGCCGGAACAGCGCTTGAGACAAACGAAACAGCAAATCAATGAAGGGGTCAGTTCTTCGTTTCGCCTACGGGGTCAAATCTTCACTTCGCTTGACAGCAGGCATAGTTTGATAGTTGCAGGATACGGGGTCGGCATCGAGCACCCAACTCACACGTTGGCTCATGATCGCTGTATGAAATGCATCCGGCGCCATGGGCGGGTTTCGTCCTGGCCTGAAGCCATAGTAGAACCCGCAAAGGGTAGGCCGTCATAGACGGCACTAAGCACTTCAGCGACCGCGCCAGCATCCTTCGCACCCGAGGCTCTTCCCGCATCCGTATCTGTCTACACCTCAGATGCGACAGCCGTCGCCTCTTGGGATGCTGGCCAAACGTCACGTTTTGAAGGAAGACTGGCGACGTGCACATTCGATGTCGCCCCCGGCACTGGGGATCGTCTCATCTGGGTTGGCGCGCTGCACGTGGCCGCGTAAAAACGGATTCTCTCTCAACGGTTTGGTGCTTTTCAAGAACGACTGGCATCTATTGCTCGATCCATCTCCACCCTATTGCAGGAAAAGGTAAATGTCGCTCTGCATGCCTGATGGCCCCAGAGTGGCCGTGTAGGGCACACCATGGATACTGAAGTTGGTGGGTTTGTCCGCGCTCGGCAGCAAGTCAAACAAGTACATTGCAGGCAGAAGGTCATCTGGTACCGGTTGATTGCCGTGTTGCCAGCTCGGAGGGACAAATCCTCCCAAGTCGTCCACAGGCAGCGTGTACTGTGGGGTGCCGAAGATCGATGCCCCCAAGCTTTGCTCCCATGGTGCGTCTGGCGGATTGACGCTTTGCACCGGTGAATAGGCGGCTGACGGCAAATCCTGCCGGAAGGTCGCTGTATTCCAGCTATCGGGAAGCTGGCCGGGTTGACCCACTCCATGCCAAAACTCTGCGGGATCGGCGATCTGTGTGGAGGACTCCGGTTCAGCCGCCGCAGCCCCCGCTCGAGCACTGTTGGGCGCGGTGCTCAGACGTCGTTGGAGTTGCTCCCGATCGGCGACGAGGTTGTCGAGGTGCAGCACGGCTGGCCGGTCTCTTCGCGCCAGACGTCTAACGAGCGCCCGCGTGCCGTCAACCACGAAGACTCCGCAATCATAGCCGTTCCGCTGTTGGGTCATGCGGACGGGCTCCAGACGGGTACCCAACCTTTGTGCGAGCATTGCTGCAAACTCGTCGTTCTGGCCCCGGAAGGAGTCATAGTGATAGGCAGCCGGCCCCTCGCGGTTGCGACGGTCAACGAGTAGCAGCGACCAATGGGTGCCGCGGTGATCAGGATCCGAAGCACTGGCATCGCTCACTGGAAGGAACAGGAAGTCGGCTGTATCTCTTCCATTCTGATCATTAACGATGCGCTGGAAAGCGCTCAGCGCGGTGCTCTCATCGCCCAGGCGCAGATGATAATGGGCTATCAGGGGATCGATAAGCCGCGTCCTGGCTGCGAGATCCGGATCGTTTCGCTGCAAGTCCTGCATTAGCAGCTCATAATCCGTCTGGATATGCTGGTCGCCCAGCCATTCGATATGGTCGAGCGACAATCCGCTGCGGCCTTCGATCGATGGATCAACCTGCTGCAGCGGCGAAGTTGATCTGAACTCGGCACGTGGATCCGAACGGCCGTCCAGACCGGCCGGTTCCCGGCCACTTGCCTGCTCAGGGGACAACCCCGACGCTGCGTTCGCCTCAACGACTTGCTGGTACTGCCGAAGCCGCTTGAAAGAGATAGTGTGTTTTCCCATGTCTTCGGTGAAGTCTTGGTAATCTTTTTGCAACGACTGTTGCTGCTGATCAGTACCGGTGAGTCGGCTGACTATGCTCTCCCTGCCCTCCCTTTGGAGCCAAGCGCTAAACTTTCGTTGATTGCTGGCCATATTCAAGACAACATTCCTCTTGGAAGTCGAGGCCGATCCGAGCTTACTCCGCTCTTCGTTGGCCAAGGCATCAATAATGAGGGCGTCGTCGGGATAGGGAACATGAATTCGGCGCCCCATCAGGCGCGGCCCAGGTCCAACGGCTTGGAGTTCTTGCCCCTCAGGCGAGAGCCTCCTGAAATGAGACAGTGCTGAGTTAAGACGCTTACGATCGTCCCCACCGTTTGCCCAGTAATCCGCGATATCACCGGCTAGCGAATCTGGATCGTTTAAAAACCGAGAAGCCATCGAATCTCTGTTTTCTGCTCGGAGCCAACGAGCGAACCTCCTAAGAATCCCTAAATTGTTCTCGACGGTAGCCTCGGGAACCCTTCCGTCCCCTCGGCCGACGCTACCGTCGGGTAGAATTTCGTAGTTTCGGACTGCTTCCGCGAACTGGTTGATGCGGGTCTCGTCATCGGGATGCATGTCCCGGTCGGCGGGGCGACCACGCTTGGCGCCGACGCGAGCCTTGGTTGAGACCACGTGAGTCTCCGTTGCGGCATCGACGTCTTGCTGCCCCGAACTCCGCGACGACGTCTTGCCGCTGCTCAATCCGAACGCCTTCTTGAACCCTGACGCCATGCGCGACGTAAATCCGCGGCGTTTGCCCTGCGGCGCCGCGGCGACTTCGCCCGCCTCCGCCATATTGCTCGATGTCTTGCTCCCCGAGCCGCCGAATCGCAAGCTGCTGGAGCCCGCCCGAGAGACGTCTATGCTGTGGCGGGCGCCGCTCAACGAGTTCTCCGGCGCCAACGACTGCGGCGTCACTCGCATCGAACCGCCCACGGATCTGCGACGCGGCACACGGTCGCCGGCGTCACTGTCGTGCGAACCGAGGCGCAAGTCGCTCAGATCCTGTTCCACATCTCGTCTCTGTGAATTGTACTCCCGGATCCAGGCGTCCGTATCGAAAGCTCCGGTCACGCCTTCGATCCACTCACTTACTTCGCGAGAATCGTCATCGCGCGGCTGGTTCCGTCTTGGGTACATCGATGCCGGTCCTCCGGAAATCAAATTTGGAACCTCGATCCTATTGACGCCGGACGGCTCTCCTTCCCGTCGAAGCAGGACGAACAGTCGCCGATAGCCGAAACGCCGACGCTCGTTTGCAAGGTCACGCAGCTTTGCCCGCAGCGCCACCTCCGGCGGTCGGCAGGACCGATAACGCACCGTCTTGCGGTCGGCGGATATGATCTGGCAGGCCCGCCGCTCCGAAAGACCCATCACGGCCTTCAGATGCGTGACGGCTTCACGCTTGGCGGCAGGCCCTACCATTTTTTTTTGCAAGAAGCTCGCGGAGCGCGGCCGCATCCAGCATCTGTTCGGCCAGCAGCTTTTTCAGCCTGGCGTTCTCGTCCTCAAGCGCCTTCAGCCGCTTGGCCTCGGACACTTCCATACCACCGTATTTGGCTTTCCAGTTGTAAAACGTCGCTTCCGAAATCCCGTGCTTACGGCAGAGGTCGGCCGCCTTCGCGCCTGCCTCCTGCTCCTTCAGTACCGCAATTATCTGCTCTTCGGTAAACCTCTGCTTCTTCATTCGTCCGTCCTTTGATGGGCCGGACTCTAATCAATTCTGGAGGAAATTCGCAGTGGCAGGTCACCTTCACCACCTAAGGGGTCACGTGGCTCCGCTTTTCCAAAGCATTTTAGAATATCGATTTTGCATGATGGCGACCAGTCCGGTTGCACTAGCATATGCGTAATCTGCAATTGGAGACCAACAACGGTGAAAACAGAACAGGCCCGCGGGGCGGTAAATTTTCCGAGACGCCTCTAACATTCAAGCTAATCTTAGCCCTGCCGCGGCGCAGACACCTCCGACGGACTGTCAGCCGATTCGACGATGGTCTGGCGAAGGGAGCCACGCTTTCGCGGATCCTCGAGGCTTGGGCTGAGGTAAAGGGATCAGGAGCGGCGCATGCAACGCGCACCGCCCGCTTCATCGAGTCTAGCAGTCACGTATCCGCTTTATAGGCCGGACATGTGAGCGCACCGTTCCCATGTGAAGCGACTGAAAAGAATGCGCTTCATCACACCTTTCACTCTCAGGAGAGACCGCCATGGATAACTCAGAACGATCGCTGCGCTACAACATTTCCGAGGAAGATGATCGCACCCGGGCCATGGCGGGGTGGATCGAGAATATGACCGGGGCACAAACGCTTACGGGCATGCCGTCCCGATCAACGCCAGATCCCCATGCTCTTTCGCCTTCGTCGCCAACGCGACCATACTCGCTCTCTTCCGAACCTCCAATTAAGGTGCTCGACAGATCGACATTTGCCAGAAAAGTAAGGGAATTTTACGGTGATGAAATCAAGCACATTTCCGTCAATCCACAAGAGTACTCGCCCTTCGTGTCCTCTAAAGCCCTGCGTACGGCTACCATCGCTCGACTCTACGGCGGCACCGACAATGATACGCCCAGCGCGCGATATTTCAGCTATGATCTGGGAGAACGAAGCGTTGGGCTTTTAAGAACAGAGGATGGATTTAGCATCGAAAACGAGCCGTGGCGGGAACTATTTCCCGGTCGAAGAAGAATCACGTCGATTGTAGACCTTCGCGTTACTCATCCGCTTGTCGAGAACGCAGGCGATATTCTGCTCGAACATCAACTTCAACTCGACGGCGAACAGCCGTTGATCATGTCACGTCCCGCTACGCCGGAGATGGGAACCCGTCTAGAGCAGATGGGTTTCGTTAATGTGGGTGAAAATCGCTGGGTGCTCGACCCTACGCAACATCCCGACAAGTGGACAAAGAATAGCAAGGGTGGATGGCAGCGCGCCGACAAACCTTGGAGTTATCTCTCTAAAACCGTGGAGTATCTTAGCGACGATGAAGCAGGTGTCGAGGAGCATTCGAGTGACGCCAGTGTCGAGACAGATTCATCCGATGATGACCCGTCTTGGTACTTCGAACACCTCAATTTGAACCGCGGCTAAAAGCTTGCCTCATCGTGAGGACTTTTTGCGCCGCCGGCTGAGTTGATACGCCCTTGTATTACGGGAGGACGCAGGCGAAGATTAGAGACTGCAATAATTGCTGCGACTCTCTGCGACGGCCCGCCTCATGCTGCACTCCGATCCTGCCGCGATGCAGATTGGCGGGGCTGGCTTCTGGGTGGTCCGCAACGATATCGCCGTTGGGGGTATCTTCTGATAATGGCCGTCGGGTTCGAAAACCTTCTGGTTGAGCCCCTAAAAGATCACCCAGGTACTCCCCAGGCGCCTCATGAATAACGACACCGAAGCGCTTGAACTCGAATCGCTCGTATCCGGACCCGTCGCCAAGCCCAAGGCGACCGTCCGACACGATGTCGATGAATGATCGACGTGCGAGCTGACCGGAAACCGCAAGGTCCGGTCGACATCATCGGGACGCGCCCATGGGCCCCATCGGCACGCGTCGGCGAATAGCGGCGAGATCCGTCTCGTCGGCGCGTTCCAGTTCTCGACCATCGGCGTGCGCACATAGCCGAGCTCTTATGGCCGTCAGGCCCACTCGACGCGACGCCAACTCGCATGCCAAACTTTTCGTGATCAAGATCAGGCCCCTTCCAGGCAGCGTAGCCGTTGCGTCTGGGGCGCCCAGCAACCCGCCCAGCGAGGCCACATTGAAGATCGCAGGGCCGCGCGGCAACGCCGCACCGCACCGTTCCGCTTCCAGGAAGATCCACGGCAACGACAATGTCGCCGTTTGTCGCAAAGGCATCGACCAGAGCGCGGCCAATCCCGCCTGCAGCGCGTGTAATGACGGCGGGTGTCTGCTTGCTTCATGGATTAGCTTCTCCTGCTCCGGCGTATGCGATCTAACGCTAAAGGAGCCAGATGACAGCAAGTTAGCACCACGTCCCGGAAAAGAAGAGTTCGGCACCAGCTGAACGCGCCGCTATTCCGCCTCGGCTTTTCATGCTCTTTGCCGCTTCCGAGCGTATAGACCGGGTCGTTAGAATGCGATGTTCCGATCGGCTGCCTGAAACCGAACCGCTCAAACTCTGGCGACGCCGCCTGCTGTGTCTGCTCCTCGAGCCAATCATAGACCACTGTGCGGTCGGCAATTCTCCACTCCCCTTCCCTTTTCAGAAAATGGTCGCAATATCGACCACATAGGAGAAACCTGGCAACGTTTGATCCGGCCGCAGTCCGGCCCTCGTTGGAGCGCAGTGAAGTAGCTCTCGACAGGTGCTTCAGCCGGGCTGATAAACTCAATCAGAACGTTGGTGATCTGGTGGATGTTGCGCGGTTCGGTCTTGAAGACACCAAGCGTGAACTCAATGAATCCCTCGGCGGAGCCCGTGTACGCTCCGTGAACGTCCTGCGCATCAGGCCAGAAGGAGCTGCGCAGCCCCGCCTCGTCCGCCCGTCTATCCCGCGGCAATACCGATAGGACAGTCGCGGATCGTTTCGCGATCATGCAATTCGACCCATTTTCGTGGTCCATGGCCCGTCGCAAGTCTGGTCTTGAGTTGAAAATGGCGTTCTATGCATCTGCGAACGGACATTCGCGCCGTCGGCGCTTGACTTGGCCTCGCAATGCCACTTCCCAGGGAACGTCTGTGAACTCAAACAGCGTGCGTAGGACAGCAACTCCCGCGCAATCAAGGACCATTGGTGCGTTGGATTTTGTCTGCAAGAACAGCCAGGGCCTCTCTGCGCTTGTGTGGAAGGTAGCTAACGGTCCATTCGGCGACAATGCGATCGACGAGTTCGCCAGAAAGAGCCCAATGTCGACTGGATCCCCGTTTGCGGCCGCCGGGGCTGCCGGTGCCTGTCTCGGCGAAGTCTCCTCCAAAGCCTGTATCCGAACGATCCTGCCTGGCTCCCAATCGGGCTCGTCTGACCGAGCGGGAGCGGCTGATCGACGCGAGGGAGAAATCTGGGGCCAGGCGGCTCGCCTCTCGGCGTCACCCCACGTTAGGCTGGTTATGCCATCCGCGGGCATCAAATCGGGGTGAAAGAAAGTTCTAAGCCTGGTGTGGTCGAGCGGCCCGACCTGCCCTCCTCAACTCAAGCACTCGAGGCGAGCCGCCATTTTACCGGCGTAGGTCTATTGTCGAATGCCTGACAACCCTATGTCGGGTCGCAAATGGAGGGAACCGGACAAAAAACTCTAACCAATTGAAAACTAACGCAATTTTCATTGGCATGGCCCTTGCTTCTTGAACCGGGACGTTAAGCAGCAACGGAGCCTTTAATGCCCCCACCAATGATTTCGCTCAAGAACCTGACCAGCACGACAACTATGAACCAACTGCTGGCCACAGCGAAGTCCACTGCTTGCGCCGCGTCATTGTGCGGTTCGTCCGCAAAGCCGCACCACGTCGAGCCGGCTGTCTGGGAGAAAATCACGGACCTTTCCTGCTATTTAGAAAAAGCGCACTACTATTTCGCGCGCATGCACGTCGTAGCCGCACCAGCTTGCAATATCCAGTGCAACTACTGCAATAGTAAATACTGCGCCAACGAAAGCCGGCCTACGCCTGACCAGGCGCTGCGAAAGGTCGTTGCGGTCGCCAATGAAGTCCCTCAGCTTTCCGTGCTCTTTATCGCCGGACCAAGCGATGCCTGTTATGACCGGAAGAAGACAAAGGCGACATTTGCACGCGGAGCCACAGAGGTCCCCGATATCAAGCTGTGTCTTTCAACCAACGGTCCGGCAGTGCCAGACCGTGTCGGCGAGCCTGCTGACAAAAATGTTGATCACTTGACGATCACCATCAAAATGGTCGATCCGAGAGCCGGCGCGAAGATATCCGCGCCACTGCAGGGCCGAGCCGCAGCTCAGCAGAAGCCCGGATACAAGCAGACCCCGCGAGCACATAGGCATCCAAGTCTCGATATTCGTCCAACATGCCTGGCACTCTCGGGCGCAGCAGCGCTGAGCCCTTGGTCATCTCCCCGCGCAAAATCCCCGTTTGCTCTCTTTGATGCTTCGGGAGCATCCCGATCACCGCTTCTTGTGTCAGTCTGCTCCCGTCTCCAACGCTGCGGCGACCTCCTTGCGCAGCCATTTATGCTGCGGGTCGTGATGGCACCGCTCGTGCCAGATGAGCATGACCTTGTACGGTGCCGGCTCGAGGGGTGGATCAACAACCCTAAGCGGCAGCATCGCGGAAACTTGGGTCGCAACGCGGCGCGGGACGAGCAATACCAAATCCGTCCCCGAAGCCACCACCGCTGCCGTGAGAACGCTGGAAAAAAGTATGGGACTACGATCCTCTCGCAGGTTGGGCAAGTGGTCGTAGATCGGGCCGAAATGGTCGGGGAGTCCGTACTGATGGCAGCGTGACGCAAGGTCGCGAAGTTGTCGATCGTCCATTCCTGCGCCAGCGCGGGATGGTCGTGGCGCAACAAACACGCGAAGCGGTCTGTATAGAGACTGCGCCGAAAATAGCCAGGCAGTTGCACGTCAATATGCCCAACGGCCAAATCAATATCACCTTGCTCAAGCCCCCGCATGGCACGATCAAACGGCAAACAGGCGAGTGTGTCGAGATGAGGGGCACGCTCGCGTAACCACGGCAGGAGGCGCGGTAGTACAGCCAAAGCTTGATGATCGGGGATCGCCAGCGTTGCCCCCCTCCCCCATTCTTTTGAGATTACGCTGCGGCTTGTCACCATCTCTCGGATCGTACGCAGTGCCGACGGCAGCCTTTGAGCCAAGTGTTCGCCTTGCGGCGTTGGGATCAAACCCGTTGAAGACCGCACCAGCAGGTCATCATTGAACATGCCGCGCAGCCTTCCCAGTGCCCGGCTCATCGCCGGTTGACTCCGCCCGATGTGCTGGCCCGCGTGCGTCACGTTCCGGTATTCGAGCAGAGCCTCGAGCGCGACCAGGAGGTTGAGGTCTATTGATGCCAAGTTTATCTGGTGTCCAGTGAGGCGCTCTCCTCTCCAATCTTGCAACATCTTTCGCCTATAAGCGAGTTGATCCGTCACCTCTTTTTCTACATAGCGTTTCATGACGTTCATTCCTCAACAATCAATTCCGGGTCCAACGTTTTCGAGTTCATCTCGGCGGTGGAGCGCGGGTGACAACCTCATGGCATTGTGCCATCACGCGTCCAAGGGGCGGCCAGATCTGTGTGACGATGGCGATCACATGGAACATCGGGGTGTCCCACAGGAATATAGCGCCCGTGTCGACTTCCCCGAGCCCGTTGCAACAGTCTCGGATCCGATGCTGGGGTGCTTGGGTGAAAGAGGCGCACGCGCTCGAGCACAGCGTTGCAATAGGCCTCGGTCGCATAATACGCGATGCGGTCGATGTCGCTCAGGTGAACACCTGCAGATGCGAGGCAATATTGAATCGAACGCGTTGGTAACTTGTTGGAGTGCTTGATCCGGTTAAGGCGCTCCTCCTCGACCGCCGCTATCACTCGCCCGTCGCGAACGGGAACCGCAGCCCCATCGTGCATAAAGGTGTTCGGTAGATCGAACGAATTTTCGTAGACTCTGCTTAGACCGCCACTGAGCCCTAGACACAGCATGTTGCTCTCCAGTTCGTTTCGGAAGGTAGGTCGCTCTGGCCTGGCCACCGGCCTTCGTAGTTTCATAGGGTGGCGCTTGACAGTGCAGCTAGAGCTCACGGGGTCGAAGCCGATACCATTAGTGACCGGCGCGGCGACATTGCCGACAACCGATCCTGCGCAACCTTCTTGATCATTGTTGCGACGCCGCACAGAAACCCGGGCCGAAGCGCTTGCAGCAGAACTGCCTAACCTATCCACATCACTCAATCCTTCATATTTCGGCCCGACAGCCGCAAGAAAACATCACGAGGTTTGGTGGCCCTGCAAAAGGCGCAGACCAAGTCCTCGCGGCTGCGAGCGCGCCTGCTCTGGCTTCTAGTGATTGTGGGAGATGCACTCACAGGTTAGTCGACCAGGGAACAGTGCTTCTTGTGAGAGCCCTATCAGCACTGAAACGGGAGAAGCAACGGTGAAGATTCTGCCCGATCACGACCAGCGTAAGATAACAATCGAGGCCAGGCAACTGACAGAGGGCTCCAGGTCGAATTTCCAGCATCGTCTCCGCACCTGTGGACCCATTTTTTTAGAACTCCACATAATCTACACAGCGCTCTTCAGCGTTTTCTAAGGGCAATCGTTTTGAGCAGTAAAATCGTTTTTGTGGATGGAATGCGTGCAAAAAGGAATGGGTGGATCATAGCAAGGCGAGCGGCACTTTCAAACAGCGGCCGTGATGATCAACGTTTACGGCAAATCCGCCTCCGACGTCGGTGCCGACGACCGACCTCCGAAATCCTCGTGTATCGTCGTACCCGCAACACTCCTTCTCTACTCTGGTTTTCAGCCGATAAACCTAGCCGCAGCTTCGCCAGTCGGCACGTCGATAAGCGTGATCGGGCTTGCTGCAAGGAAACGGCGTTGGTTGTTGGTCGGCGCTGCCGCATCCAGCACCGCAAAACGTGGTGCGTTGGATCGCGTCATGATCCGTCGGGCGTAGGTGCGCAGCATCTGGTCGTTGAAGCGGCAGCCGATGAAGAAGAGCCTCTGTTGGTGCGCCGCTCCTTCACCGCTTCGCTGACCCACCTGAGCGGCGGAACTCCTTCCGTCGCTGATGAGGCCGTTGATGGCCTGCTCGCCCGGCCTTCCGGTGGGTCGGCCGGCATCGAGACAGGCGATTATTACGCGGCGGGCGCGGCGCGCGAGGTTTCGATGCGCTTCAGTCCATCGGTGATGGCCGCGAGCCCTTCCCGCAGCGTCTGCCCTATAGTGCCCGGACCGATGTCGATTGGAGGATTGTCAAGCATGGCTACAATGTCGCTGCCGTTGAGATAATCGAGCTTCTTCTGGACTGTGGTTCGGACACGCTCGGTCGCGCTCGACAGTGCCTCACCGTTGCGTTCGGTGATGGCGGAGAGCTGATCTGAAAGCTCTCCTCCGAACTGCAGGAAGATGTCGTCGACATACTTCCACGTTCCGCCGCGGGCTTCCACATCGACCATCTGGTTGATCTTGCTCTTTACCTCATCCCGCAGCGTCAAGGCAGTGTCGAGATGAGCCTGCCATATAGCTATGATACTTTCGACCGAGTTCTCGATGGATTTGGTCCTTTCGGGCTGGTCTGCGATGCCAAGAAGGACCAGAAGTTGATCATCGTTACCGAGCCGCGGGACCACCGCTGCGATCAGACGCTCCACAACCGCGCGCCTACGGGCTGCATCGCCTAGTTCCTTCGGCCATTGCGACGACACTATCTTCGCAATCCTCTCAGAATTCGCGTTCTCTAGCGGATAAGAAAGCTGTCGCTCCTGAGCCTTTGCCTTGATCAGACGGAACAAGGACTCTACTACCTCGTCTTGATCGAGAGCGCCCGTTGGAACTCTGTTCAGATCGATCCCATTCACCACGACCTCTTCGCGGCGGTCGCCGTTTGTCTCGCCCTGCCCCGCCCCATCGGGCATGTCATCCACATATTGAAGATTTCGCAGATTCTCAGGATAGGCCAGCATCAACAGAAGTCGGCCGGCGAAGTTGTGCAGCGTTGCCTCCTGCTCTTCCGGAGGCGTCGCAGCCAGCACACGTTGCAGCCAATCCGCGATCTTCGTGGTCAGATGGGACAACTCTGCGGTCTGTCCCGCGCCAATTTGCGCGCTGAGACTTACTGCGTGATTGGAAATGGTCGCGGCCGCGGCGGCAATGCCCTCCTTCACTTCCGGGAGAAGCTGCTCCAGGAGCTCAGCCCCGCCTTCACGCTTGCTTCTCTCTTCGGTTTCTTCAACACTCCCTGCAGAGTTCCCTTCCGCGCTATCGAGCGCCGTCATCGGCCGATTGAATTCTTCAGAGTCGTCGGGTGGAAGAAATTGGGAGTTCTCCTCGGCGTTCATCTCAAACTGCTGAATGTCTTCTTCAGTTAAGATTCCTGCTTCCTGCATGTCAGGCAACCTCATGCGGAAGTTCACGAAATACTTCTTCATCACCTTTTGGACCTGCGGGAACCCGGCCTTTCCACCATCAGCCAACTTGACGAGGATAACGCCGTTTTCGTTCATCCTGCCCGTGCCTCTCCGCAGAAGCGAAAAGTTCTCCTTACTACTATCCTCATCATCTTCAAAAGGCATGTTTTTCAAAGTTTGTGCCAATCCATTGAGCTTTTTCTTACTCACCAGGACAGCAGGCTTCCGCAGATCGCCAACCGTGCCGACCGCAAAGCAGAACTCCAAATCCGCTCTGTTCTTCGTCTGGTCGATCAACTGCAGAAATTTCTTCGCTCTTGTCCTATTGTGCTTCATTCCGGCCATTATATCTCTCCAGTTTCCTGTTCTAGATCAGTGTACGTCGGTTGATAGGGTGGGACAGGATCTGATCACCCAACTTCCCGAAGATCTGCCTGATGGAGGTGACCGCGCTCTCCAGCGGTCTAGTCGAGCGGGAAAGCGGCGCGCCGAGATCAAGCGACGATCGCCGCCAGTCGCAGCCGTGACCGCCTCCGATCCGGCCGGCAACCGACATGCCGACCTCTCCCGCCGCAGACCTGCGTGGGCGTCTCGTGACCCCATAGGGCTTTCCCAGCGCCAGTCGGATGCTATCCCGGCGTTCATAAGAAATCTGGACATCGGAATTCTGACAGCAGATTGCGGGACAACGGGCTCATCACGCTGTCAGGCTGGAGGTTAAAAACCGCCCAATGGCGACCGGACACCAGTCGTACCTGAATAAGGTCCCCTCCTCCCAATGGCTGCTTATCCGCCTCATTTAAGAGGCGAAACAGCGCCCAATGGCCGCTCTTAGAGAGGGTGGCGCCTTGAAAACCGATGAAAGCGACGGAAGCGCCGCCGACGCCGCCGGCCGTAGGCCAATGGAAATGCATGGCCGCGGCGGCCGTTCCTCGTCGATGTTCGAGGCGCTGGCCGTCGATGTCTACCACCACCTGGTCTGTCAACGGATCGGTCTCGGCGACGGTGAGCAGGAATCCAACTGACACCTGGCCGGCATCATCGAACATGGTGTCGCGGATCGTGGCTGCCCGTTGGAACTGGGCCAAGGTATTGCGGCCGATAGGGAAATCGACACCGCTCGTTGGCCGAAACTGCCACGAACCTTTGGATTTGTCGACGAATGGGGAAAGGTTCTCGGCGAAGAAAGTGTCGATCTCCGCCTTGCGGCCGAACAGCCGGGCGAAATCGCTCAAAGGGATATCCCGGCGGGATCCGCTCGCGAAGGGATACCGTCCTTCGGTAGCCCGTCGGCACAAATCGCCGGGGCCGCCCGCCCAACCGCTCGCCAACCCGCGCCTCATGCCGCTGACGGTTAGGTCCGAGCTGTGGCGGCTGAGGCCGAGGATCCATTGCCGGATGGGTTCGGGCAGATCGGCCGCCCCCGCCTCGATCTGTTGGATGGCGACGCCCGCCTGCCCGTTGTGTTCCAAGATGTTCGAACCCGCCAGCCCCTGCGCCTGGCTGAGGGAGCGATACAGTTCGCCGAGATCCCGGAGAGCACTGTCGATCGGCGCCTGCGCGCCCGCTTGGCTGTTCGACGGCACTTCGACCAGCTGGTGCAGCCACCGGAAATGATCGCCCATATAGAGCTGGACGTGAGCTTCAGGCGTGTCCGCGGCCGGTTGAGACCGGAACAGTGCCTCGAGCTCGCTTGGCAACACCTCGCCCTGGGGGACACTGTCACCTTTCGTCAAGCCGTCCTCGGGAGCCGGTGGTTGCTTGAGCTTTAGCTCCTGCGCCGCCGCGAAAAGGAACAGGCGCATTGGTGACGTCGGCGCGGACAGCGTGTTCAAGGTGCGCAGCGCGTCATCGATACCCCCAGACGGGCGGATGGACATATCGCCAATGAGCTGGTCCCAGCGCAACGCGAACTCCTGAGCGTAGAGATCCGCCGCCGAACGCCGCAGCTTCTGGCTCACATCACCGGCTGCAATCGGCGCGACTACCTGTGAGTCGAGAACCCAGCCTTCTGCAGCGACAGCGTCAGCCACTTGCGGCAGCAATCGCAGGAAGGTTCCGTAAAACCCCGCCCTCGTGTAGATGCCAGGAACCCCCTCGCTGAGCGGCTGTCCCGATTTGCGAGCCAGGACGCCCTGCGCCAGCGGCCCGGCATGGTCGGCCAGACGCCAGGTTGGCGCCCGCGAGGCTTCGGGACTGGTCGCGATGATGTCGAGGACGCGGCGCGCCATCGAGACGGTCTGGAGCTTCGCGCGGCTCCTCTCGATCAGTTCGCCATTAAGCTCACTATGGGGCAGCGGCCCTTCCATGAGTGCATCCAGGTGATCAGCGAGCGCGCTGCGCAGGCCGGCATCGGCTTCGGCCGGAAACATCACTCGCCAGTCGGCAGCCATCCAGTTTTTGACGACCGCGCGCTGGAGCGGACCCTGCTGACCCAGCATCAGGTAAACCTTTAACGCCTGGTAGACGAACTGATCATCGTCGTGCCGCTCGACCAATAAGGTTTCCAACCGGAACATCAGCCGCGGCAGCAGGATGGTGTTCACGGCGCGGCGGTACGCCGCGAGCGTCTGAACCTTGATTTTCTTACTCTGGTCGAGACCCGAACTTGATAGGCGGCCGCCCGCGCTGTCGCCGTTGGCATCACGCAGCCGCTGAAGCAGTGGCAGGATGGGTCGAAGATCGCCACTCTCAACCCGGTCGAGCTTCAGCTTTTCAGCCCCTCTGGCATAGCTGCCAGCCATTAGGCGAACGCTCTCGATCAGCTGAACATTCCGAATATAGCTGAACGTCCATAAGACGCTGGCGGTAACAATGACCGCCGCTATCATCGTGTAGGCGCCATACCGGATCCGCCGCTGGCGCCGATCGAAGCGGTGATTGGCATCGACGAGCCCAGCTTCGGCGAAAACGACTTCGCGCAGCAGCCGGCTGATGAAATAATTACGGCCCGGGCCACGAAGCGCTGTACAGGGCGGCTGAGCGATCTCGAAGGTCTGAGATCTGGCGTTCGCAACTCGATCGAAGGGCATGCCAATTTGCGTGCCGCTTAAGAAGTAGACGCCGCGGAGCATAAGCGGTTCCTGGAACGAATTCCCGCCAAAGGCTTCCTTCAAGAACTGTTGCGTCAGGTGCTTGAGGCTAGCGACCTGCTGTGGGAAGCCGAACATGAGCGCACGACGCTGGAGGTTGCTTTCGTGCTGCATTCGTTCAAGCAGCCTTTCGTTTAGGCGGCCAACAAGCGCATCGTATGCTGCGGCAAACGCCATCGGATCGCCTTCGTCCTCCGACGCCTCTTGCGCAAAGGTGAACCCCCACACCGCCTCCCGCCCCTCGCGACCCAGATCGTCGAAGAATTCAACAAATCCCGCCAGCAGATCGCTCTTAGTGAAAAGCACATAAATCGGCAGTTGCAGGCGAAGCTCCCTGTACACTTCGAGGAGCCGCTCACGGATACAGCGCGCGCGATCGGCGAGCACTTCCTCGGATGTAGAATTCAGCTCGCTGATTGCGATCGTGACTAAGACACCGTTCAGCGGCTGCCGTGGCCGGGAGCGTCTGAGCATACGAAGCAAGCCACGCCAAACCGCTTTGTCCCGGTCTGCATCACCCTCCTGTACCGTGTAGCGCCCAGCAGTGTCGACGAACACCGCGTCATCGGTGATCCACCAGTCGCAGTTTTCCGTACCCGCTAACCCACCGGCGGCTCTCAGACCGGACCTCGCCGCCATCGGAAAGCTGAGCCCGGAATTGACTATTGCTGTGGTCTTCCCCGAGTTGGGCGGACCGATCATCACATACCAGGGCCGCTGATAGAGCCACCGCCTGCTGATACCTCCTGCGTAGCGGCGCCCCTTGAGTGTGGTAAGGGTCTCGCGGAAACGATGACGAATCGCCTCCAGCTCTCTTTCAGCAAGCGTGCTGGCTTGCCCCACACTTCGGTCGGAAGGCCTTGGGTCTCCCTTCTTCTGCTCGGCCCCACCCGCGTCCAGCGCTCCCGACACTCGTGATTGGACGAGGTCTTCAAAATAGGCCTGAACCTTGTAAAGCTGGGACTGGATCAAGTAGATCACGGTGTATCCGACCGGAATCAGCATCGATGCCGCGATCTGGCTGCGAAGGCTGTCAAGCGGCGCAAATCCTCCGACCGAGATATGCGGTCCGAGCGTGAAGATTAAGGCACATACGATCGCCGCCCCGCCGACACGGAGCCATTGCCACCTAAGCGCTTTCTTGATTGACTGCATGGCTTGTCTTCATTGTGTCTTTGTGATGATGATTTGAATCCGACGGTTCCGCGCGCGGCCCTCGGGCGTGTGGTTCGAAGCGACCGGTTCTCCGCTCCCTCTGCCCTCTTCTCGCACGCGGCCTGGGTCATCCATCATGGATTTGATAATCTCGGCAGCTGCGCTCGCACGCGCGAGCGAAAGGGAATCGTTTGAAGGGAAGGCGAGTGATTGCACCGGAATGGCGTCGGTGTGCCCGGTCAGGAGGACCGATCCCGACTCACCGTTCAGAGAACGACCAATTCGTAAAAGAAGCGGCAGGAACATTTTCTTCACTTCCGGACTAGCAGAATCGAACATCCCGGAGGCGCGAATGATAACGACGATCTGCTGTGGGTCCTCGGACACAGTGACAAGCCCTTCGCGGATTTCGGGCTCGAGGAAGTTACGCAGTCGGTCGCTGCTCATAACAACCTTTGGTGGCAATGCGATTCTCGCCGATCTGACAACGCCGTTCGGCGGCAATGTCGCGATATCGTTGAAGACAGCGTCGGCGCGGGCATTTAATGCATGCAGGAGTCCGGTATAGATCGAGAGGAGTAATCCTGCCCCAAACGCTACGACGGCCCAGATTGGAACGATTGTGCGGCGTGGCTTCGGATTATTTGAGTTCCTCCGCCAGTGCGGGGATAGTTCGCGCTCGAAGTCACCACGGGCTGCTCGGATCAGGCGGTAGACGTCTTCGCACAGCACACTGAGCTCTGCGGCTCCTCCCGCAGTGACGCGGTAGCGGCCTTCGAAGCCCAACCTCATGCAGTAGTAGAGCAGCTCCAGCAGTTCTATATTGATGGCCGGTTCATTTTTCAATTGCGTCAGCAGATCGAAGAAGCGCTCGCCGCCCCAGGTATCGCTGAACAGCGATCCCACCAAGCTGCGCGTCGTCCAGACGCTGTTGCTGCCCCAGGCTGTGTTCAGAACGATGTCATCGATGGTCGCGCAGAGGGCGTATTTGCAGACCTTGATCGCTCGCGAGGGCAATCCGAGCGGCGTGATCCGACGCTCAAAAGCATCGATCTCCCGCAGCACCCTAAGGCGCAGTGCTTCAACGTCGATATGGCTAGCACTGCTCTTGAGCTGAGCGCTGAGACCCAGCAGCGCCGCCGCGGCCGCGACCAGTGGATTAAGTCGGTCGAGCGCAAGCATCTCCCAGGTAAGTTCGTCCGCCACTGGCGATGACGGCGAAGGGACAGCCAACTGCTCCTCGGCGTGAAGGAGGACGAGTGGCTGGGATTTTGGCATCGTTTCCTCAATCACCACCATCAACCCGCCCACTTCCCTTCGGAGCGGACGCTCTCATCGTGGGATCGGCGGGCGGGTCGACTACGCTCTCGCACTGGGCGCGCGAAGTCGGCGCCGAAGCTCCGGAGCAAATCGGTTTCGATGCTCGATACGACGTCATTGAAGACGCGCACGTACGCACTCCGGTTTCGCGCCTTATGGTTGCGGTGCAAAAGGGAACGGGGCCGCCCCATCGCCTTCTCGATCCCTGCTAGGGACAAGCGTGCACGGACGCTGGACAGAGCCTTCTGCACAACCGCGAATGACACGTCATGCGTCCCACGGTCGGTGAAGGCTTGCTCAACGGCCAGGTCTCCGCGGAGGGACCCGCTGGAGTCATTGCACAGAACTGCGCGCAACGCCTCGCCGACATCGGGAACGAGACTCAGGGTTTTTTCGTCGGAACTCTTATTTCTGAATAATTGTTCGCCAGCTCTCGCTCGGAGAGTATGCTGTGCAGCGCGGCGGAATACAGAAGCATTTTCCCTGCACGATCCAGCACGCTTACGATGCCGGCATTCCGGACATCTGCCAATGATAAGCCGCAGGCGGCAAGGAAAGCCGTGACCGCCGCTCGATGATTCTTGGCGAGATGATTGCTCCACCTTGGGTTGCGTCAAGATGGGGGCCCGATCTGGCACACTGTCTGCGTAGATATCCCACGGACTTCTCATCATGCCCGCCAGCGCGTCTAAACGAGTGCCTAAGAACGGCAATGGTAGGAACTCGCCGTCCCTCAGGTCCAGCAGCGCTTCTTCACCCCGGGTGCAATTGCCCGCCAGGAGCGACGAGGCCGTTTCGAGGGGGCCAAGAAGACTCAACTCCTCACTTGTCGCTGCAAGTTGTCCCTCCGGTTCGGCGGCACTCTCCGCAATGGATATCGAAGGCGACACCGCGACGACATCGGTCATATAGGCGCCGATCTGAATAACATCGCTGGTTTTCCGGGCGACCGGCGCCTCTGACGGAAGCGGCACCGCCTCGTCATTTTGACATGTGTCGTCGCGGCCTCGGTCGATCAGTACGTATCGCCGTGCCATGCACTCGATTGAGCAGTGGGATTTCGAGACCATCTGCTGATCATCCGGCAGAACCAGGCTGTTGCCTGCTCGGCTGGTAGTCAGTCCACCAGCCGCGTCGCCCGGCACGAGATATTCCGGAAAACTACATCTATTGCTGTGTACACGTAGCGTGAGGGGCATTGGTGGGCTAACTCAAATGTGGGTTCTGTCCGGCTCGGATGGCCCAGAGAGCCATTTCGAGATTTGGGAAGTCGCCAGCAACGTGCAGCGCCAAGCCGGCGGATTGGGGCATATCCTTCCAGAAGCGGCTATTTTGATCGATCTCGAAATAGCTGAATCCAACATGGAACGGGATCTGACGCGGCGCGACCGGTAGGGGATTGATGATAATGCCGGGCAGTGCGACATTGACGAGTTCCGTGATTTTCTCCGCCGGGCCGATCTTAATCTGAGACGGGAACTCGCGCCGGAGGCGCTCGACCTCAATATCAGCCCGAGCAGCCAGCACGAAGCTCGAGGTCGTAAAGAGAGAGCGGTCGGCCACCTCAGCCACATGGACACCGTATTTTTGCCGCTGCAGCGGTACGGGGACCGCAGTCTGCTCAATCACTGCACCCAGCGAAGCCCGGATCGACTGTATCACTGGCAAAAACGCCTCCGCGAGAGAGTCGTGCTTGTAAACACCAAGGGTCGGGGCACGTTTATCGACGCGGGCGAACGTGGCTAGTTCACCCGCCAACTGGAGCATGAGAACATACAGCGATTCCGGATTTACAACGGCGGCCTTGGACAGGTGGCAGAAGTACGGCTCGTACCGATTGATCGCCTGCAGCAGAAGGAAGTCCGCGAGCTCTGCAACCCGGTTCGTTCCCGACTGGGAGACCCGAGTGGCCAGAGCTTCACCACGATGGTGAAGCAGGCCGGTGATCTCAGTGATGTAGTTCGAGAGGACCCGGGAGCTGGCGCAGTCGGGGGTTGGCGGCACGTGCGTTTCGTCCAGAATGATCTGTCGGTCGGCCCGGACCTCTATGATACGGGCGATTGGGATGCAAGTGTAGCCAGACCGGTCTGCCGCGTCCGGCAGCAGTCGAAAATCCAGCCTCGCTACGTCGATGGAGGCGCTGCCTCGCTCGCCAGCGTTGGTGTCGACAACATCCTCAGTGGAGACTGCGAAGCGGATAGGTACGTCAATTCCCGCTTGCGCGTCGGTTTCAAGAGCGCCGGGTTGATAAAACGGTACCGCCAAGTGAATAAGCGGATCTCGAAAATCCGGCGGAACGTCGTAGGGAGTTGGCTGGTTGGCTTCGTCAGGAATACTGAAGGGCATCCCCTCCTCCAAGACGCCGCGAGCCGCTTCGATGGCGATCTTACCGAGACCAAGCAGCTCTCGATTGAGCCGCAGCTCGCTGATACCCCACCCGTACCCATGCAAAACCGCCGTCCTGCTGCGCACCAGCTGTTCGACGTGACGATCGGCCTGCTGAAAATGCTGCGGGCGGAGGAACAAGCCCTCCGACCAGACGACCCTATTATTCCACGACATTCAAGACTCGCCTCGCGTCCACCTGACAGAACGGCTTTCTCCGTAAAAGTAGCAGAGCTTCACTGCCCCCTTGCATGCACATCTGATATCCAACAATGCGCTGGTAGAAGGGCATCGCGTGTCGGGACAGCTCAGATATGCAAGCGCCGAAGCTCATCAGGATTGGTCATGAGCCCCCTTGCAGCGCGACAAGCAAGGGGTCTCATCTAGACTGTCGCTCAGTAGCCCGTTGCCCTCAGAGCCTTATTGGTCGTTCATGTTCACACTGACCTACAACGCGCCAATTCGCCTGTCCTGTCACTCGTACGGGATGAATCTCGCAAATGACCGCCCGGAAGCCTTGAGACCCGGCGCCGCAAGTACGGGGCCAAAAGAGCAGCGCAACAGGCAAGGTGACACGTGATGCGCATTGCCTCGTCGAAAATGTTCCTGAATACGCTGAGGCAGTGCCGCCGCCAACATCGTCTTCACGCGCCGCCGCCCCTAAAGCACCTTGACGACCAGTTTAGCGATTAGACAACCACCTCCTGGACACGATCCACGAACCGGTTGCAGTCCCGGTTCGCGCCAGGTGCGGGATAGCAGCCCTGGCGGCATGGATCATTCATGCGGCGAAGATAGGCATTTCCACATTTGGTGATGCCCAATAGCTAGCGAATGGGATATGCGCTGCGCCTCATGTTGGCGCGCGAGCACATGCAAGATGGCACGGTGGAGATCGACCGTTTTCATCTCGGTGAGCGACCGAGAATGGATCCGGACGGTCTACCGCCTGGACGGGGCCGAAAAGGCCTTTCGATACATGCAGGGCGCGCGACGGCGAAAGGGATCGAACCGCAACCTGCCTGATGGGCGGTGAGGCGTTCATGGCGATTGGCAAGAGCTTTGCTACGCATGAGAACGTAAAGCATTCGAGCCGCGAATTCGTCCAAGTCGCCGTCCACTCGGTGGGAGGTTTCAAGTCCCGGGTCCGCCGCACCATTGCCGGCGTCTTTCATCATATCAGCCCGCAGCATGCCTTGTCTTTCCACGAGATCGGCTTCCGCTGGTCACAGCGCATTGTTACGGGCCAGGCAGTGCGGATACTAGTCACGGGTGCCGCCGGCGCTGCGATTGCTGCAAGTCTTTCGCGCTATTACCGGCCGGCAATGCGCAGAAGTCCGGATGCCGGAATCATCGTTAAATCTCCCAGCCTTTTGTGATAAGGCCGCGTTGTTTAGCGGAAGCCAGCAAGGAGTTCGAAGACGAAGGCCGACCTCACTGGCGCCGCAATTGGCGACAGTTGCCACTACCCTGGTATCGTTGGGCCAATCCCACCATAGAAGAGATCATGTCGATGTTTCGTCGTAACCGGCTTGCGCGGCACCGGCGGCCGTCAGCGTTGATAGCAATCCGTGCCGATCGCCACATCAAGCACGGACCTCCGGTCTGGAGAACGGGTCGTCGCTGCATCTCTCGAAGGATCGCCGCTGTCGTTATGGGTTCACGCAGGAGCTGCGCCATAGCCGCTCACTAACCGGATGCGAGCATATCACCTGTGCATGCAATCCAATACCGGGACTGCGCTAGTTTGAATCGCGGGCTCTTCTCCGTGGTTTTTGAGGTTCTGCTGCAATGATGCGTTTACGCTACCAGTTATCAACGGCCTGGCCATGTCTTCGGGATCTGCCGGCCTCCCGTCACCTGAGCTCGATTCCGCAGAGCCGCCCCATGCCACAACAGCAAAAAACGGGACCCACGGTGATTGAGCGGCGTCCGAACGAGGCTCGGCAAGCTGGAGCGGTCGATGGTCGCAGTCGCGCCCCTTGCACTCTGGTTAAGTCGCTTGAGCCCCTGATAAATTCTGACCTTCCGTCAGCAGTCGGTGCCCGACAGCTGACCCCTTGTTTCCTGAAGGCCATATCCCAGGGGGGTGAGCATGGTTGACAGGGACCCTCGGACTAAGGGGCAGGGCTCTTCGCGGCCGGATGAGGGCCGGCACCCAGCGGATCAAAGAGCGCAGTCTTCAGTGGCGCGTGTCGATCAAGTGGCCGACAACTTCAATTCGGACGACATCTGGCAAGAGAATTCGGTATTGCGTTACGTGGAAAGGCTAAGCGTCGACCAGCCAAGCCCGCCGACCGAGCTTCAAAGCCCTGAAGAACAAACCCCGCAAATGATGGCTGACATGACGGAACTGACGAGAGTTCCGGTCGTCCCGGCAGAGACCGCGTTCAACCTCACGAGGACAACAGATGAATACAATAATGCCGATCGCACTATTCACCTCGTCGAGGGCCAGCCGCTGGAGACTGGCCCTCAGCGCGGGGGGCTGCATGGCCTTGGGAATTTAGAAGCCTCAGCGGTTGCCGGGCCCACCGAGGTGCCGGGTGGAAGAGAGGAGCATTCGGCCATGTCCGAGGTGCCCGCGGAGCCCAGCGATCCGACCGGTGGCGGGCGCAAGAGGCGGACTACTGAGAAGGACGCAGATCCCAGGCCCAGCCGCAGGCAGACGTTATATGCTCAAAGGCCGCTGGCGTTGGCGCCTGATCTCAGCGCCGCGAATGCCGGCATAATCGTGGGGGCCTCAACGGGCGATCTCGTCAATCGAGCGGCGTTCCGGACGGTGTCGGCCCAGGACCAGGCGAGGCTGGACGAAATCGCCAGGCAGACACCGCGGCAGTCGAGGCAGAGCAAGGGGGCGTGGGCGGACGCGCTGAAGGCGGCCCATCCCAATCTCAGCGCCGCCGATGCCGCCGTAATCGTGGGCGTCGTAAAGCGGGTTATCGCCAGGAGGGCGGCGTATCGAACGGTGTCGGCCCAGGACCGGGCGAGGCTTGACGAGATCAAGGCGGCGACACCGCAGCTGCCGGGGCAGAGCAAGGGGGCGTGGGCGGACGCGCTGAAGGCGGCCCATCCCGATCTCAGCGCCGCCGATGCCGCCATAACCGTGGGCTCTTTTAAGGACGATATTGCAAGGAGGACGGCGTTCCGGACGGTGTCGGCCCAGGACCAGGCGAGGCTGGACGAAATCGCCAGGCAGACACCGCAGCTACCGGGGCAGAGCAAGGGGGCGTGGGCGGACGCGCTGAAGGCGGCCCATCCCGATCTCAGCGCCGCTGATGCCGCCATAATCGTGGGTGCCGTAAAGCAGGATATTGCTAAAAGGGCCGCGTTCCAGACGGTGTCGGCCCAGGACCAGGCGAGACTGGACGAAATCGCGGCGGTGACACCGCGGCTGCCGGGGCAGAGCAAGGGGGCGTGGGCGGACGCGCTGAAGGCGGCCCATCCCGATCTCAGCGCCGCCGATGCCGCCATAATCGTGAATGCCGTAAAGCAGGATATTGCTAAAAGGACAGCGTTCCAGACGGTGTCGGCCCAGGACCACGCGAGGCTGGACGAAATCGCCAGGCAGACACCGCAGCTACAGGGGCAGAGCAAGAGGGCGTGGGCGGACGCACTGAAGGCGGCCCATCCCGATCTCAGCGCCGCCGATGCCGCCGCCATCGTGGGCGCCGTAAAGCGGGTTATCGCCAGGAGGGCGGCTTTTCAGACGGTGTCGGCCCAGGATCAGGCGAGGCTGGACGAAATCGCTAGGCAGACACCGCGGCTGCCGGGGCAGAGCAAGGGGGCGTGGGCGGACGCGCTGAAGGCGGCCCATCCCGATCTCAGCGCCTCCGATGCCGCCATAATTGTGGGTTCCGTAAAGCATAATATTGTAAAAAGGGCGGCGTTCCGGACGGTGTCGGCTCAGGACCAGGCGAGGCTGGACGAAATCGCCAGGCAAACACCGCGACAGTCGAGGCAGAGCAAGGGGGCGTGGGCGGACGCGCTGAAGGCGGCCCATCCCGATCTCAGCGCCGCCGATGCCGCCACAATCGTGGGCGCCTTAAAGGACGATATCGCCGTGAGGGCAGCGTTCCGGACGGTGTCGGCCCAGGACCGGGCGAGGCTGGACGAAATCGCGGCGGTGACACCGCGGCAGGGGCGGAGCAATGCGGCCTGGGCGGACGCGCTGAAGGCGGCCCATCCCGATCTCAGCGCCGCCGATGCCGCCACCATCGTGGGCGCCGCAAAGGACGAAATCGCCAGGAGGGCGGCGTTCCGGACGGTGTCGGCCCAGGACCAGGCGAGGCTGGACGAACTCGCTAGGCAGACACCGCAGCTGCCGGGGCAGAGCAATGCGGCCTGGGCGGACGCGCTGAAGGCGGCCCATCCCGATCTCAGCGCCGCCGATGCCGCCGTAATCGTGGGTGCCATAAAGCAGGATATTGCTAAAAGGGCGGCGTTCCGGACGGTGTCGGCCCAGGACCAGGCGAGGCTGGACGAAATCGCGGCGGCAACACCGCGGCAGGGGGGGAGCAATGCGGCCTGGGCCGATGCGCTGAAGGCGGCCCATCCCGATCTCAGCGCCGCCGATGCCGCCACCATCCTGGGCACCTTTAGGGACGATATCGCCAGGAGGGCGGCGTTCCGGACGGTGTCGGCCCAGGATCAGGCGAGGCTGGACGAGATCAAGGCGGCGACACCGCAGCTGCCGGGGCAGAGCAAGGGGGCGTGGGCGGACGCGCTGAAGGCGGCCCATCCCGATCTCAGCGCCGCCGATGCCGCCATAATCGTGGGTGCCTCGAAGAAACGGATAGCCAGGAGGGCAGCGTTCAAGGTGATATAGGACGGCTCATGACTCATCACCACATTCCCTAGGAACTGCACCATCATGTGCGTTGGTTGTCCACCACGGGATTGCATGAGCATGTGAGAGCGCCGAATTTTTCTTCAGTCTGGAGGCCAATACCTGGCTCGAGATCGATATTTAGGGGCACGACGGCCGGCGCATTCCGGCTGACTAACACGCCGAGAGCGACCTCGTCTTCGACGGTCGGGAGCGCAGAATGTCGGCTCGCATGCCGCTGCGACCATCAGCCCGCTCCTCGCAAGATTGGCGCCAAGGCCGCCGTCGAACGATGGCGACGAGGCAAGTTTTTCCAAAACTTTCTTTAGCATAGAGGTAGAAGGATCGCTACAGCGGGGTTGCAGTGCGCGGGCGGCTAGGGTGACTAAGTGCGTGCACTCCACGACCGTCAAACGGGGTCGGTGTCCGTCAATTCGAAATCGCAGGGATCTGCACGAGAGACCGCGTGGTTGCCCTGCACGACTAATGGAAGCAGGGTCGACAGTCACGTTGGGATGCGGTAGGTGCGCGATAGAACGGGGGATTGGCGGCGGGACTCGATTCTTTTTAGAAGATCACGCAAAGCCGCATCACACCCATTGTCAAAAGTAAATACCGCGACGATGGTTATTAACCTTCGACTTCCGTCGAAAACGGCAATGGCGCTCACGAAGGAGGCCGGCCGCTGCGAAACCCCGCCATCTCCGCACCCCACTCCTTCGCTCCAACTGGGAGCAAAATGAATGAGGCAACGTGCAGATCTCGGGGAGCATCGTTACATGCGGTCAATACGGATCTCATCCAGATTGTCGCCCTATATGCCTCGTGCGGCGGTCCGGCGGAGCGCAGGAGTATAATGCCGTTGAAGTGCTCGAGCCGTTCTACCACTGACGCCGGGTCGCTGCACGCGCGATGGACCGCCGGCTGGCCGCTCGTTCGATGAGGGTCCGCGCGCCGACACCCCCAAGAGCGATCGCCGAGGACGCCATCCACCTTATGCAGCAACTGGCGCGGAGGCGGCCGCGCGAAGACTTCGTAGTTGGAGGCCTTCAGGCTCACGTTTGCAACGGTACTCCGCAGGTTGCCCTTTGCAACGACTGCCCGACGATGTCAATTCAATCTGGCTGAGCTTGTACCGTCAAGTTTATCCAGTTTGGGGTTCGCTCCAGCGGTGGGTTGCGCATCTGCGGCGGCATCGGCGGGTTTAGGTGCGGAGACCATTCCGGCTGCGCAGCACTGCATCACGTCGCGGGTTGCCGATCTGGGCGAACTCTGCAGGGTTAGTTAGCCGAGGCCAGAGTGCTTGGCTTGCCACGCTCCTCGATAACCCGATCCAGTCCACAGGCGACCGCAGGCCGGAGAGCGAAGTATCGGCGACGAGAGTCCGGCTTTCCTCACGACCATCAGAAGCCTGAACCCGCGCCAACGATCATTGGCAGCCAGCGGGATCAACACCAACGCTTGCCTTTCGCTCGTTTCCGGCCACGGCGCTTGCGCATCGTGAGCTTCTCCTCCCGATGGACCCGGAAGAGCTTCTTGTTGTTCACAAGGTGTCCCTCGCGCCTGAGCAGCACATAGCTGCGTCAAGATCCGAAGCGGCGGCATTCACGCCCCAAGCATTCACGACATATACGAATGTCGATTGTGCATGAGCAATCGCGTCTGCTCATTGCTAAACATTGAGAAACAGAGGCGCGACGATCTTTTATGTCGGGAAAACTGGGATTTGGGTCATGCTCGATGCAGATCATCTATTAAAACCGATCAGCGACGGCAACGCATGCGGGGATGCTCTCGATTACGATTTGAGCTTCCTGGAGCTGGAGATAGCGTCGCATGGCAAGCCGCACCAGCAGATAGGCGACTCCATCGCCACCGAGGAGGCTCCCGATTGGACAGAGGTGTGGCGGCTTGGCCTCGACCTTTCTGCCCGCACTAAGGATCTAAGAGTCGGAATCTTGCTCACACGATCCGCCCTCAGTCAGTTCGGCTTCTCTGGTCTAAGTCGGGGGCTTGAGCTGCTCGCGGCCTATGTCGAGCTCTACTGGTCAGAGCTACATCCGCGACCGGATCCAGAAGATGACGAAGATCAGACCGTTCGCCTCAACGCTCTAGCGAGCCTCTGCGATCTCTCCGGGCTCTTGGCAGAAATACGCCAAGTCCCACTCACCTCCTCCAGGCAATTCGGGACTTTTACGCTCCGCGATTGGGCTGGTGCGCTACGGTCCCAATCTACGGAAATTGATCGTTCGACCATCGAGCACGCCTTCATCGACACCGATCCACTGCAGCTCGAGCAGATCAGCACTGGTCTCCACGCCAGCCTGGCAGCCGCCACCCATCTAGACGCGAGTGTTCGGCAGCACGTCGCGAGTGACGAGGCCGTTCGATTCGACCCTCTGATAGTGCTACTCACCCAGGCCAAGGATCTGGTCGACGCCCATCGGAAAAGGGCCCAGCCTGCAGCCCCGGCATCTCCATTGCCAGACTCTAGCAAGGCCTCTTACCCCGAAGTGATCCGCAACCGCGATGACGTTGTCGAAATTCTTGGCCGCATTTGCCACTGGTACCAGGTGAATGAGCCCGCGAGCCCGCTGCCAGCCCTCCTGGAGCGCGCGCAGCGACTTGTCTCGAAGGACTTCATGGCTCTTATCAAAGAGTTGGCGCCAGAAGGGGTTGCCCAATACCGTTCGATTGCCGGTCTGGCGGTCGGCGAGGGCACGTGACGTGCGCAATCTTCCCTATCAGGAGAGTGGAACACATGACAAAGGCGAGTAGTCAAAAGTTCATCGCGCGGGTTCGTCCGCCTCGCGTACAGATCGAATACGACGTCGAGACCTATGGCTCTCAGAAGAAGGTTCAGCTTCCCTTCGTGGTCGGCGTGATGTCCGACCTCGCCGGCAATGCTGCCGAGCCGCTTGCCCCTGTCGCGGAGCGCAAGATGATGGAGATCGATATCGACAATTTCGATGATCGGCTCAGATCGCTGAGGCCCAGGGTGGTGATGCGGGTGCCGAACCTATTGACCGGAGAAGGCCAACTCGCTGTCGACTTGACGTTCGAGCGGCTCGAAGATTTCTCGCCGGCGGCCGTGGCGCGCAAGGTCAACAGCCTTAGCAGGCTGCTCGAGGCGCGAACGGAGCTCTCCAATCTGCTGGCCTATATGGACGGTAAGAACGGTGCCGAAGAGTTGCTCACCCACTTCCTCGCGGATTCGGCACTGCTAAGCGCCCTCGGCAATGGCATCGAGACTGAGAAGCCTGATGCATTGGTTGCCGCTCCGCCATTGGCATCCCCAGACACAGAGGAGAACTGATCATGATGCCTGCAGATGCCACAGATGTACAGGTCGCCACCGTTGATCTCGGCGATTTCACCCGCATGCTTCGATTCGAGTTCAAGATCCGCTCGGACCACTCCCGTGACTTGGTGGAGAGTGCCGTCCGAACACTGGCCGAGCAGGCACTTCAAAACACGTCGCTAATCAGCGACGATGTCGTCACGACTATCCAAGCAATGATTGCTTCGATCGACCAGAAGCTTTCTGCACAACTCAACGAGATCCTCCATCACGAAAATTTCCAGCGCGTGGAATCAGCTTGGCGGGGCTTGCATCACCTTGCCATCAACACCGAAACCGATGAAACGTTGAAGATTCGCGTTCTCCCAGTTTCAAAGGTGGAGATGTCCCGAACTCTGCGGAAATATAAGGGTGTCACCTGGGATCAGAGTCCGCTATTCAAAAAAATTTACGAAGACGAATACGGCCAAATCGGCGGTGAACCCTATGGCTGCCTGATTGCCGACTACTATTTCGACCATACCCCACCGGACGTAGAGTTGCTTTCGGGACTGGCGCAGATCGCGGCGGCGAGCCACTCACCGCTTATATCTGCCGTCTCACCACATCTGCTGCAGATGGATTCTTGGCGTGAGCTTGCGAACCCGCGTGACATCACAAAAATCTTCCTCACGCCCGAACATGCCCCTTGGCGGGCGTTCCGCGAGAGCGAGAACTCTCGGTACGTGGCCCTGACCTTACCACGCACCCTTGGCCGGCTGCCCTACGGGGCCAAAACCAACCCGGTCGATGAATTCGCCTTCGAGGAGGACACAGACGGCGGCGACAGCGAGAAATACCTTTGGACGAACGCAGCCTACGCCATGGGCGTAAATATCACGCGCTCGTTCAAGCTCTATGGCTGGCTCTCCAGAATTCGTGGCGTCGAATCCGGCGGCCTGGTCGAGGGTCTGCCGGTACATACCTTCCGCAGCGACGACGGTGGCGTCGACCTAAAATGCCCCACTGAGATCGCGATCAGCGACCGCCGTGAGGCCGAACTGTCCAAAAACGGTCTTCTACCGCTGTTGCACCGCAAAAACACGGACCTCGGCGTATTTATTGGCGCTCAAACTATTAACAAGCCGGTCAAATACGAAGACCCCGACGCGTCAGCGAACGCCGAACTCAGTGCCCGGCTACCCTACATCTTCGCAACCTGCCGCTTCGCACATTATTTGAAGTGTATGGTCCGGGACAAGATTGGCACGTTCAAGGAGCGCCACGAGGTCGAGGAGTGGCTCAACCAATGGATTCAGGGCTATGTCCACCCCTCGCCCGAGCTTGGGAGCGAAGAGAGTAAGGCACAGCAGCCGCTCTCCTCAGCCGAGGTCAAGGTGGAAGAGGTCGAAGATAATCCCGGATATTACGTTGCGAGATTTTACATGCGGCCACACTACCAGCTCGAAGGCCTAACCATCTCTTTGAGACTTGTCTCGCGCCTGCCATCCGCCCGCAAGGACTGAGAAAACCCGCAGATGATTGTGCTCCGTTCTCGGCGCCAAAACTCCGGAATAGCTGCCCCGGGCTGGCCGATGCAATCCAGGCCCAATCAGATCAACGAGAAAAGGAAAGTCCATCATGGCGTTCGACGCGGTTATAAAATTCACGCAAGCGTCCAAGGACGGCATTTTGCCCAAGGGCGAATCTATCATTCTAAAGGACGGTATCACCCTAGCGGACGAATGGAGCTTTTCACTCGAAAACAAGCTGAACATTGGGCCTCATACCGCCGGGGCGGGCGCGGGCAAGGCCGAATTCGAGGTCTTCACTATCAAGAAGCAGGTGGATACGTCATCGCCCTCTCTGTACGTTGCCTGTGGTCGCGGCGCCCACTTCAATAGCGTCGAACTGAAACTTTTCAAAGCGACGGGGAGCGGACAAGCTACATCAGAATCGAACCTGTTCTTGCACTGGAGTTTCAACATGCTGGTAGTCGAGAAGGTCGAGTGGTCCTATGCGGAAGAGGCCCCCGAGGAGACGATCACATTCCGGTTCGGCGCCTGCAAGGTCATTTATTACAGGCAGGATGAAAAAGGCGCTCTTACCAAAGCCGGCGAGGGCATCTGGAACCAAATCGCGAACAGCACCGACTTCAATAGGCTCGTCGGCTGATGGGGCCATCGGCAACCCGGGAATATTCGGGGCTGCGCGCGAAAACGACGGATCGACTCGTCGCTATTGCACCTGGAGATTGTAACATGGGCAGAGATGTTAAGCGGGATCTCGTGCAACCATCCCTCCTGGACCGGCTTACGGACGATGAGCCGCGCAGCTCGTGTGAAGCGCAGGACAAGCGCAGCTTCTCTGTTCGCCAACTGGAAGAGGTGATTCTACGCGATGTTTCCTGGTTGTTGAACACCAATCAATTGGGTGCAACCGTAGATCTACAAGCGTACCCTCACGTAGCGGCCAGTGCACTTAATTATGGTGCCTGGCCTCTCAGCGGACAAATTCGCGAAGGCATGGATAAGAGCGCATTGCGCGAAGCGATAATCGAGAGCCTTCAGCGCTTTGAGCCGCGTCTCTTACCGGACACCCTGAAGGTCACGGTCCTGGACGATGGTCAGGGTTGCGGCACTTTTCGCTTTAGGATCGAAGCCGATCTGTGGGCGCAGCCGTTGCCGGTGCGAATGGTGATGCGTACGGAGGTAGATTCCGAGCTCGAATCCGCCCGCGTTCATCTCGGTACAGAGATAAGCTGATGGATCCCCGGCTCCTGCGACTGTACAACGACGAACTTGCTTATATGCGCGAGATGGGGGCCGAGTTCGCCCGCGCATTCCCGAAGGTCGCCGCCCGGCTCGGGATGGAATCAGCGGAGGTCGCCGACCCCTACGTCGAGCGGCTTCTGGAAGGCTTCGCTTTCATGGCGGCGCGGGTGCAATTGAAGCTTCAGTCTCGCTTTCCGGAATTCACCCAGCACCTCCTGGAGATGGTCTATCCGCATTTTCTACCGCCGCTCCCCTCGATGACGATCGTCCGTTTCGAGCCCGACCAGGATGCCGGACGACTTGAAAATGGATACCTCGTGCCGCGGGGAACCAAGCTTTTGGGCCGTCTTGCTCCGGGCGCCGTCACACATTGCGAGTTCCGCACGGCCCATGATGTGCATCTCTGGCCAATTGTGGTGAGCGCTGCCGATTATTTTTCGACGCCGGGGCAGATCGCCGCACTGGATCTTCCGGCCCGGCAAGATGCGAAGGCTGCTTTGCGACTACGCCTTCGTACCACCAATGGCATGCCGTTCAATAAACTCGGACTAGAGGCTCTCACACTGCACCTAACAGGCCCCGGTGGCATCGGCGCCGCACTCGCCGAACAGCTTCTCGGTGACGCATGCAATATCATAGCCCGTCCGGTCGGCCGGCCTATCCCTTGGCAGGAAAAGATTCCGGTTCATGCGCTGCAGCAACGCGGTTTGGAGCCGAGCTGTGCTCTCCTGCCCGAGGTGCCACGCTCTTTCGACGGGTACCGTCTCCTACAGGAGTATTTCGCCCTCGCGGAGCGGACGTTGTTCGTCGAGGTTAGCGGGCTGGCAGACGCAGTAGCCCTGTCAACTGCCGAGACCCTTGAGATCGTCTTCGCACTCAGACGTGTCGAGCCACGGCTGGAACGACAGCTCGGGCCCCAAAATATCGTTCTCTTCGCAACGCCCGCGATTAATCTCTTCGAACGCCAGGCAGATCTCGTCCACGTGAGCGACAAGAACACCGAGCATCATGTGATTGTTGACAGGATGAGGCCGCTCGACTTTGAGGTCCACTCGATCCTCGAGATGAGCGGAGACGGGGCGAAAAACGAAGCGGCTCCCGTGAGGTTCTACCCGTTCTATAGCATCAGCGCGCACGGTCAGGAGGAGCAGCATTCCAGATACTACGCGATCCGCCGGGAGCAGCGCCTCATGTCGGAGCACCAGCGTCTAAATGGCGCGCGGACTGGCTACATCGGCAGCGAAACGTTCGTTTCTCTAGTTGATCGCCAGGCGGCTCCCTATTCGGCGGAACTCCGGCATTTGTCTGTAAACTGCCTGTGCTCGAACCGGGATCTGGCGCTGCTGCTGCCGATCGGCCGGGACGAGACAGACTTCACCCTGGAAATCGGCGCTCCAGTTACCGCCACCCGGTGCGTATCGCCCCCGAGCCGACCGCGTCACTCCTTCGCCAATGGCGATATCACTTGGCGATTAATTAGCCATCTTTCACTGAACTACCTCTCGATCAGCAATTCCGATAGGAACGACCACCGGGGCGCAGAAGCGCTACGTGAACTCCTCCGCCTCTACGTCGATCCAGTCAATGCCTTCGCCTCACGGCAGATCGACGGGATCCGGGAGATTCGGTCCAGGCCTGCGGTCAGGCGATTGTCCAGCGGTGGACAAGCCGCCGTAGCACGTGGGATTGAGGTTGGTATCATCCTGGACGAAGCGGCCTTCGAAGGCGTTGGCATCTTTCCGCTCGCCTCCGTGCTCAACCAGTTCTTCGCGAAATACGTATCCATCAACAGCTTCACCGAGATGGTCGTCTCGACGCTACAGCGCGGGGAGGTAATGCGATGGCCGACGATGGCCGGCCGCCGGGCGATCCTTTGATTTCGGGGGCACTCGGCGACTTCCTAAGCTCGCTCAGGGCCGAACCGCATGCCTGCGACTTCTTCCAGGCTCTGCGGCGGATCGATGCAATCTGCTCAGATCGGCCTCGGCTGGGAGAATCGAGCGGTCCCAGCCTGGATCGCGTGCGGATCGCCCAGCAGCCCTCCCTTGCATTTCCGACTCGATCGATCGCGGGCGTGACTGCGCACGAGGAGAACGACCCCGTAATCTCCACCTACGCCTTCGGCTTGTTTGGACCCCACGGTCCCCTCCCATTGCATCTGACGGAGTACGCCCTTCTCCGGCAGCACAACGCCGCGGATGAGACGCTGATCCGATTTGCTGATACCTTTCATCATCGAATGGCCTCGTTCTTCTTCCGCGCATGGGCGGAGGGCGAACCGACCGTGAGCTATGACAGGCCACAAGAAGATCGATTTGCCCTTCAGCTCGGCGCGCTAGCCGGCTTCGGGATGACCTCCCTGCGCGCGCGGGATGCTATGCCTGATCTGGCCAAACTCCACTTCACCGGCCGTCTCGCCTCACACACCCGCAACGCCGAGGGGCTCGCTGCCATCCTCGCCAGCTTCGTCGAGGCGCCGGTTGATATCCGTGAATTTGTCCCAAAGTGGGTGGATCTGCCCCGCATATCGCTCTGCCTCCTGGGCCGCGACCCGGCCACGGGCACGCTGAACAGCAACGCTATTGCAGGTGCGAGGGTCAGAGTGTGGCACCATCGGTTCCGACTCATTGTGGGTCCCCTCAGCCTGGCTCATTACGAATCGCTTCTGCCCGCAGCTCCCGGCCTTAAGTCGATAGCGGAGATCATCTGCAACTACCTTGGAGATGAACTTGACTGGGAGATTAACCTCGTTCTCCGTCAGGAGCAGGTCCCGGAAGTGCAGTTGGGTCGCTGCGGCAGACTCGGATGGTCCAGTTGGATGGGCAAGAGGAAAACGCGCCAGCACGCCGATGACTTGACAACTACCCCGACTGACCGGGGCCCACCGGCTGCCGCATGGCACTCTCCTGAAACGGACATCCATGATGCGGCGGGCCCGCTCGACCTTCTTTTCGGGCGGGGAGAAGATCTCCTTGGCGAGATCGATCTGGAACGGGTGAATGGCCCACGTAACCTCGATACCAAGTGCGGCGGCACGGCGGGCGGCGGCTTGGAAGGCCCGTTATGACAAGCATCGGAAGCTCGACTCTCTTCAGTAAGCTCAACGCAAACTGCAATGGGACCGCCAAGGCCCTTTGCAAAATTCGCCGTGACGCCTCTTTGGAACGTTATCGCCATTTTGACGCCCTTGAGGCTTCAGCAGCGGAGAGGCCTATCGAGCCGACGATCGCGGCGAAACTCGACCACCGTGGTTGTCCGCTCGGGCGCTGCGCCCTGGGCCTGGTTGAATCTTCCAGGAGACACGTCGTCGCTAGCACCGCCGGAATCCGCCAACTCATCGATGTTACAAGGCCGCATGGCGAGATTTGGGTGGGACTTAGCGTGGGTGAGTTCCAAGAGACCCACACGCTTTCTTCACCCCGCCCTCCCCCGCTTGGCTCTGACGATGCGGGCCAGCAAGACATCTTGGCTGAGCAACGGTCGGCGATTTCGATGCACGAAATAAACGCTTTTCGGCATCTTCGCCGATGGCTTCGGCAGCATCCTACTCACGCCATCGGGCGCAACCGCGCCTTCTCATCAAATCTGCGGAACACACACCACCATGGTCGAGTCAAGAATCGAGAGTCTCTTAAGGCACAATCGTTTTGTTGCGGTCACTTCGGCCGCGTCCGAGTTGAATGAAATCTCTCTCCGGCGGCTCAGTGGCACCGAGCGACTGGGGGAACCTTTCCTCTACGAGGTGAAGCTCGCCAGCCGCAATCCAGTTCAGAACTTTGCTACGATCCCCGGTCAAAACCTGACAATCGGCCTTAAGCTCAAGGACTCGCAAACGCGCTTCTTCAACGGTGTTGTTACGCGCTTCCAATATCTCGGCCTCGACGATACCGAGCACCTCAACTACGTGGCGCAGGTGCGGCCGTGGATTTCATTGCTCGAGCATCGCTCTAACAGTCGGGTCTTTCAGAACAAGACGAGCATCGAGATCATCACCACGATTTTTCGAGAACATAAAGGCAATTTCAAGAATCAGACCGCCCGACGGTTCCCACAGCGCCCATATTGCGTCCAGTACGATGAAACGGATCTGGCCTTCGTCAGCCGCCTCATGGAGCAGGACGGCATCTACTACTATTTTGAACATGCTGAGGACCAACATGACCTGGTGCTGGTCGACAACGCCGCGAGTCACATGGCCTGCACGCCTGAGATCGTAGAGACCCACCACAATCTCAGGCCTGCCCGAAGTCTTTACCAAGAAGATGTCATCCTGCATTGGGACGAGGTCGTATCGCTACAGCCGAACAAGGTCGTTCTCAGGGACTATGACCATGAGAAGCCGATGGCAGAACTGACGTCTGTCGCGCGTGTTCCTCCCGTGAGGACAGGCGGCATTCCGCCATGCAAGCTCACGGGAAGCGCCATCACCCGACCGCGGGAGAGCGTGGCGGTCAGAACGGGCGAGACCTCGTCGGCAAGCAGCGGCTGCACGGCAATGCGGGAGGTCTTCGAGTATCCAGGCCAGTATACAAAAAAAAGCGATGGCGATTTCTACGCCACCATCCGTGCCGAGGAACTCGCCTGCAACGCTTATCGCGCGCGGATCGAAAGCACTGCGCGCCAGATAACGACCGGGTCATTATTCAAGGCGGCAAATCCCTTCTACTACGGCCAGGTCGGTTCCCGCCCGAAACCCACCGATCGCTTCCTGGCAGTCGGACAGGACTTCACTGTCATCGGTGAGGTGGGGGACGATCTCACTGCGGACACCGTGGGGGGGAAGGGCGTGCGGTTCCTCTATCACAGCAACGTGGAGATTATCCCCGCGACCACCCAGTACCGACCGAGGCGCCGCACACCGGCGCGGTTGATTCACGGACCGCAGACGGCCGTCGTCGTGGGCCCCGAGGGCGAGTCGATCGCGACGGATAAGTACGGCCGTGTGAAGGTTCAGTTCTTCTGGGACCGAGAAGGCGGAAAGAACGAGAACAGCTCCTGCTGGATTCGGGTGGCCCAGAACTTCGCTGGTAAGGGTTTTGGCAACCTGGTCGTCCCACGGATCGGCCATGAGGTCGTGGTTGATTTCATCCACGGCAATCCCGACACGCCCCTGGTGACCGGCGTCGTATACAATGGCTCAAATCTGCCGCCTGAAACCCTGCCGACTGACAAAACGCGGTCGACCTTCCGGACGCATACCGATGGCGGCGCCGCTAATGCCTACAATGAACTGCGCTTTGAGGACAAGCAGGGCCGTGAGGAGGTCTATTTGAAGGCCCAGAAGAATCATACCGTCGAGGTCGGGAATATCTACAGCATCGACGTCAAGAGACACTTCCTCCTGACCTCGGGCGGCGCCGCGCCCGACTCCCCTGCCGCAGCGGCCTTAGGTAGCCGCGTCGAGGTAACACCCGACAAGATCCGCCTTGTAGTATCGGGCAGAACCGGCCCGCAGGCCATCGAAATCAGCGGCGATGGGATCGCCATTATCGGCACGATGATTGGCGTTATGGCAACGCCTCCGCGGCTCGGGTCCATCGTCTCCATGCCGCCGCCGACACCGGGTCCACCCACGCCGTCGATAATGAAGCTTATTGCGACACTCGGGCTGCCGCCTGTTACGCCCGAGTGACACGATGTCAAGGTGAACTGGTTCTGGGCCTCGGCTGTCCGGAAGTCGTTGCCTTTAAGTCGGCAGGGCCCTGCAGGCGTAGAGAAAAAGCGTAACGGCTTCGGCGTCGTAAGCTGACCTACCAAATCAACGTGACACTGCGAGATTGCCCGAAAATGAGGAAAGGTTATCGCGCGTGAGCGTTTGTTCCGGGAACTTGCGCCTCAGTTAGATGGAGTTGCCACGCGAAATCGGCCGCAAGCGGCTCCAAATGCGTCTGGTTTAGGTCTCCACCAAGCTGGAACTGGTGGATGAAATACCTTTATCACTCGGCGTCACGAAATTGCGATCAGGGGCGCGGGCGGCGCAAAAATCAGCGTTCTCGATCTGGGCGTTACAGCGCTGCTTTGCAGGGCGGGCTCTCGCCTCGAAGCGCTTCTGGCGGAGCGTGGCCGCCTCGAGCAGCAGTCGAAGCCTTTCACCATGCTCGAAGGTGTCTCGCTTCTATTTGCGTTTCGAGTTCCTGATAGGCGCTGGCCATGCCTGTCAGGCCGAGTTTGCGCAGCATGTCAATGGTGGGATTGTTCAACGTCGCGATAAAAATCATGCGCTGTCCAGCTCGAGGGAGGACGCTGGCCATGCCCCCGAAGCATAACGGGATACGAATTTGGTATTGGAAGGAAAGGTCGCGGCGGAAATAACATCAGCAGTGACGCAATGACCTAAGGAACGACGCAATGTACGGCAGAAGGCAGGGGGTGTTGGCAATAGTTCCGAACAAGGCGGTGAAGACACCTTTAACTGGGTTGAAGGCTTGACTGGCTCCTCGTCCGGCGAAGCGGCACTGAAAGAAATTTTACTGGCCTGGGCGGAAGACGGGCAGCAGGAGCAGGACGAGGACCGGCACGAGGCAATGGCACGGATCGAGGCCTGGACGGAAACCCGCAATTTTCGTGCCCCCCTGAACTTAACATCGCTGTCCCTAACGGCACTGCCCCCCACCTTACCGGCCGGCCTCCAGCGGCTCAACGCCAATGACAACCGGTTGGGCAGGCTGCCCAACAACCTCCCGCCCGGTCTGCGAAAGCTCTCTGCCTGCGACAACCAGCTGACCACGCTGCCTGAGGTTCTTCCGGACATGCTCGAGACGCTCTACGTCGACGGCAACCGGCTGACCAGATTGCCGAACGAGCTTCCTTCCGGACTAAAGTATCTCTACGTCAACCACAACCGGCTGACCAGTTTGCCCGATAACCTGCCGCCTGAGCTCAGGGAGCTTCATGTCACCCGCAACGAAATCGCGCACCTGCCGGAGAATCTCCCCCTCGAATTGACGGATCTCCGCGCCGAACTCAATAATATAATTCGCCTGCCCGAGCGCCTTCCTGCAAAGCTCACGAGGCTCGAAGTCCCTCACAATGAACTGACTAGCCTACCCGAGGACCTCCCGGCCACCCTAAAGTGGCTCAGCACCGACAGTAATGAACTGACCCACCTGCCCCCTAACCTGCCGAGGGGGCTGGAGGAGCTTAGCGTTCGTGGAAACAACCTGAGAGGACTTGGCGACGGGCGAACTGCACTGCCGTACATTCTGTCGCAGCTTCCGCCTCATTGCAAAGTGTACCTGAATAACAATCCGCTGCCAGATCGACTGCGGGCGCACCTGAGCGCGCAAAGCGGGACGAGCCTTCCGCAGATCTTTTTGTGATGCTGCCTGACAAACGGGCCAAACTAGGTCCCTGCGTTTTGAGTAAAAGGCCTTTTGCCGAAGCCATGGCGGTGGGGTGCAGGCCAGGTATGACGCGTGCGGATCAAAAACAATGAGTTTGCAGGTTTATGCCGCTCGCCGGAATGTGTTGAGTTGTGGAAGCAACAGACGTCTCACTGAAGACTATGGCCGGAAAGCCCAGGCTCGGCACTTGTGTCCTTCGGGCGACCTTGCATGCGAGCCAGTTCGTACAAAGGATTACCCGCTATCGCGTACCAGGAGGTGCGACGCTTACGGCCTAGAGGCATTGCCGCCGGTTGGAACGTTCGGAAGCTGGACCCAGATTTCAACAGGCCTCAAGCGCATCCACCATTTCCACATGGTCCACCCCCAGCATCGCGTATTCGTTGATCTAACTACCCGAGACTCCAGCCTACGGGCCTATTTGCATTCGTCGGCGATCGACGACTCTGTCGCCTATTAGTTGAAATAGGGTTTCGTGGCGAGCCAGCAGAGGAACAGCCCATGGATGAGAAAAACAGCCCCATTGTTTGCATCTCGGGTGTAGACGAACGAAAGCTCGGCGCCGCTCTAATCGCGGTCCAATCGGCATTTAGTGTCGCGATTGCGGAACTATCGAAGCTTCACAAAGGGAACAGTCCTCAGTGGTTCGAAGACCTGGAGGAGGTGGTAATCGCTAACGCAAAAGGCACAGTCACCGAGGGCATCTCGCTGGATGTCGAGGTGGAAAGCCTCAAATTCGGCATCGACGTCCTTCGGGCGATCTTAGATGTCAGCCGCGTTGAGCTAGGCTTTGCAGCAAAGGAATAACCTTTCGCCCAAACGAGGTCTCGATGCTATTTGGCGCCGGAGATGTTCGATGCACACTCGAACCTTCGCATGAGTACCGCGCTCGTCGCCAAAGTCGCCCGCATCGTCACCAAATGGTACGGTCGTCCGACAAACCAGGAGGTCTTGCCGCAGATGATCGACGATACGACCTATGCATGGCGCACCGGCGTTTTTGAGGCAACGCGCGTTTTCCATGCGGAAGACCCGGGCGGACCAACCTTCATCGGGGGCAATTTGCGCAAGCCGGACTCCCATGGAAGACAATAACTTGTCGGACGCTGGGCGCACGAGACTGAGGGACTCAGCGTTGAAGATGTGCCGACAAGCTCGGCATTAGCGATGCACCCTGTATAGCGGGCAGCGACCGCCTTGCCATGCTTGAAGATGCCCTGAGCCGACACGCCCACAGTTGATAAAGATGTCGACTCAGTACCGCCGGCCGCTCCTCACCTTCTACCTTGCTGAGCCGCCAGCCATTGCGGCTCGTGGCAAGGATTTTTCGGACTCTTCCCGAGAATATGCACAACGCGACGCAGCGCTTGTCGACCCGCTGTTTCGTGAAGTTCGCGCTCGCCAGGAAATGGTGCGTGATGAGCCCTTTGTAAGAGTCACCCTTGCGCCGGCAGTCCGAGACCTCCCCGTTCATCTGGTTCGTCGTCTGGAATCGCAATCGATCGATGATCGACCTCCGCCCCTTCGTCGCAGGGATACACATCAAGTGGCATTGACCTGGACAGCGACCGCTCGCGCTGGAGCGCCGAATACCGGCGGCGCATTTCACCGGACGCAATCGACCCTGCCGTCCAAAGAGCGACCAGTTCCATGAAACCCGGGTCTTCATCGATCCGGATTCCTCGCGCCTTCCAACGCGCGATGACCCGCTCGGCTATGTCCCTGCGTGAATCCATTACCACTTCCCTGCCCCCTGCCCCCTACGCGGTTAGATACCAAGATGGTGGGTTCTTCGCCAGTTCAAACCGTCCAATATGTCACGCCGGCCGCCCGCGATCCGTTTTCAGGAGCTTGTTAGCTGGAGCTATCGAGATCGCAGGACACACTTTCCAGCTCTCTCCCGACCTGATGGTCCCCGTCACCATCTTTTCCGTCCATGAATAAGGTAGGCCGCCCCCGATCAGTCCAGGCGATTTAAGTGCGAGTCCGCTTTTACGTCGCCTTGAGGTCCGTCAGCACCTTGTCAAAAGCATCCTTGACCGGCTTTGAGATTTCCTCCACCGCCCTGCTTGAGAGCACCCGGACTTCCTTGGCGTGCTGCAAACTTGTCTCAACCCGCTTGCGGAAAAAGGTCGACTGCTGTTCGAGGATCTGCGACGGCGAATTCGCGCCCAGCAAAGCTTGCAAATGTGAGAAGCTGGCCTCGGCGTCGGCCTGCAGTGCAGCGATCGTCTTCCACCACAATTCGTTGCCGAATAGACTTGTCGTTTCGAGGATCGGAGGCAGCATTTTCTGTGTCGCTTCAGCGCCGGACGCAAATTTCAAAAAAGCCTCTGTCACCTTCTTGTTCCCCTTTTCAACAGATGCGGCGAACTGATCTGGCACCTTGAGCGACGATGACCCCGGGTTTTCGATCGTTTCAAAGGATCTTTCGGAAATCTTGGTCATTGCATTTTCCTTCTCTTTGAGTTGGTTGCAAGCTGTGACATCGGGATTGACCCTTCCGCCGGCGGATGCATGGCCGCTTGGTAGAACGCGGATCCGATGACGAACGGTCAGGTGGCCTCCGTTCCGTTCGTTTCATGAACCGGCATAATGCAGACTGCTTTCTGCCGCTTGTAACCAGGGATCAGCAAACACCATGCCAACTGCTCCGACGCGCCAAGAAGATGATTTTCTTTTATCAATGGGCGGGTTGAGGGCAGGTTGATGTGTATTTGAGGGAGAGACCGGCGAACAAAACGTTCCAATCACGACAAACCTGACAAAAGTGGCGGATGCCCGACATTTGCGAGAAATGTCGACGGTTGCGCTGGGGACAAGGGAATTCACGTGGACTTCAAATCGCGCCAAGGATCATGTGCCTGTTCGTGGCTAAGGGGCGTTACCCGGAAAATCAAAACTCGCGGAGCTCTCCGCTATTCCATATCGCGCCGCGATATCTTCGAGCGCTTCCTGAAAGACGGCCGCGTCGAAGTGGACTCCACATGTTGAGCGGGCAATCAAGCCCCAGGCGTTAAGAAAAAATAGCCTGTTTGCTGAAGGTGACGAGGGCGCGACATACTCCTCATCTGATGATGTCTATAAAAGAGGATTTTGAACCGGATCCTGAGATATCGGACGCCGGGATCGCCTGGCATCGGCTTCGCGGCGCACGGTTTCGTTGTTGAAGGTCGGAAAGCTGGATGATCCACGGCGCTCCGGTGCATAACTGGCGAGCGGGAAGGACACCGCTGCTGACCATCCGGTAGGCGGTAGCTCGACTCACCTTTAGAATGTCGGCGGCCTCGTCGAGGGTTCTCTCACCGCGTTCGGCCCGTTCACCTTCTCGATAGACGGAGATGCCGTGGATGTTGCGAAGACTGCAGACGTGGCTTCGCGTCCAGCTGGCGCCATGCCCTGTCCGCTTGCCGGATCGATTCAAGATCGCTGCGATCGACAAATCGGGCAACTGCCTCGCCAAGTTGCGAACGAGATCGACAACATCAGCCTTAACTGCCCAGCGGGTCTGGCCGATCTTGTTTTTCTTCACCGTCATCCGGGTGTGATCGCCACCCTGCCAATGAATGACGAGCGCCAATGTGTCGTCAACGGTATCGACAATGATTTCTTTGATCAGCAGCCGAATGATCTTTTGGCGTGTCTCGATAGACGCGTCGGGACCTGTGCCATGCCTTACTATAGATCGCTACCGAGCATCATCAATCTTGTACGGTCGTCGGCCGATAAAGCAGGCGTGTTACGGTCGGTCGAGAGCATCTCGAACTGGACCTCGAGATCACGCAATAGGATCAGCTTCTCATTCCAGCGCCGCTCCAGTTCGCCGGCGACCAACCGATTGCCCGGATCGACAGCATCATACTGGCGGCGCGCCCTGGCAGCCTCGTATTGTGCTTGCTTGATTAAGTTCTCGAGTTGCTGTTGATTGTCGCTATGACGCTGCGTGTGCGCCTCCATTGCCCGCAAGGCCGCCTCGATTCCCAGAGGTTGCAATCGCTCGAGCACCTCCTGCGCCACGGCCCGATCGACCCGCATGCCGCCGAACCCGATACAGTTGCCGACCGCCATGGCGCCGAACGTGCCGCGACAAACATATCGCTGCGTATTGCCGCCTTTCCCGGAGTATTGAATGTGCAATCGGCGACCGCAGCGACCGCAACGGAATAGTCAGGCAACAAAGCTTGGCGCGCAGTTCAACGAGTTTGGTTGCCGAAAGGCGCGGCGCAGCTACGATCTCGATCGAACTTGCCGCAGGATCAAACATCCATGCCGGAATTTGAAATGAACCACCGTGTGCCAGAATGAGCAGATAGTGAACGCCTTCGTGCTCATGGCTGCCGGTTACCAAGACGGTTTGGTCAACCAGTGGATGGAAGGGATAGGTGACCCTTGCTTCAAACGTCGGAAATCCGGCATTATGAACCCGGCTCGGAAGGCGGCGGCAGGACTTGGGCGACGATCGCGACGCTGCTTCAAACTGCATTTTGCCGCGCGCGGCAAAAGCACGTTTATACTGACCAGCAAACTATGCCGATTAACCGACTTTGCCAACGTTTCCGGCACCATAGCGGCCGCCTAGTCGGCATAGCTTTGGGTCTCTCCGTCGCGAAGGAGAGGACACATGAACGCAACTCAGGATCGCATCGCCCTATGCAGGAAGCTAGTCTACAGTCCACATCGGGACGACGATGCACGTGGCACTCGCTAAGCCTGTTTCGGGATCTGATCGACTGGCATGTCGGCAATGGAATACTCCGCAGGATTAGCGAGGTTCACGTCGACCGCTTCCCTGAGCATCGTTTCAAACACTGGAGACCCGACTCGGGCGATTGATCGGCGCTCCGCCGCTCGCCTTTGGCGTTACGGGAGAATGGCTTAATACCGACCGCGCTTCCTATTCAGCGCAGTGAGCACGAGAAGATCGACGATGCTGGCCGGTCCCAAAAACGGGATGGCAGCTTCTAGAAGTCGATTGAACGGACCGGTCGGGACCGGCGTCCGCACGCGGTGCCCCACGGTCTGTCGGCCTCTGAATTCTGTTCTGCAGGTAAAGTCAGCCGACGCCGTCGCGTATCGCGACTTTGGAGCTCGTTGGGTTCGCTCGCCAGCCCCTTCCTCATGCGATGCGGCTCCGCCCGTTTGCAAGAAACGCTCCGGCGTCCCAATACTTTTGGCTTTGCTCGACGGCGCTGTATCCCGCAGCTTCGATAGCCTTGCTCCGAAACGCTTCCTGCGGGGTCGTCAACTCCTGCAGTCAGGCGCCTTCCGCCGCTGCGTTATGATCCGTCGGAGCCAGACTTTCAGCGGCTGTTTCCGCCGCTGACTTTATGGCTGCGGACCCTCACGGTTGAACTCTCCAACCCGGATTAGTGCCGGTCGAGTTCGGCTTCGACCTTCTTGCGACTGTTGCCTACGTTCTTCACGGTCTTCTTCACCGCTTCCTTGGAAATGCCTTCCTTCCGGGCTTCGTACTTCACCTCGTGATCCTGACCACCTGCGACGCGAGCACGATCCTGGCTGGGGGCTTTGGATGTGGTTGCCATGGTGAGATCCTCCTAATGTCGGTCCTTACGAACGGGCGCCGATTCAATAAGTTCCGGCCTCCGTTATGGTGAGGCGCGCTTCGGCGATGTCGCGGACGCGCTGCACATGGCCTCGGGCGAGATGGTTCACTTCGACGATGAGATCGCGCAAGGCATATCTGCGACCGCAGTTAATCAGTAGCGGACAATTCTTCCCAGGCAGTTGGTACGGCTCGTCGTGTGCCTATGAGCAAACCCATGGATTGATTGTCATAGAAAGCAGGACTAGAACAACAGCGCTAATGCAGGAGCGCTCGGCATCCGAACGCAGAACAAGATCGCGGCGGAAGCCACGCAAGAGCGTCGTCTGCGAAGAGAAACCAAGCGGCTCGGCAGGTTGCGGCTAACCTCTGACCGAGTCGGCACCACGAAGGAGCCAACCCATCGGGGACAGATCCCCCTCAGCCGCTACATCAACGTGATTTGGAGTTTGGAATGGATCAATTTGCTACCGCCGACAACACCTCCGCAGCCGCTCGTCGCCGCGAAGCCAGGATTGCGAAGGGCTACAGCCTTGAGGACCTGGCCATCGCCACCGGACTTACGGTCGAGGAAATCGCAGCGGCCGAGGAACCCCTTCAGATCGTGCCTCAGCACCACCTCGAGCGCATTGAGCATGTGATCTCATAGCTTCCGTCGCCACCGGCACGCGGTCCCGGTTTAGGGGCCGCAGTCAACCACGGAGGGCGCGGAACGAAAGATCGATGCTCTATGGGACGTCCTAGGCGCATTGATGCTCCGCTTCACGCCGACAGAATGCGCAAACTACTTCAGGGCTGCTGGATATGAGCCGGATTGAACAGGATTTGCTCTAGTCGATATTGCGTCCAATTGAAGTGTCATCCGCCATTTTAAGATAACTGCAGAATCACTTAAAGAGAACATGGCACCAATGATCGCACAAACAACCGGTCCGCTTCTGCCAACCGACGCAGTTCCGATTGTCGCGATGTTCTTCTACGATATGGCGCAACTATCTGCTCGGTGGCTTAGGTAAGCCACCGCCGTTCGCGGCTTGTGGCTACTCATCCTGCCGGGCTGCGCTGTCCGTCGCGTCACGCGCCGCACCCAATCGATCGCGATGCTGATGCCAATGCGGAAGCGCTTGGACGCCGCCCGGCACCGCCGCCCGGCACCACACCCCTCCTGTATCACCGCTTCTACAACTTCTCGCGGTTATTCGAAACAGGTCTCGCCATCCAGCTCAGCCTCCTGACCGGCCAGAAGGATGAATCTGATTTGCGTCATAGGGAATCCTTCTCACGGGTCTACCTAAAATCATCCCGCTCTAAGCTTACGCGCACAACTCGCGGTTCAGCATGAACTCGCAACATCTGTTTTCCGGTGCGAGGGTCATACCTCGATGCGATCGTCAAGCAGCCCGATCTGTCAAAGCCGCGACTATCTCTTCCAATGCAAATCTTAGGCTATCACTCAGCTTTCGATCTTTTTGCCAAACGACGACGTAGTGATATGTTGCCCCTGGCTGAAATTCGCGGAATGCAACGTCGAATTCAGCATATTCGCTCGCAATGATCTCGTTCGTAATCGAAACGCCGATCCCTGCCATGACATAGCCAATGTCATGGCCATTGGCGTCATATTCCACGGCGATGTCAGGAGCGGTTCCCATATATCGAAGGGCATTGACGCTCATTTGGTGAGAGGCAATTTGCGGGTCGATATCGATGATCGCCTCACTAGCAAGATCTTCGGCAGTGACAAGCTGCTGTGCCGCAAATCGATGGTTGGCCGGAAAAAGACATACGTTGGTGGCCGAGCCGACGGGCACCCAATCAAGAATGCGCTCATCAAGAGGCAATCGGGAGATGCCAAGATCCGAGCGGCCGTTTAACACATGATCTGCAATCTGCTCATAAGTTCCTGATTTCACCTGAACGGCGTAAGAGCGGCTTCTCTCCCGAATCCTTTTGACCACTTTCGGCAAGGTCGCGAAGGAGAAAGCGCTTGGCGCCGCGATGCCGATCATTCGCGTATCGTTGTTCCGCAGGAAGTCGATTGACGGTCCGATCCGATCAAGTCCGGCAAACGCCGCGTCGATCGTGCGTAGAAATTCCCATGCCTTGACGGTGGGGATCAACCTGTTGTTTTCCCGACGGAAGAGCGCGAAGCCGACAGTCTCCTCTAGCTGCTTGATGTTTTGGCTGACCGCCGGCTGGGTTATTCGCAACATCTGCGCTGCGAGCCTTTCCGAGCCGGCGCGCATAACCTCCCGCAATATTTGAAGGTGGCGGATCTTCACTCCGGAGTCGGTGATTTCCATGGCCGGGAATCTCAATCGTGGTCGAGCGACGCGCCTCATAAGTTGCGCTTATCAAAACTTCCTGAATCTTATAAATTGACGGCGGCAAGTCAAAGTATATTTTTGACATACGCCAAACTTAGAGCGCTGGTTAAGCTAATAAATCCAATCTACCCTCGGTTAAATCTCGGCAAGCTCTTAGTATATGTCGGGAGAATACCTTTCCGATTTCGGTGCGCTCGCTAGAATATTGGAGACTTTCATTGTACGCATTTGTAGATCAATTTTTATCTGGATTGAAGAACACACTTTTAGTGTTTGCCTTGAGCTGCGCTTTCGGGACCCTATTAGGTTTGCTTATTGCCGTTCTCCGCAACTCGACCCGCAAGTCGGTTTCATCGTGCATGCGGGCCTACACGGGCATCATCCGGGGTGTTCCGGAACTTCTGATCATCCTCCTAACGTATTTCGGCGGAACCGCCCTTTTGAGCGCGATTGCCGGTGGCTACATCGAGATTAATGCATTTGCGGCCGGTGTCGCGGCACTGACCGTCGTGTTCAGTGGGTACGCCGCGGAAATATTCCGTGGTGCGATCAACGCGGTTGCACCAGGCCAACGAGAGGCTGCAGCGGCACTCGGGCTTTCGAACTCGCAGATTTGGTTTCTGATCATCATTCCCCAGATGATCCCGATCGCTCTGCCGGCATTCTGTAACCTCTGCATCTCCTTGATAAAGGATACATCGCTGATTTCCGTCGTCGGGCTGACGGATGTCATGCGCGTCGCCTATATAGGCGCAGGCTCACTGCGCGCTCCACTCCCCTTCTATCTCGCAGCGTCTGCAATCTACCTCGCCCTCACAAGCCTGTCGCTTCTTTCGTTCCGGTTATTGGAGCGCCGCTATTCGCTCCCGGCGATGAAAGGTTGAGGCAATGAGCATGACTATCGCGCTTGAAGCGTTTCTCACCCTTCCCCGCGGCCTTCTTCTCACTCTGGTTTTGACATTCGCATCGCTTGCCGCAGGCTTCGCCGTCTCGGTCCCGCTCGCCTTCCTACGGGCATCATCAAATCCGTGGGCTTCCGCGCCCGTGCTGGCATATACCTATGCGTTCCGCGGCACGCCACTTCTGGTTCAGCTTTTCCTGATTTACTACGGGATTGGCCAGCTTCCCCTCGTCCGTCAAAGCTTTCTATGGGCCGTGATGCGAGAGCCATTCTGGTGCGCCTTCATTGCTTTCACCCTGAACAGCGCCGCCCATACGACAGAAGTTCTGCGCGGCGGGATCCAGGCGGTCCCGCGTGGGCAGATTGAAGCGGCCAAAGCCTTGGGCCTTTCCCGTTTTCACACTGCCCGTCTTATCGTGTTCCCTTTGACCCTCAGGATCGCTCTTCCCGCCTATGCAAATGAGGTGGTTGGAATGCTGAAGGCAAGCTCCCTTGCAAGCACCATCACGCTGCTTGAGGTGACCGGGCTCGCCCGACAGCTGGTGTCGGAGACATTCGCCCCATACGCGGTCTTCATTGCCGCGGGGGCTTTCTATCTGCTGCTTACCCTCTTGATCACGCAAGGTTTCCAGATGCTGGAGACGCGTTGGACGCCGACGGCAAAGCGTCCACCGCGGGCGCAACCTGTACCTCGAAGAGCGAACGGAAAGCCGCCTCTCGCCTCGGCTGAAACTTGACGCCAGCCCACATCCCGGACGCCAACAATCAAACTCAGCAATGAAAGGAACATCGTCGTGAAACGAACACTTCTGCTTGCCCTGTCTCTTGTCGTCTGCGCCAACAACGCGGGAGCAATGGACAGGAAGACACTGACAATCGCCTCTGAAGGTGCTTCGCCGCCCTGGAATGCCATCACCCCCCAAGGGGAGCTCGCCGGCTTTGACATCGACGTCGGCCGCGATTTTTGCCGGAGGATGAAGTTCGAGTGCACTTTCGTGCCTCAGGACTGGGACGGAATCATACCGGCGCTCACCGTTGGAAAGTTCGATGCCATCATGTCGGGCATGGCGATAACTGAGAAGCGGAAGAAATCGATCGCTTTTTCCAAGCCCTACGCCGGAGGTTTCAACCAACTCGTCATACGCAAAGATCTCAATCTTCCGCCCACGGATACGTCGGCCGAGCTCGACCTCACAACTATCGACCCTGAAAAGCAGGCAAAGATCGAGGAGCTTCGAGCCGCTCTCAACGGCAGAACTCTAGGCGTGTTGCGATCATCGAATTCGGAAGCGGTGCTCAATGAACTGTTCGGAAAGGTCGCGACGATCAGGAGCTACGATTCCCAGGACAACATGCATCTCGATCTCGTGGCTGAGCGCATCGATGGCGGCCTTGCCGACTATTTCACCTGGAAGGCCTTTCTCGACAGCAAGGATGGCGGGATTGCAACGCTCTACGGCCCGCAGCTCTCCGGTGGCTTGTGGGGCCCGGGTGTCGGCGTCGGACTTCGGCAAGACGACAGCGAACTCGTTGCGGCATTCGATAGCGCCATCGAGGCCGCCACGCGTGACGGAACCTTGAAGCGGCTGAGCGAGCAGTGGTTCAAGATCGATGTTTCGCCGCGTACGTCAAACTAGCACTGGCTCTAAGGCCCGTATTTCCGCCGAAGCCACAGCGCGTGAGCAATCGGCCGTTCCAAAGATCGAAGGCAGACCATATGTCCGCACCCTTTTCCATTGCCGTCACCGGCCAGTCGCTCATTCGTCATGATCTTCGAGCCATCAGCGATCCACGGCTCGCTGAAATCGCCGAGATCCTAAAAGCAAGCGATATTGCCTTCACCAATCTCGAGACGACAATCTATGGTCGTCATGGTGGATGGCCGCTCAAAGGCAGCTACTTCGGCGCCGCGACACCGGAGGTTTTGCCTGCGTTGAAGGAGCTCGGTTTCAATAGCCTGGCCCTGGCAAATAACCATGCCTTCGATCTCGGACCGCCGGGGATACTGTCGACGCTGGAGGAGGTTGCGGCACACAATTTCCTGCATGCCGGCATCGGCCATAACAAGCATCATGCTTCCACGGCACAGAAAATGACGTTCGGATCCCGGAGTGTTGCCCTCATTGCCATGGATGCCGGGCCGGGCCCGTCTTTCATGTACGCCGAGAACGCAAGCCAGGACAGGATAGCAAGGCCCGGCATCAATAGGCTGAAGGTCTCCAGGGTATTCGACTTGGAAACGGGAACATTCAACCTGCTTCGCTCCATTCAGGAACATCTTCTAAGTTCGCCTTTGGAGCGCGCCAATTATGCCCAGCCGGAGGATCCGCCGAATCTTAACGGCCAAGACGAAATTGATTTCTATGGAACCGTGTTTCGCAGATCAGACGAGACCGCTCGCCGCATCGTGGTGGACCGGCACAGCGCCCGGGCTCACCTTTCGGCGATCGCGGAAGAAGCGGGCCGCGACACATTCGTCATCGTATATTTGCATCATCACCATTGGGAGCCGAACTGGCAGCAAGTCCCCGCCTGGGTCCGGGAATTCGCGCACGACTGCGTGAATGCCGGCGCAGGCCTCTTTGTCAGCCATGGCGCTCCGGTCCTTCAAGCGGCTGAGATATATCGGAATACGCCAATTTTCTACGGCCTTGGCAACTTCCTCTTCCATACGGAAAGGGACGAACAGGAATGGAGCCCGCCGGAGGTGTGGAGGAGCGTTATCGCGACCTGCAACTTTGGATCTAGCGGACGGCTGGAGAGTATCCACTTGCGTCCCATTGTGATCGGTGGAACTGAGGCCTTATCGAATCCTGACCGCGATCGCCTCCCCTTCCCTGTGCTTGCCGACGGCGGGATGGCGGCAGACATCCTTGATGACCTTGCCGACCGCAGTGCCGGTTTCGGCACTGTGCTTGAACGAGAGAAGAACGTCGGCCAGATCGCTTTGTAGATGCGGAATAGACCTGCAGCACGCGGCGAGAACTCTGCGAACCGCTGACCAATTTTGCAGCCGCCGCTCCGTTGTCTCTTTTTAGCGAGAAACGTTCTTCTGTTCTTCCATTTGTTCGTCGACAAGAGAGCTGACGAGGGCAACGACGCGACTGCGCACTCGCGGGGAAAGGAGCAAAACATCTTCTATCAGGCGCCGTCCCTGCGCGGTGGAAATGTAGGCAATCTTCTCATCGATCTCGGTGGTGAATTGCTGGTCTTGAGTGGTTTCGGGATCTGGAAGGCCCTCGAAGAACCTTGAGACAGGGATCTTGAGGCAATTTGCAAGCTCGTAGAGCATCGAAGCGCTGACGCGGTTCTTGCCGCTTTCATATTTTTGCACCTGCTGCAAGCTGACCCCGATGCCGGCGCCGAGATCCCCCAGGGACACATTCGACTGCATTCGGCGCATGCGGATCTGCTGTCCGACATGTCGATCGACTGGATGCACCGACTCGCGTGCAACATTCGGCTGTTCGGTTCGCGCAGGCCTCGAAGGTCGGACCTGGGCTGCTGAATAGCGCTTCATGGTGGACACCCCGTGTGGAGAGTTTCGCGCGGTGCGCCCCCGCGGAATAACTCGCTCAACCCACTGATCGGGGAGTTAGAACACCGTACGAGACGGCCCTGTGGCCTTTAGTTCCGAGGAACCTGGACATACGCCACAGGCTCCTCGACCGAAGGTCAAGGAGTGTGGTGCCGAATCGGCCGGCACCAACCGCTCGTAGGGGGTTCTAATCCCCAAGGCAGCGCGTACTGCCTCGCTACCAAAAATAGTGGAAATCGGCCCGCCGTGCAACCGAATTCTTTACAAGATTCAATAGCTTCGCTTCACGCGCGGACACTTGTCTCAAAGAGCGAGAGGTCACGCTTCGGGCGGTAAAGTGATGAAGGAGACTGAAAGAGGTGCGATCAGCGGAACGCCCATTGCGAGGAGTGCCTGTCCACTCTCCCAGAGGAATATGCCGCGTTGAGCTCCGCCCATAAGGGGTCCTGGGTGAAGCTGGAAAAGGACCCGCAAGCGTCGATAATGCTCATCTTGCCGAACTGCTCGAGAAGCGTTGCAATACTCCCACGGCCAACCGCATTCAGCAGCAAAAGCGGCTCGCAAGGCCAGGAGATGATCCGATGGCCCCAAACCCCTGGCCGTTCGTCGTTCGACAAAGCGTTGAGAAGCTGTGCGTCACGATGGCTGCTCCTCAACGCCTCGCAGAATGCCCAGCGCATCAACGGGTAATAGATCGTATGCCGGCTTCCACCGAGAACACGCACGCCAGGCAGGATCGAAGTTACGATGAACATCAGCAAAAGGTTCGGCACGATCCGGCCAGTTCTCAAGGCCTCCACAAGACTTGCCGGCGAGAATTCAACACGGACATCTTCGGGCGCTTTCGACCGGAGGAACCGGCCATCCAGCCAAAGCGGAAAAAGCCGTCCTTCAGTGCAGCCCCAGAAAAAATGAGTCGAGTTTTTCAGCCAGCCACGCCACACCGTGTCAGCGAGTTGATCGATGCAATGGATCAGGCGCATCGCGAATGCCCGGTCCTCGATCAGCGAGCCTCGCAGCCAGGACCGGCCATCGGAAAGGTGGTCCGCGACCAGATCGGCAACGTCGCTATCATCAAGCTGAAGAAAGTCGACTTGGCTGCCAAAATACCGCTCCCAGAGGCAAAGATTCGCCGCTTTGATCGCCTCTGCCGCCGACTGGAATTCGCCACGAGGCAAAAGGTCGCGCAAGCTCGAAATTGCCTCCGAGTCATCACCGGGCCTGTCGACGTTTTGAAGATGGAATCTGTAGCAGCCGTTTCTGCCAAGAATGCTGTAGGGGATCATTTTGCTGCGCGACAGCCCGAAGACATTGACTGCATCGCCATCGACGTGGAGCCAGGCCGGACCCTTGCGACCGCGTTCTACGAACTTCACTGTCGAGCAAGCGTAGGAGATATAGGATGTCCTGCCATGCGCGCGAAGTCCCATCAGGGAGAACAGATGGGTGTAAAAGGCGTCAGGCTCGATCAACAGGTGGAGGTGGGGGCCACACTGCAGCACCGGAGCGACTTCGATTTCAGTTTGAAAGCTCGACACGGCTTCGGCTGAATAACCGTGACGTTGCGCGACGGCCCCCACGTGTGAGCGCAATAAAGACATTGCCTGGCTGCGCGCGACGCAACCCGATGGCTCCGACCCCACCGTGAACGCCGCTTTTGCATAGTCGTTCAGCGATGCCTGCTGAAACTGACGCAACCAAGGGAATAATTCAAAAATGAGGGCCAACACCTCACTTTTTGATACCAATTCGGTATTGGGCGACGTCTCCATCCTCAGACGAACCGGCTTTCCACCGGCGCTCCCCGATCCATATTGAAATGAAAGAAGAGCGCGACGGCCACCATCAGCGCCCCGAAGAGGCCGAAAATCCCCGACGGTGGAATTGCGTCTCCGATGGTCGCGATGATGCCATAAGCAAGAAGCCCTATCGAAACACAGATCGTGTGGATCTGGCTCCGCGCCCGCCCCAAAATGTCGATCGAAACAGTCGATTGAACCCGTACATCGATTAGAATCCGGGTGAGGTTGTAGCAGAAGCCAAGCAACAGCATTTGGACGAGCGTGGACAAAAAGCTCTGGAAAACAGGAAAGCCCAACAGGACTACGCCGGCGAGCACCGACTGGAAGAGGATGCTCTGCCGTCGCGGACGCGCCCTTCTGAGAAGTAGGACTGAACACCCCGCGATCGAACCGAGGGCCCAACCTGCCTCGAGATAACCGAACTCGAGCGCCGACCCCTTGAGTTCACGGGTGACATATGCGGCGCCCAATACACTCACAAGCATGCCCATCGCATAGGTCAACGCGTACATGACTGCGTTGGCCTTCAGTGAGTGAACGACAAAGGTCGTCGGCAACAGATCCATCCGACGAATGCTCTTTGCCTGCAAATCCGATCGAGAACGAGAAAGCGGCTGTCGGCCGAGTGCCAGCAGCCCCAACAGTGATAGGCCGAAAAAGGCGCCAGGCAGGATCGACGTCAGATTCATGCCGATGCCAGCTAAGCTGTACCCGGTGACGATGGCGGCGATGAGATTGCCCGCCTGCATCGCAATATAAGACGCCGAATTGAATGAAGTGAGGTTCTTAGGACGAACGATGTCTGGAATGATGGCCTGCAGCGCAGTCGAATGGGTTCTGTCGAGGAACGCGAAGGTGGTCCACGATAGGCACAGAACACCAAGTGGGTCACCGAACGAGAGACCAATGCCCGTTGAAAATATGAGGATCAATCTGGATAAATCGCAAGCGATACAGACGAAGCGACGATCAAATCGATCAACTAGAACCCCACCAATATTGCTGGTGAGCAACTCAGCGGCACTGCCGAGCGCCAAAAGGATGGCGAGAGCGCTCGCGCTCTTGCTGACATCTGTCGCAACCCATGCCGCCAGCACAAAGTAGACATTGCGGCCGGTGGCCGACGCCAGAACACAGAAAAGATAGACGCCGCGAGAGGCATAACACCCAATGCAACTGCTTTCTGTCGCGCCCACTTCATCCACACTCCCTACTGGCAGGTTCGTGAGGACATGTTATTCCCCTGAATAGTTGGCGGCTTTCATGAATTTGATATTATCTCTTGTCCAGAACCACCTATTCTTTCCAGAGTGCCCGGTACTCGGCGGGTGAAAATCCCGTCTCTCGGCGAAATCTGGTCGAGAGGTGGCTCCCGCTGGCGTAGCCACAGGCGATTGCGATTTCGGTCACGCTCATCGCAGTCGTGCGGAGAAGGTCGGTCGCGCGTTCAAGACGGCGCTGGTTATAGAACCCGTAGGGCGTCGAGCCTTGCGACTGCTTGAAAGCGCGGGAAAAATGCTCGTAGGTCAATCCCTCCTCTTCGGCTAGAGCGCGCATGCTCGGAGGTCGATCGATGTGAGCTTCAATCCGCCCTATCACCCGCTTGAGAACCGTAGGCGCCAATCCTCCTCGAGACACTCTGCCAGATGTACCGGAGCGGCGCTGCAGAAGTCCGAAGATAGCCGCAAGATGCCCTTCAACGATCAGACTCCCCATGGAATCGTCGTGTGAAAGTTCTCCGGCAATCTGCCGCGCCAAGCATTGGATCGGCAGATCTCTAAATCCAAGTTCCGGACGTAATGTGCCGGCGCGCGACAGCTTGGTCGTGAGGTTGGAAAAGAAGTCTCGCGTCATGGTTATCATAAGATAACAACCCTCAGCATCCCCTTCGTCCCAACCGGTCCAATGGCAACCGGGGGGAATATAAACGAGCGAGCCGTCCGGCCGCGGACTGAACTCGACCCTTCGTCCGTCCAGGAAGTTTTCGCCGGAAGCCGCAGTACCTCTTATGTTGAGGAAGATCAGGTGGTCATCAGCGACAACGTCGATGACCTGTCGCCCCAGACCGCGCCGGCGAACGACATCGGCGCGGGCATGGCTCCAGAGGCCTTGTTGGTGAAGGATGGTTTCCCCTTGTGACTTCTTCATCCGTTCGGGCTGAATTATTGGAAGGATTCCCACTCGAGTAGCTGCTCCTCAAAAGACCGCAGGCAGCGAGCCTACCTCACCCGAAGTTGCTAAAATACCCGGCTTTAACCTCAGGTCGAATTTCATGTCAATTTCGTGAAACCCGATCAAAATCGTGGATGCGAAAACATGATGATCACGATCATCTTCTGGGAGCATCGTCGCTGAGGGCGCAATCTTTTCGGGATGCGCGATTTCCTCCCTGAAACCCGGAAAACGCGATGGTGCGAGAGAAAGGCAGGCTTTCGCATGCGTGAATTTGCCGACTTCATTGAAGAGTGCGACCGCGCACCTCGTCTTAACGAGCTTTCCGAATTCTTTTCGACAACCGCGTCCGGAGAGGCTGGAATGCCTGTTCGATCGCCTGAGCTCGATCGCCGCTTGTTCCCACTGGACATGACGTTCAGGCGCTTTTCAGGCCTTCACCCGCTGCGCCAAGGCCCGTTCGATAAGCACTACTTGTGCAGCATACCCTACCGGTTCGAAGAGGAGTGCCGCATGGGCAGCGCGATCCTCAGATATGCGCGCGCCAGAAAGGGGCGGCTGAAGCTCTACACTCTAGGCACGGCCGAGGGGACGATGGCCCGTGTGATCGGCGAACTTGGCAATGGCAGGATAGAAACATTGTCCTGCAGTCCCAACGTCGAGAACCTCAGAAGCTTCTATGCCTATGGCGTTCCTCCTCATGCCATGTTTTTCCACGGACCATTTCATCATCTGACATCGCAAAGAATCCAAGAAGACGTGGAGCTTCGAAAGTTTGGCGGCGGTTTCGATATCATCCTCGAGGACACGACTTTCCAGATGTATTCATCAAATCGCTTCGATCAGATCCGTTTCGTGGAGCAGCATCTCAAGACCAATGGGCTCTTCATGTTCGTCGAGAAGTTCAGGCATGAAGACGACGAGGAATATCGGCGACGGGAACGCCAGAAGGACCATAGCTTCAAAGCTCGCTTCTTCAGCGCGTCAGACATTCGCGCGAAGGAAGAGACGGTGCTGACGCGAATGGATCGAAACGAAGTCACCCTTTCGAAGATGAGCGAAACACTACGCCGGTTCTTCGTACACTCATTCGTCACCTGGAACAGCGGCAATTTCTACACGCTTGTCTCCAGCAACAGTCAGGAGAATCTCGACCTGTTCCTATCGAAGCTGTCCCCACCCGCGATTCCGGCAGAATATGTCTATGCGGACCTTCCCTACCGCCTTTACCCGGAATCCGAAGCAAGGCGGCTATCGGGGCGATCTTGGACCCTTTAGCGATTCCTCATCTTCACCGTCGCGTAAGCGCAACTGCGTCACGTCTTCACGAGCCTCAACTGGAACAACGTTCGCGTCAGCAGAAAGCGCTCCATCACGTTGAGCAGCCCTCAGCGCTTTGCCACCTCTAAAAGCCTTTTTTCTCCAAATAGGCAGGAACAGCATGAAGAAATCGATTGGCGAAGTCCGTCACTTCGTTGAGCTGAGCCCGCCGTGCAACGCGCATCTGGTCCTGCCACGAGCGCCATCATTCGCGGGTGAGGAAGATGTTCCAAAGTGCGTGCACGTCGCCGAAGCGTGTGTCGCAATCACGCGCACGCAGCACGTTGCCGACAAGATCTGCACGCAAATCGAGAACTTCTACCAATCCCTCGTCTCCGTGGGACCTGACAGGTTTCTAGCTTTCGAAGGTGGAGGCGCGATCATAAGGCCGACCAGTGAAAGCCTGTTCTTCACGGTCTCAGCGCGAGACCTCGTCACTTTCTGTGGCATCCGCGCGCTGCTGGAAGCAGGCTTGTTTCTGGCCACGTCCGTGTCCGAGGGGGCTATAGAGTGGCTTCACGCAGACGGCACCCGATCTGGTGAAACCTGCAATCGCCTCTACAACGACCGCTGCGGAACGGACGAACAGTAGCTTCGACCGCTCCGCCACCCAAAGGAAGATCGATCTCGGGACAATCGGGTCGTAGTGCTTTTCCAATCGACCAACCATTTCGTCCCCCCGCTTTTCTTCGAGTCTCAGAGGTTGATGCCGCGAGCGCGGCTAGCAGCCCTTTGGCGCCGCTCCGCTATGATCTGCTCACTGCTCTGCAGACGGACAGTCTGCTGCAGGACCTTCAGCCGCTCCTGCATCGCCTCGAAAGCTCGACGCTGCGCCGGCGGCACGCGGTTGACAAGATCCTTGTCACCCCGGACGAGGGCATTGCGACCAAAGCGCTCGTCGAGCGCTCGGCTGACAGCGGCAAACTCCCGGCCAATGCCCGGATCGAGGGAAGCGGCGGAAACACTCAGCTTCCTGCTGTCCTTGCTCACCTCGACCGTCAGGTGCGCCAACGCCTCTTCCGCAGCTTTCGAAAGAGCTGGAATGGCAACCGCCATGCGCCGCCGTTCGTCCGTGATAGCCTGGCGTTCGGCATCGAGGGCATTGAGGTGGGCCGCACCGAGCGCGCGCAGGCGCGCTGCAGCTTCCGGCACGGCCGCCACAGCCTCTTTCCGCTCTCGGCCAGAGGTCAGCATCCGGTCCATCAGGCGATCCGAACCACGCAAGGCACCATAGGCGGCAGGATTGTTGGTCACCGCGGCTCCAATGCGCTCGGCGGCAAAACCTTTCTGGAGAAGTTCCTCGATCTTGCCGACGACTTCAGCCGGATCGCGCCAGATTGTCGTTGCCGCGTTGGCCAATGCGCCACGCTGCTGGCGATAGAAAGGGTTGGAGAGCGCCCGCAATCGAGCCTCATCGTCGACCGACGTCTTGAACGCGATGACGGCAGCAAGCATCGGCGGCACGGCGACATTCTCCTTCCCCGGTCCGTTCTCTGTCTCTTGGCCCCGAACAACACTGGCGCCGGCGACGACCTTCGAACGATCCCGACGTTCGGCGAGGTGCTGCTCGTCGGCAAAGCGTCGCACGGCGTCGAACAAGCGGGTCAGCTTTCCGCGCCGTTCATCCGTGAGGTCCTCCGGCATGCGCTCGACAATGTTGCGTTCAGCGATCGCATCCGCCTTCGCGCTAAATGCGCTCCAGCCAAAGCGGGCCGTCAAAGCTTCGCTCACCGCCTTGATCTCCTGCACCACCGATCGATCCTTGGCGGTAAGCGCAAAGGCCGTCTTGTAGGCATCGTCCCCGCCCTGGCGGCGCACCGCCTCGATTTCCATCAGACGTGCCATGGCGCGTTCGGAGAGCGCCGGGATCGACAATGACATATGCGCGCGGCGCGTCTGCTCGCGCAGTACGAACCGTTCGGCGTTCCTGCGGAACTCGGTCGCATGGGCACGGGCCATCGGAAGCAGTTCCTTCACGGCCGCGACAGCGAGATTGCGCTCTTCACGCGCCGCGCCTCCGTCGACGATCAGCTCGGAGCCACGCAGCCGGCCAAGCCGACCAGGGGCTGCCGCAAGGTCGTCGGCGAGCCTGCGGGGTGCGACCCCGATATCCGACGCCAGTGCATTCAGGGAGACGAGCGCTGCATCCGGATCCCGGTAGATCTTCTGCAGCAGCGGCCGCAGGATCACCTCCCGCTCCGTCCAGGCCGGCGACGCAAGCTGCGCCAACCGCGCATCCTCCTCGACGCTGCTGACAAAGGACGTGGCCGGCGGGATCAGATAGCGTGTTTCAGCAGCACTTGCGCCCGAGACGGAGTGGGATGCAGTTCGCGCGTCACTGGACGTCGCTTCGACCATCGTCTGGCTCCGCTCTTCATTGTAGGCGACCCGCCGTTCGCGCTCGATGGCAAAGCCGAGCGCCACGCTTGCCCTCTCCCAGAGCTTTTCCACCTGCTCCCGCTTTGCGGCAATCCACGCCCAGCGCCGGGTAAGGCTTTGCTCCATCTCGGCTGCGGCAAGCGAGAGATGATCGAGCCCGCGGCGCCGGGCGAAGTCGTTCGCGTGTGCGCGGTAACTGGCCTCGCTCTCAAAATCGAGCGTCGTCGTCTTGGCACCGGAGCGCGACAAGCGTTCGACGAGCGGATTGAAGAGTTCCGGCCGATGACTTTCCCGCGCGATGCGCTCCTGTCGTGCGCTAGCGGTCTCGACCTGACTGGCCGTCCAGACGTTGCGATCGACCTCCCTCTCCTCGTAATGCTTGTGACCTGTCTTCTCGTCGACTACGGCAATCTGGACCTTGACCCGCTCGACACCATCCTTTCTGAGCGTCACGGTGTCGCCTTCCTGGATGCCGGCCTCCTCGAGTGCCTTCGGCAGGCTCACGCCCCAAAGCCGATGGACGGTTCCGTCGTCCGCCCTGACGTCGGCATAAGGGCTGTCGTCGGCATCCTCGTCATCAGGCCGGAATTTGGCTTGGCCGGTTTCGACAAGCTCGCCGGTCACACCCGCGGCATGATCGACACGCGGCTTGCGTCCCCATTCAGGTTTTGCCGCAAAATCTTCTTTGGCCGCATAAAGATCGACGCGGTCGCGATGCCTCGTCATCGACACATAGGTCAGATGCTGGTCCATCATCCCGGTTGCCAGCACGAAGGTGCGATCGACGGTGGCGCCCTGCGATTTGTGGATCGTTGCGGCATAGCCGTGATCGACATGGCGATAGCTGTCTTCGCTGAAGACGAGCTTGCGGCCGTTGTCGAGCAGAATCGAAAGCAGCGGATCTCCACGCTTGTCGCCGGTGGAAACGACGGTGCCGAGCATGCCGTTCTTCACATACTGTGGCCCGGAGTGCTTGGCGCGCGGCTCAAGGAAGCGGGCGTTCTCCAGGAAGATGATCCGATCGCCGGCGGCAAATTCCCGTGCGCCCCGCTCGCTCCGGAAGCTGCGGCTTTCGCCAAGCGCTCCCTCCTGCGTCATCACCGATCGCAGCGCCTCGTTCAACTTGCGAACATCGTCGTTGGTGTGGGCGAGCACCAGCAGTTCATCACCGCGAAGGCGGCCATCCCCGCCCTCAGACGTTGATCGCTCTATTGCCTCTCTGCGCGCAGCAGCCCAGTCGGAGACGATCCGATCGATCGTTTCCTCGCGTGACCCTGCCTCGACCAGATGGCCATGCCGGGCATAGGCGTCGAGGCCCTTCTCGACCTCGCCGCGGGCAAACAGCCGCGAGGCATTACGTGCCCAGGCCTCACGCTGGCGGCGCACGCCGGCAAGCTCTGCAAAGCCGATGCGTTCGGTAATTGCCCGGAAGGCAGCACCGGCCTGGATCGGCTGCAGCTGCATCGCATCGCCGACCAGCACGACCTTTACCTCAGCCTCCTCGGCAATCTTCAGCACACGGGCCATCTGCTGCGAGGCCACCATGCCGGCCTCGTCGATCACCAGCACATCACCGCGATGGAGCGTATCGCGCCCATTGGCCCAGGCCAGTTCCCAGGAGGCAAGCGTCCGCGACTTGATGCCGGAACTGTCTTGCAGCCCTTCCGCGGCCTTGCCGGCAAGGGCTGCACCGATCACCCTGTGTCCCTCGCCCTCCCAGGCAAGACGTGCGGCAGCAAGCAGCGTCGATTTGCCGGCGCCGGCAAGGCCTACAATAGCGGCAATGCCACCATCACCGGTGACATGACGGACAGCATCGACCTGCTCTGCATCGAGCCGAAACGGATTCTTTGGATCGCCGCTCTCCACGCGTTCGATCGCCACCGTCACATTCCGCTCGGAAACACCGAAGCCGCGACGCTCCGACAAAACCCGCGCCGACTGCGCCATGTCGTATTCGATGCGCAGCATCTCCCGCGTCGTAAACACCGCGGGCTCCGACACCTTTCCTGTCTCTGCCTCGATCTCCTGCGGCTTCAGTATGACCAATTGGTCCGACGCCATCAGCCTGGCGCGGATGTTGGCAAAATCGGTGGGATCGTCGACATAACGGTGCAGCGCCCTGGCGATATCCCTCTCGTCGAAGGTAGAGCGTTCATTGCCGAGCTGCTTCAGCAAAAGCTCCGGCTCTGAAAGCAGCCGATCGGCCATCTCCTGGCGGCGGGCGAGATCGGCCGGCGCGAAGTGGAGCTCCCTGCCCTTCCTCGCCAGCGCCGCCTTCTCCGGCCCGAGATGTTTTTGCGCGATGCCGTCGAGGCCCTGTTCGGCATAGGAGCGACCGTCGAGGCGGATGTCATGTCCGGCCAGCGCCAGATGCCGGTTGGCCGTTTCCGCCCAGGCGATCTTCCACGCCTTCATCGTTTCCTTGTCGCCCGCCCAGACTTTGTAGACGATCTTGCCGTTCGGGCGGTCCGGCGTGACGACACGCAGCGGCTTGCCACCCTCACCAAGCACTGGAACCTTCTTTGCCCCGAACCCCTCCTCCGTCAGCGGCCGGAGCGTCGTCATCAGGTGGATGTGCGGGTTGCCGTCCTTGTCGTGATAGACCCAGTCGGCGATCATTCCTTTCGAGGTGAGATTGTCGCGGACGAATTCGCGCACCAGCGTGATATTCTCGGCCCGCGTCAGCTCCTCCGGCAGCGCGATGATCAGTTCGCGGGCGAGCTGCGCATCTGCCCGCGTCTCGAAGGCGTCAACGGCATTCCAAAACACTTCGCTGGCCTTGCTGACGGACTGACCTGATATCGCCGACCGCAGCCAATCCGGGATCTCATCCGGCAGCGCCAGTTCCTCATACATCAGTTCGCCCGCCCCACCGCGATAGCTGAACGACGTTCCCGCCTGCTCGTCCATCATCCGGGCGCGGTGGCGATAGGCGGCAGCCGAGACGATGCTGCGTCCCGATCCCCTGCTGATCACCTGCGCTCTGACGAACATGATCGCCACTGGCGTCTCCAGACTGGCCCAAGCACGTCGCGACAGCGACGTATATTGCGCCCTCAAACAGATCGGACCGAAGGGCCGATGCCGCTTTTCTGGTTGCACGGTAGCGCATTTTACTGTTTTATTCTAGTTAGTATAATCGCACCTTCGACATCAAAGCAGAAAAGGAACCAGGAATGGCGACAAAATCATCGATTTCCGATCTCGACGCCCAGATCGAAAAGCTGCGCGAACGCAAACGATTGTTGATAGTTAAATCGGCCGAGCGGTTTGCCCGCGCCGCGACCAGAACCGGGCTGGCGGAGATGGAGATCGCCGACGAGGAGGTCGATCGGATCATCGAGGAAATCGCCGCGCGATTTCGGAAGGGGGAAAGGAAAGGCGCCGCTGGCCCCACTCCTCAAACGCGTCGACCAGCAGATAGCGGCGCTGGAGCGCAGGGGCAGGTTCCACATGACGGCTGACCGCAAGCGCGACACGCGCGAAAAGATCCTGCTCGGCGGGATCGTCGTCAAAGCCGGGCTATCGAAGGCGGATCGGGCGTTCCTGCTCGGCGGCCTCATAGAAATGGCAAGGCTCGTCCCAGGCTCCATCGAGCATCGGCGGCTGCGCGATATCGGCGAAGAGGCTTTCAAGGTCTCCTCTCTGAGGAACGGTTCATCGCATCTCGAGGAGAAAGTAAGATGGGCCTAAGAGGGAAACCGCATCCGAGCCTGTTACTCGTTTTGGTACCGATCGCCGTCACCACGATCACAATCTACATTGTTGGCTGGCGATGGCCGGGACTCGCCGCCGGCATGTCCGGGAAGATAGAACACTGGTTCCTGCGCGCAGCACCTGTGCCGCCTCTACTGTTCGGACCTCTTGCCGGACTTCTGACAGTTTGGGCCTTGCCGCTGCATCGGCGAAGGCCGGTCGCCATGGCAAGCCTTTTGTATTTTCTCGGTGTTGCCGCGTTCTATGCGCTGCGCGAATTCGGCCGGCTTGCACCTGCTGTGCAGGCCGAAGTGATCACATGGGATCGAGCGCTGTCCTATCTTGATATGGTCGCAGTCATCGCCGCCGTCGCCGGCTTCATGGCAGTGGCGATGTCGGCCCGCATCTCCGTCGTCGTCCCAGATGAAATAAAACGTGCCCGGCGTGGAATATTTGGAGATGCCGATTGGCTGCCCATGACGGCAGCAGGAAAACTGTTTCCGCCGGATGGGGAAATCGTCGTCGGCGAGCGCTATCGGGTCGACAAGGAAATCATCCATGCGCTTCCCTTCGATGTAAACGATCGCAGCACATGGGGACAGGGCGGGAAGGCGCCATTGCTCACCTACAGACAGGACTTCGATTCCACCCATATGCTGTTTTTCGCGGGATCGGGCGGATACAAAACGACCAGCAACGTCGTGCCGACGGCGCTCAGATATACCGGACCCATGATCTGCCTCGATCCTTCCACTGAGGTCGCGCCCATGGTCGTCGAGCACCGCACCAATGCGCTCGGGCGCGAGGTCATGGTGCTCGATCCGACGAACCCGATCATGGGCTTCAACGTGCTCGACGGGATCGAAGCATCCAAGCAAAAGGAAGAGGACATCGTCGGCATTGCCCATATGCTGCTGTCGGAAAGCCTTCGCTTCGAAAGCTCGACGGGATCCTACTTCCAGAACCAGGCGCACAACCTCCTGACCGGTCTGCTCGCCCATGTGATGCTCTCGCCCGAATATGAGGGCCGGCGAAGCTTGCGCAGTCTCCGCCAGATCGTTTCCGAACCGGAGCCCTCGGTGCTCGCTATGCTGCGCGACATTCAGGAGCATTCCGGTTCGGCCTTCATCCGCGAAACGCTCGGCGTCTTCACCAACATGACCGAGCAGACGTTTTCGGGCGTCTATTCCACAGCATCGAAGGATACCCAGTGGCTGTCGCTCGACAGCTATGCCGCGCTCGTCTGCGGCAATGCCTTCAAGTCGGGTGATATCGTTTCGGGCAAGAAGGACGTCTTCCTCAACATCTCCGCATCGATCTTGCGCTCCTATCCGGGCATCGCTCGTGTGATCATCGGCTCGCTCATCAACGCCATGGTGCAGGCCGACGGCGCCTTCCAGCGCCGGGCGCTGTTCATGCTCGATGAGGTCGATCTGCTCGGCTACATGAGGGTGCTCGAGGAGGCGCGCGACCGCGGCCGCAAGTACGGCATCTCGATGATGTTGATGTACCAGTCGGTCGGGCAGTTGGAGCGGCATTTCGGGAAGGATGGCGCGACGTCATGGATCGATGGCTGCGCTTTCGCCTCTTACGCAGCGATCAAGGCGCTCGACACGGCGCGCAACCTCTCTGCGCAATGTGGCGAGATGACGGTGGAGGTGAAGGGCAGTTCCCGCAACATCGGCTGGGACACGAAGAACAATGCATCCAGGAGATCCGAGAACGTCAACTTCCAGCGCCGGCCGCTGATCATGCCGCACGAGATCACCCAGTCGATGAGGAAGGACGAGCAGATCATCATCGTCCAGGGGCATAGTCCGATCCGCTGCGGCCGGGCGATCTACTTCCGGCGAAAGGAGATGGATCAGGCAGCGAAGGTCAATCGTTTCGTCAAACCGGTGCTATGATCGTGGTTTTATGAGCGGCCCACCTCGTCCTCGCCGGCATAGGCGTCGACGGCGTTTTCGAGTTCGGCAAAAAGCTCATCGGGCATCGTTTCGATAGTGCCGACGGTGCGTCGGTCTGCCTGCCTGATCAGTTGCTGATAATCTTCGATATTGAGGAGAACCAGCCGGGGTTTGTTCCGCTGGGTGATCGTCACCGGATGACGCAGCGCCTCGGCGATGATGTCGCCGGATTTACGTGAGAGGTCACTGGTTGAATACGTCCCGCTTGGCTTCGGCATTGGGCTTCCTTGCTATCGCTGGAATTTACAGCATTTACAACATTACTGCGATTGTTGTGAAACTTCGCAGCCGTCCTTCCTCGGCTCACTTGAGGGCCATCGGCAACTGAGAGGCAACCTCGTCTGTCGCCTCTCAGTATGTGAGATGGTGCTGCTACCACCATGACCAAACGACGCGCCCCGCATAGACCGGGATGCGAGTTGCCAACGTGATATCCTTGATGATCGGCGCCAGCGAGCCGAGTTCGTCCGCAATCAGCGCAACGAGCTCAGGATAGTTGATATCGACGCCAGTGTCGTCGGCAGCCCAAGCGCTCATCCAATCGCCGCCGTTGACGCGGAATTCATGCGTGTCGTAATCAATTTCGAGTTCGTCCAGCAGATTGATAGTGAAGCGCCCGAAAATCTCGATCTCGCCCTCCAGCTGATATTCGGCGAATTCATCCTCCCCGATGAGAACACTTCGTTCCAATTCCATGATGACGCTGATCCGATCGATTGCCGCGTCGAGCCCCTCAACCAGGCGATCGTGAAGCTCTCGCGAAAAATCGCTGTCGCAGCCGAAGCGGTTTGCCAGGACGACGAGCCGGAAGCCGGCAAACTTGGTGTAGAGTATGAGGTTCTGATCGGTTGTCATAATGTGATCTCCTTCGTTGATGACGGAGATCGGCCACTCTCTTGCAAAGAGGGGTCAAGGACCGCGGAACGCGGCTCGCAAGCGGGGGAACCGATTTTTCCAGAGCGCAGTGAAACGCAGCAGCGGAAAAATTGGGGGAGACGCGCCGTCCTTGACGCCGGATTTGCTGGAGTAAAATTGGACGTCAGAGAGAGAAGAGACCCGCGGACCCGAAGGGGACGCGACCGTTTCCGGCGTGAGCCGGCAGGAGGTGTCGAGGATAGAACCGCCGCCCTGCGGCTGGGCAATTCGCTCACGTCATTCCGCGAGAGGGGGCGTGACCGGAGGCGGAGACGGTGTTCGGGCTCCGTGAGCGGAGCGAATAGCACCCGGCCGCCGATTGGCCGGCTCGCCCAAATCCATGATCTTCGGCTTCAACGATCATCACAAAAATGAATCGGTGTGGGCCGACCGATTCATAAGTGTCGTTAGACGCAAAAGCTGGAAGAGGCGACTCTCCGTCATGCTCACTCAACCCTATCAGCTCTACATCGAACGCAGGGACGCGACGAAAAACATGGCGCGCTTCTACGCGCTCGCAATCGAACCGACGTTGTTCGGCACACCATGCCTGACGCGGCGATGGGGACGCATCGGAACGATCGGACAAGCCATGGTGCATCACTTCGACAGAGAGGAGGATGCAGTCCGTATGTTCCTCGAACTTCTCCGATCAAAACGGGCGCGCGGCTATAGGCCGAACACAAATGTCGGACGGGAACCCACGGTCCGGGCTGTCCGCGGAAGTCTTCCTGGTCCTTGCCGGTAATTATCGGCGTGAAGCGCAGCTTCGGGTCGACGCGCCGGTCGATCCGGCGTGCCGGCCCAGGCGAGGAGGCAAACGCCGCCTCAGAAGGGTGGCGCGGCGTCGATGGCGCCCTCCTGCTCGGCGATCGCTACCCTCAGTTCGGCCCGAGCGATCTCCAGCTCCGCTTCGATCTGGCGGCGCTCAGCCGGATCGGCGTTCCTGAGCTCGGCCCGCAGTTCCTCAACCTGAATTTCGAGTGCAATCGTCATCGTCGTCGTCTCCTGAAATGTGAAAGATGACGCCCGGGGTCGTGAGGATCGGGCCGGGTCAAGGATCGCGTCAGCGACCGGCGGAGCCGGCGAGCGGAGGAGATGGAGTATTCGGCCTGCGCCCAGCCAGCGGCTATGCTGCACGCTGCAACGCTCACCAACCCATCTCAGGAGATATGCACATGCAGTATTTTGCCGGCCTCGATATTTCCGTGAAAGAGACATCCGTTTGCATTGTGGATGCGGAGGGCAGGATCGTTCGGGAGACAAAGGTGCCCAGTCACCCCGAAGATCTTTTACGTGTTCTGTCGGAGAGCGGCCATCAGTACAGACGCATTGGTCTCGAAGCTGGTCCCTTGTCTCAATGGCTCTACAGTGCGCTCGCTGAGGCGAATCTTCCCGTTTTCTGCATCGAGGCAAGGCACACACGGGCCTTCCTGACAGCGCAGATCAACAAGACTGATCGGAACGACGCCCGCGGGATCGCCCAGATGATGCGCGTCAACATCTTTCGCCCGGTCCATGTGAAAACGATCACAAGCCAAAAGCAGCGTGCCCTGCTCAGAGCCCGGAAGATGCTTCAGTCCAAGGCTATGGACATAGAGAATGACTTGAGGGGAATTCTCCGAAATTTTGGCCTCAAGGTCGGCATCGTAAGCACGTTGAACTTCGAGCAGAGAATACGCGAACTGATAGATGATGACGAAGAGCTGCTCGCCATTGTAAAGCCGCTGCTGGCGGCCAGGCGCGAGATCCGCTCGCAATTCAACATTCTTCATCGTCAGCTTCTGGCAATTGCGAAGAACGATGGGATTTGCCGCAGGCTTATGACGGTGCCGGGCGTGGGAGCTGTCGTCGCGCTCGCCTATCGCAGCGCCATCGATGTCCCTGCTCGCTTTCAGAACTCAAAAGCCGTCGGCGCGTTCGTCGGGCTGACGCCAGCATCTCATCAATCGGGAGAGAAAAGCCGGGTCGGCAAGGTATCGTGCAGTGGCGATACCATGGTGCGAACGCTTCTGTACGAAGCGGCCGTTACGCTTCTGACTCGAGGTCAGAAATGGTCATGGCTGAGAGCATGGGGCATGCGGATCGCAAAAAGTAGAGGCGTCAACAAAGCCTTTGTTGCCATCGCTCGGCGCCTGGCTGTGATCATGCACCGCATGTGGCAGGACCAGACCGACTTTCGCTGGGCCAAAGAGGAACGCGCTGCAACAACTTGAATCACCGCTTGAGAGCATCAACGCAAGAAATCGGAATTCCGCGTAGCGCGGAGTGAAATCGTCCGCAGGACGAAGGATAAGATGAGAACGGAAAATCGGTAGTGCCGGCACCCAACTGGATGCCAGGACGCGAAAGGAGATAGTTCCATCTTGTTCCTAAATCCATCATGAGAGGGTCACGGTGCCGATCTCGAAGAGAAGCAAGGGCCTGCGGTCGAAATCGCCAAGCTATGTGGACATTGGAGAAGCTGCGCCCAGAAAAAGATGCTTGAAATCAACGGCCGAATAGAGAAACCGATTTTCTGACGGTGCCCTTCAGGGCGCCGGCTGAAAATTGGAGGGGCCGCGAAGTCCTTGAGGCGGCACGAGCCTCACGGCAGACTTCAAGTATCTGAGCAGACAGGGTCCTTGGTCTCGTGTGGCACGACAGGAGGATTGAAGGCGGGCTCGATGCCCGCTTTCAATCCCGCTATTGCGCGCAAAACCTGAGATACGGCGAAGCCGGCCCCGATTGCTCGGGGCCGCTCGCTTTGTTCTTCAGTTCGGGCTGTTCCAGAGGATCACCTTCTTGCTAGGATCGCCGCCGGGTGCCGGTGCGAGATTGCCGAAGATCACACCGATCTCGGGAGCCTCAAGCTTCACTGAGAGGTATTCCTCGCCGGTCTGCCGCGCGATGCGGTTCCAGGCGGCGCCGATCTCGAAGCCCGTCTTGCGGTGAATGACGCGGTAGTCGGGCGCTTCTTCGCTTGCCTTGCTGGCATTTGGGACGATGGCGATCGGGGCGTTGACCCGGATCGTGGCGAAGACGCCTTCGAGGATGCCGTCGGTCTTCTGCGTGAGCGTTGCGATCGTGGTGGCCATGGTTGTTGTCTCCGGTTGCTCGGGACCATTCCCGATGGCGCACGAAGAGACGGCCGACCTGCTGCGGTCAGCTCGCCTGAAAATTTTGCAAAATTCTATTTTCCACCAGGATAAACGAACCGAAATCGAATTTTGCAAAAATTTCGGGCGAGTCTTACCCCTTCAGGGGTTGGCCGCCAAAGCAGGCGGTCGTCTATACGAGCGATATAAAACGGGAATGGTTCGGGGCAATCGAAGGAGACAACAACCATGGCCCCCCGGTCCAAGCACTGGGGATATTGGCCGCACACTCCACGGACGCTTCGCCCGCATGTCGATCAACATAATACCCTCGCCCGCTCCCGGCTGCGGCAGGCTGTGAGCACCTCGATAACATTTCTGCTGATCGGCGAGGTCGCCGCGGCACCGCATTGCCGTCTGCAGACCATGCTCCAATCCCGGGTGAAGCTGTTCACGCGGGCGTCGAATGAGTGATCTTCCCCAAACGTGCCCGCTCCCAAGCACCTGAGCCGCCGATGGGTCGCCAGGTACATCGCCATTGGCAAACACGCAACCGGAACGATCTGAGCCGGCTTCATCCGCGGAGCCAAGCTCGGTGAGATCACAAGGCAACAGGATCGGAGCAAGTCACAAACGGAATGCCATAAAGCGCGACATTTTGATCGTCCGAAACCAAATACGCTCCCTCCGCCACGGCTTGCGCCATGAGCAGATGATCGAAAGGATCGCGGTGATGAAGTGGAAGAGCAGCGAGAGCGATAAGATGCGCGTCCGAGATATCCAGCCGGTCGAAACCTTGATCCGGCAAAATCGCAACAATCTCTTCGATATCGGCATCAAGTTTGCCGATGCGCAGCTTCACAGTGATTTCCCAAAGGGAGACAGCACTGACGAGGACATCATTCTCGGGATCGCCAATAAGGCGACGCGCATGGTTCCCTAGCTTCTCGTCGTCGTTCAGCCACCACAGCAAGGCATGTGTATCGAGCAGCAGCCTCACGTCCCGTCTTCCATGGACTTCAGAACATCCGCCGGCAGACCATCGAAGTCATCGGCAACTTTGATCTTTCCGCGCAACGCGCCTGGTTTCCGCATGACGACGCCGGCTGACGGCGGGCCGATTTCGGCGACAACCTTGTGATGCGACGTCAGGACGAACCGCTGGCCGTCTTCGACCTGCTTGAGGAAAGACGTCAGGTTGCCGCGAAATTCCCGCACGCCGACACGGCGGGGAGATGGTATCTGCTGCCGAGATTGGGTCATGGCGAAGCTCCGTTTCAGCGGCAAATGTGTACACAATTTTTGCGAAATGCAAGCATCTCCTTCAGCCGTATGGACAGATGGCGCTTACGCGCCATCTCCCGCCGCTTGCCAAAACGGAGATGCCAAGTCGGCGGGCCTTGTCGGCAAGATTTCCGGTAATGCCGGAGCCGGGGAAGATGACGACGCCAGCCGGCATGACCGAGAGCATGTCGTCATTGCGGCGGAACGGTGCGGCCTTGGCGTGCTTCGTCCATTCGGCTTGAAGGCGATCTGTATCACCTTGCGCGCTTCTGCCCAGCAGGCAGCGATACGTTCGGCGCCCTTCGGCGAGCCGCCGTGCAGCAGCACCATGTCGGGATATTTGGCGAGGGCTTGATCGAGTTTCGCCCAGATTCGTTCGTGATCATTGTAGTCGATGCCGCCGCCGAAGGCGATCTTGGTGCCTGCCGGGATCAGCACTTCGGTCTCGGCGCGCCGGCGGGCGGATGGAAAGTCTCTGGAGTCGATCATCGCCGCGGTCATGTTGGCGTGGCTGACCTTGGAGCCCGTCCGCGGCCGCCATGCCGAGCCGCATTGGCTTCGAAGTGGTCGCCCGCATAGGCGCGCATGAACTCGAAGGCATTGCGGCGCTCAAGCAGCGTGATGCCTTCGGCAACGAGGCGCTCCAACTCGACACTCTTGACCTCCGAGCCGTCCTGCTCGCGCTGACCGTTGCGTTGGCTATCCTCATTACGCTGAAGCTCCCGCTGGATGCGCTCGCCGGCGCGGTGGAAGAGATTGACCGTCGACCACAGGAGGTCTTCGAGATCGGGCTCCAGGCGGGTATCGCCGAGCATTTCGAATAGAGCATCGAACATGGCGGTCAGCGCCGACTGGACGACCGGCTCCTCCGGCAGCGGACGCGGGTCCGGTTCATCCTGGAAGGGGCGATGGCCGTAGATCTGCATCTCGTAGATGAAACGGTCGGTTGGGGACGAGGCGGGGCGGGGCTTGTGCCAGGAATGGCGGGCCGCACGCGGCCCAAGCTAGGGGAAGAAACCTGAGCGACCCGCTGAAGGCCCGCCCGCCGCATGGTAAGGGTCGCCTCTCGGCAGGCCCGCGGGCGGGCGCCTACCCGTGCGGCGACCGGCAGAGACCTGCCATCCTGTAGGCCCTCACGCCCTCACCTTCCCCGTCCGGCTCGATCATGCGGGCAGAAAGGCCAGAGCGTTTCAGAACGAGCTGCGCCCTGAGATTAGCGATGAGCCGTTCCGGACTGAGCCGGCGCAGATCCTCGTTGAAGTCGCCGAACTCCGGGGCAAGCACTAGCGGCAGGATCCCCAGCGCCTGGGCGCGGTAGCTCAATCCCTCGATACGTGCCGGCCGGCCGCATCGGCGTCAGCTGCGATGTAGAGACGCCGGCAGCCATCGGGCAGTCGGAAGGCGGCAAGGTGATCGGCGGTTCAGTGCCGGCCGGCTCGAAGGGCTGGGTAGCACGCGATTAGAACTCACTTCATGCTGGCGCAGCCTCTACATTTTGACCGGCTGACTTCTAATCAACGCACCGTTGACTTCTAATTATCATGATCGTTAATTTTAATTTTTGGAGGCTGGAATGCACGTATCTTCTTTCCTGCCTTGGCGTTGAAATCCGGCCCCAGCGGCCGTAACATTTACATACTAACTATTTTGCGCTAGTAAAGTCCGCGAAGCTCATGCTACGCCTTCCTTTTACGGCTCGATCAGCCTTTGGCCAGGCAAGGGAGGAACGACGTGCGACAGTTTTTGATCGGCAACCAGGCGTTCGACGACAGTTCTCCAGAGTTTCTGCCGCAGCTCGAACGCGCTTACGAACAGAAGCTCAGGCCACTTTGCCCGTGTCGGCAACCGCCGGTGCCGATGTATATCGCCCGGATGGATGGCCAATTCCTGATCAAACGGATGCCGCTTTCAGGACGAGATCACGATCCCGGCTGCCCATCCTATGAACCGCCATATGAGCTGTCGGGTCTTGGTCCATTGATCGGCAATGCCATCCAGATCGACGCAGCGACGGGCGCGGCTGTGCTGAAACTCGATTTCTCGCTGTCGAAACGAGGGAACCGATCGGCTTCGGCCTCATCTTCGGAGCCGTCGGAAACGGTGCGAAACGATCCGAAAAAGCTGTCGCTCAAGGCCATGCTCCATTATCTCTGGGAGACAGGGGAACTGACTGAATGGACGGCGCTGTGGGCTGGGAGACGCGGCTGGGGTCGCGTCCGCAGCAGCCTGCTGAACGCAGCGCGACAGATGATTGTCCGCGGCGGTCCGCTTAGCGACATCCTGTTCGTGCCGGAAGTGTTTCATCAGGAGGACAAGGAAGGGATCTCCGCCAGGCGCGCAGCGATGTTGGCCGGAGCCCAGTTAACCGGTCCCGGTCCGCGGAAACTGATGATGACCGTCGGAGAGGTAAAGGAATTTTCCTCAGCGCGCGATGGCCAGAAGATGCTGGTGCGCCACCTGCCTTTCCCCTTCATGCTCGATGAGGGTGCGTGGAAACGGTTGAATGCCCGATATGAAACCGAACTGGAACTGTGGCGATCCAACGAGGGGTTTCATCTCATCGTCATCGCCACGTTCGGCATTTCGGGAGCGGGGATAGCTTCGGTCGAGGAAGTGGCGCTGATGGTGGTCAACGAGAACTGGATCCCGTTCGAAACCATCCATGAACAGCGTCTCCTGGAGCGGCTCTCAAGCCTGAAGCGAAGAAGCGTGAAAGGACTCCGGTTCGATCTTTCGCGCGACCAGCCGATTGCCTCCGTGACCTTACCGGAGGCAAAGCCAGCGCCGATCGCCATGTTCATCGTTCCGACGAAGGCCGACGAAGACTATGACGTTGCACTGAATGAGATGATCGCCGCGAGAGCCGAGATGACGCCGTGGATCTGGCGTGTGGCCGACGGCGAAATGCCGCGGCTGCCATGATCCACACCAGCCTCCTTGGTCAGCGACGTAGGCGCCCTAAAAGGAAGCCATCGCCCGGGCGATCTCGAATGCGTGAAGCTATATCCCGGTCAAATCGGCCCAGAGAACTCTCTGCCATTTCTGCATAGCTGCACTGCACAAAAAATGTTTTACCAAGCGGTCAAAATATGAGCATATTGCCTCCAGTTGATGCAGTCGATGGTTTTCCTCCCAGTGCCATCGTATCAGCTGTTCCCCTCTGGAGGTTATTGACCTTCACACCTTAAAGGGCCCTGGTTTTCCAGCGGCCCTATTTTTCTGCATAGTTGGTGAGGCGGCCCCTTTGCATTGCACGATCACATCGGAAGCGGAGCGCTTGCCGTTGGCGGTAACCCACGCTTCAAGTTGGCGGGTCGAGCTCGTTCGCCGCGCGCTCCTATGGCACCCGGAAATCGGAGATGGAAAGCGGAGGATATTTCAGTTATTGCAGTTATGAGCGACTTGCCCTATATACATGGTCAGAGGTGTTCGCCATGACCAGCCATGTTCTTCAATTTACCAAATTGTCGGATCGCGACCGCAAGGCCGTCGCGCCTATGCCAAATCTGGCGGAGGGCGACCAACTGGAACTACGGATTCGCCGTGAAAGTGGACAACTTCAAACCCTTTCTCTCCCAGCCTCGGCTCTCGCGCCTGTCGAAGCACTCCTCGATCATCTGTTGCGCGGCAAGCGTGTTGCCGTGCTCACGGAAGATCAGGAATTGAGCCCGACCGACGCCTCCACCATCCTCGGCATCTCACGTCCTCTCGTGGTGCTGCGCATGGATCGCGGCGATCTGCCCTTCCGCTATGTCGGCAAGCACCGCCGAGCCAAGTTGAAGGATGTTCTCTCGCTCAAGGCCAAGCTCGATGCTCGCCAGAAAAGCCTCGACGCGCTGGCCGAGGACACAGAGGATCTGATCGTCAATCATGGCCTCTAAGCCGCCTGTCGCGGTCTATGATGCCTGCGTCCTCTACCCTTTCCATTTGCGTAATGTCTTGGTCCAGTGTGCTTTCGACGGTCTCGTCGACGCACGCTGGACCGACGACATCCACGCCGAGTGGATTCGCAATCTGGCCATCGGCTCACCCGAGATACCCTTCCCCCGTCTGGAAGCGACCCGTGATCGGATCAAAAAAGTCTTGCCCGATGCCGATGTCGGCAACCGCCGAATTCTCATCCCCGACCTCTCGCTACCGGATCCGGATGATCGTCATGTTTTAGCTGCAGCCATCGCCGGAAAGGCTTCTGTGATTGTCACGTGGAATCTCAAGGATTTCCCAGCCGCGGACCTTCGGCCTCATGGGGTGACCTGCGTATCGCCAGACAATTTCCTCGTGGGCCTCCATTCCACCTTTTCGAGCGCATTGATCGACAGCATCAGGCACGCCCGGTTGAATTTACGCAAGACGGTGCCGGCGGTTCACGAATTCATTGATGCACTGGACCATCAGGGGCTCCGCGCGTTTTCAGTGGTCCTGCGTGAGAAGGCAGCACAATTGGACTGACGGTCGAGACCGACAGAATTGTTAGAGGCCCGGAAGCAACCCGTTAAGCTCGATCCGACGAAGAGCGGCCGAGGTCAGTCGTGGCGTCTCGATAGTAGATCTCGCTCACCCGAAACCGGCCGTCGATACGCTTGCATTGGATGATGATGTCGACCGCGATCGTCAACATCTCGCGGATGTCGTGCCGTTCGAGGTCCCCACCACCCTCCGACTCCTTGACCAGCAAAGTCAGCTGCTCAAAGGCGAGGCGGGCGGAGTCGGCATGGACGGTGGTGATGGAGCCAGGATGGCCGGAGTTGACATTGCGGATGTAGTAGAATGCCGTGCCGTCTCGGAGCTCCTGAAGTAGGATGCGGTCGGGCCGCATGCGCAAGCAGGATTCCAGCAGATCCTTCGCATCGACTTTAGACAATCCCTGGCCGCCTTTGGAATAGAACAGTCGAACGTGGTTGGGCTGCGGGACCACCAGTTCCGGAGTGTCTTCGATCGAAATAATCCGCTCGCTTTGCGGAATGTGGCGGATCAGCGCTTTCGATAGAGTTGTTTTTCCCGACCCGGTTGCGCCGGAGATGATGATGTTCTTTCTTGCAAACACCGCCTCCCGGAGAAACGCTTTGTAGGCGCCAATGCGATAGTATTCCAACAGCCTTTGGTCCGATCGGCTCCCGTCGCCGTCGACCCGCAAAACATCGGCGAACAATCCCCCATGATCGAGATGCTCAAGGGTCAGCGACACGGAGGACGGCTTGCGGATGGTGATGCTGACGGTTCCCCTCGTCGTTGCCGGCGGGATGACGATCTGGATCCGCTCATCATCCGGCAACGTCGCCGACAGGATCGGTCGCGTCTGGTCGATCGCCTGATTGGAAAAGCTCGCGACCGAGCGGGCGAGACGCATCAACCTGTCGAAAGAGAGTTCGGGCATCTCATAGGTCTGCCATCCCTGTCTCCCCTCCGTGACAACCTGCCCTGGCCGGTTGACGATGACCTCATAGAGGGTCTTGTCACGCAGGAAGCGTGATAGCGGCGAAAGCAGTTCGCGCACGACGCCGGCGTCGGCAGCTTCAGTCATTGCCGAACCTATTTTGTCACGAGCTTCGAGGAGGGGCTGAAATCCCCAAGGACAGCACGGTCGTAGACGCGATTGCGGGGCTCGGTCACGCGAAGCCGATAAACGCTCGAGAAGTCGAGGTCGCGTGCGACGAAGATCGAAACCAGCTCGCCCTGATGTTTCATGAGCGTCGGCGGAATGTTGATCGATTGCTCGACGGCGATCGCCGCCGCCTGCTGACCGGCGCTGGTGGTGTTTTGCGCGTCGACATCGCTGTCCTGCAGCCGGCTGCTGGCATAAGAGCTGGCATCACCGACGATCGACAGGAGCATTGCGCTGCCGAACCGCTCCCACCAATGGGTGTCCACATAACCATCGATGCCGGCCCGGCCAAGCGCATCGGTTGCCGGCGAAGCCAAAGTGATGATCACGCCTTTCGGCGTCTTCGCCCGGTTCCAGAGAACGAACAGGCGCTTTTGGCCACGGCGAAGACCGCCGCGATATTCTCCGACGATCTGCGTGCCTTTTTCCATCAGCACCACGCGGCCATTATCTGAGAGAACGTCCCGGTTGATGACGCAGCTCGTGAACCCTGGCTGATCGGAGGAGAGCGCGGTCTCGAGAACGCAAGGAATGGATGTCCCCATTGCGACAATGAAATCGCGGTTGCCCAACGTGCCGGCACGCGATCCCTGCAATTGCGTCGGCGTCAGCAAGCGGAAGCGCTGGTCTTCGTTTTCACCCTGCGAGCCGAGGCCTGCTTGATTGTTGCCGAACGGCACATAATTCGAAGCCTGATCCGCCGCCGCATCCTGATCCTGCCGCCGCGTGGCCGGCGATTTCTCGCTGCCATAGGCGATGACCGGCGCACGGCGGGCAGCGTCGAGCAGCTTGTCATCGTCGGTCGGCGCCCGCTCGGCGGCGACAGGCGTCGGGAGTTGGACTGCTGGCGGCGGCACCACTGGTTGGACCGGCTCCTTCGCCGGTTCGAAATCCGATGTCTGCCGGATGACAACCCGCTCCGGCTGGGCACCGTCTGACGGTTTGTCCTGCCCTCGCATCGACCAGAGAGCGAAGGCGACAAAGACGACGATCGCCAAGGCGACAACGCCGCGTTTGAGGATCGGGTTATTGTCGAGCCGGCCACCGGCCGACGTCTCGGCGCGCTCGCCCGGAATCTGGGTCATCTCTTCCTCGGCCATGTCACCTCCTATTGCGCCGCGCCGGGCGGCACTTTGACGACGCGCTCGACCGATGGTGACGTCGTGTTAGTCTCGGGATTGGTGCCGACGCGATCGTAGGCTTCGTTGAAGACGCAAAGCACGTCGCCGCCACGGCGCAGTATGAACTTGCGGCTGATCGCGTGAACGAGGACGAGATTGCCGTCGACTGACTTCGGAACCAGGCTTTCGCTGCCGTCGGAATTTTCCGTATAGATCGCCGGCATTTCCTGGTTGCCGGCAAAGGCGAAGGTGGTGACCTTGCCGTTGTCATAGACCGCTTGCGGTTCGAGCGCCTGGGACCCTTGCGCCGAATAACGCCAGTTGCGCGGTCCATAAGCTTCGTGAAGGGCAAGCACGCGATCGGCCTCGCCGGCCTGTGCCGCCTGCGCGCGCGCAGCTGCTTCCTGGCGCCGCCGCTCCGCCTCATCAGCGGGATAGCGATATTTCACATAGAAATAGGTGTTCTGACCGGCTTCGACGCTGCCGTCGCGGACGGTGAGTTCCATCTGATAGCTGCGGGTCGAGCCGTCCCGTCGTGTCGTCACGACCGAGATATTCGTCACCGGCTGATTTTCCCTGGGCTTCAGGAACAGGATGTTGCCGGCCGGCGCCACTTCCCAAGCAACGCTGTTGCCAAGCGCCACATGAGCGATTTCCTCGTCGGCGGCGAATTCGATTTGCACCGAAGACCGCAGCGTGCCGACGACTTTGGTGATGTTATAGGGCTGGTAGTCGACGAAACGGATGCGGCTGTCCTGCGTGGCGCCGCGCGGCGTCTCGAGGGCGAGCGCTGCAGACGAAAACCCGGTGGCCAGGATGAGCGGAAGGAGAAAGTGCGGTCTCAATTGATGGTCTCCGGATCGGCGCGATATTCGCTGACGACGAAGCCGAGCGGATTGGTCAGCCGGTCGGTCGAGGACATCGGAGCGTTGGCATAGGAGAAGGTCAGGGTCGCAACCCAGTGCGTGGTGCGCACCTCGTCACCGCGGGTCACGGTCCTCATATAGCGGACGGATGCCACATTGGCGTTGATCAGCGAGATGGAAACAATGTTGATCCGCGACGTGGCGCTGCGGCCATAAATGTTTTGCGGGGAATCGGGATTGCTGCCGCGGTAGACTGCGGCAAATCGAGTCTGTTCCGGCTGCGTCGACAGCAAGGCGACGGTGCGGAAATTCTCCTCGCCCTCGCTCCAGACGTAGCCCTCGCGGGCGCGGACATATTTGGCCGCGAAATATTTGGTGACGGCCTCGTCGTAGGTGCCGGCGGTGGATGTCAGCGCCGAGACCACATCGACGATGCCGGTGGAATTATCGACCCGCACGACGAAGGGCTCGACGGTTTTCAAAGGAGTGAGGCCGGCAACGGCAAAGACGGAAACGGCAGCAAGCGTGCCGGCGCAAGCAGCGACGAACCAAGCGATGCGGGCGGAACGCTCGACCTGGATCATCCGGTCCTGATCGAACCGGCGGGCTTTGTCGAAGTAACTTTTGAGGTTATTCGTGGTCACCATGTCACTCGCCCTCGCATGGACGGTAGGAGCCCGCGACATCGAAATGCCCGAAAGCGGCCGGTGTGCCTGAAGATGGTTCCGACACATAGGAGGCAGCGTGGCTTGTCGGTTCAGCGGGAACGCCCCGCGTCGCCGGCTGCTCGCCTCCACTGTCCTGCCATTGCCACATGGCGCGGTTCAGCGGCCGGCGGGAATAACCATCACATTTCGGCAGCGGGTGGGACATCGAACCGCAGCCTACGAGACCAGCGGTCAGAAAAAGCGATAAAACGATTCGGAGCATCCAAAAAACCTGTTCAATTATCTGAAGCATTGGTGGCCGTCATTCGGTCCGGCCTGGAGTCAGGCGGCGGCCGACGGAACGCGCGCCGCGGCCGACCGCTCTGACTGTGTGGGATGTCGCCCAGGCGAGCGTGCTTTCATGCGCATCGCGGGCGGCGCCGTAGCCGTAGGTGAGCGACGCCCCGCCCGCCGCGAGAGCTGAAGCGATGCCGGGCAGTTGGTAGAAGACGTAGAGTGCGGCAACGCAAATGGCGCAGAGCGCGATCGGCCGCATAAGCACGTCACTATAGCTTTCGATCGCCGTAAACGTCGTGTCGATGCAGGTGATCAGCAGCGAGCCGATCGCCACCACCAGCACCTGCAGGATGACGAAGTTGGCGAGTTGGCCGATCCAGGATTCCGTGAATCGGCGGGTCGACTGGAACATGGCGAGCGCGATGAAGATCGGACCTATTGCCAGCACGATGGCAAGCGCCAGCCGGGCATAGAGCGAAACTATATAACCGATCGCCGCGACAAGAAAACTTGCGCCGATAACCAGCAGGCCGCCCACGCCGGTGACGATATCGATAGGCCACGAGCCCCGCGACCATATCTCTTTGGCGCACCTCTGGCCCTTATCTAGACCGTATGTTCGTGGGGTGAAGGTGGCCCGCCCCCGCGCTAAGCTGAATTCGGGGATTGCTCTGGATAGGCCGGAGCCGAGCCCCACGCTTAAGCGAGGGCGAACCATGGAAGAGAATAGCGTAACTTTCATCGGCTTGGATACGTCGAAGCTGAAGATTTCAGTGGCGGTTGCGGATGGAGAGCGCAACGGCGAGGTGCGGTTTTTCGGCGACATCTCCTCGGAGCCGGCGTCGGTGGCATCGATGGTCAACAAGCTTTCCAAGCGTGGAGCCAAGCTTCATTTCTGCTATGAGGCAGGTCCGACCGGTTACGGTCTTTACCGGCAGATTGTCGAACTGGGGCATGACTGCGTGGTGGTGGCGCCGTCGCTGGTGCCCAAGCGAGTGGGCGACCGGGTGAAGACCAACCGCCGGGATGCCGTCAGCCTGGCGCGCCTGCACCGCGCGGGCGAGTTGACCGCGGTCTGGGTTCCGGATGAAGCTCATGAGGCGATCCGCGACCTGGTGCGGGCGCGCGAGGCTGCCAACGGCGCGTTGAAGCAGGCACGCCAGCAACTCCAGTCTTTTCTCCTGCGCCACGGCCGGATTTATACCGGTCGCACCCCATGGACGCGCGCCCATACAAGATGGCTGGCACGCCAGACCTTCGATCACCCCGCCCACCACATCCTGTTGGCGGAATATTGCCAAGCCATCGAAGATGCCGGCGTACGCCTGGACCGGCTGACCGAGTTGGTGGTGGAGACTGCAGCATCCTGGTCGATGGCCCCGGTTGTGGCCGCCTACCAATCGATGCGCGGCGTTGCATTCATGACGGCGGTTACCTTTGTCGTCGAAATCGGCGATGTCAGGCGCTTTGACAATCCTCGTCAGCTGATGGCCTATCTCGGTCTCGTGCCATCGGAGAGCTCAACCGGCGCACGGATCAAGCGGGGCGGGATCACCAAGGCGGGCAACGCAAGGGTGCGTCGGGTCCTCATCGAAGGCGCCTGGACGTATCGCTTCCCCGCACGTGTAAGTCCGAAGATCCAGACCCGGCTAGAGGGATTACCGAGGACAGTTCGAGAGATTGCCTGGAAAGGCCAAGTGAGGCTTTGCGCGCGGTATCGCAAGCTGATGGCGGCAGGCAAGCCGAAGGTCATCACAGTCACTGCCATTGCTCGGGAAATGGCAGCATTCCTGTGGGCGATCGGGCAGGAGGTCGCACCCACGGCAAAAGGCTAGACCTCATCGGTCAGCTTGAAGAGCAACGCTTTAGTGGAAACATAAAGGTCATCTGCTGTTGGACAAAGATGGAGGCAGGGCTCCGGTGGGGAATCCTCGCGCCTACTATGTGGCGGACACCGTCCATGCCCGATCCTAGATCGAGGTAGCCCCAGACGAACAAACGGAAATGCGGTATCCAACCCGCGCATAAGAGTATGCCAGCCGTCGTCAAAACGCCCTGTCTCCTCCTTTGTTCAACAGCTTCACACTGGTCCCTCCGTCGTCAAAGTCGGAAAGGAAAATCATGACCAAAAAGCTTGCAAATGAACATAAGAGCAGGCTGTCGAATGTGGAGGCGCTCGGCGCCGCGCCGGAGTTCAGCGCCTGCGAGATTTCGCGCGGCAGCGCATCGAAAAAGATATTGGTGACGTAGGTTTGATACTCGCCGGCATTCCTCACCAGCATGACGATGATGGCGAGCTTCATCGCTCGGAAAGCGAATTCGAGGATCGGTTCCTGCACGGAGCCGCGCAGAACGAGATAACCGTAGAGCACGACATAAAGTGTAAGTGCGGCCGTCAGCGGGCCGCTGACCCAGCTGGCGATATTGGAGGTGCCCGACGAAATGAAGTTCTCGAGCGGTGCCTTGAACTGCCCGTCGACGAAGCTGAAGACCTGATACATCGTCAGCCTCCCAACGATTTGCCCATCCGCTCCAGCCGCAGCTTGCCGTCGGCCGCCTCGGCGTTGCGGCAATTGGGCGTATCACGGAGTTCTCCGGGATTGTTACGGCATTCGCCGATGATTTTCGCGAGCAGAGCATCGTCCGCCATGAACTCATCGACCGTGTAAATCTTCTCCGCCTGCGGGGAGCAGGCCGCCAGAAAAAGCATTGCCGCGCTAAAAAGAAGCCACTTCATTTGAGCGCCGCTCCCATCGTGTCCATGCGCTTGCGCCAGTCCTCGGCCTTCCGTTGGTCATCGACCTGCACCTGGGCCTGCTGGACCATCTGCAGGCCCTGCATGCGCAAGACGTCGGTTTGCAAGAAGGCGGTTTCGGCCTGGAGGCGGGCCTGCAGATCGGCGATGTCCTTGGCGTCGGCAGCACTTGAGATTTTCTGGCGAAGCTCATCGATGCCGTCGATGCGCTTGGTCGCCGCATCGTAGATCTGCTGGCCGAGGCTCATCTGGCCGGCGTTCTGGTTCTGGATGCGCGACAGTTCCTGCGCATAGAAATCATCGGCATCGGTGCGATAGCTGGAGTTGTCCTGAAGGAATTTCGAGGCGGAACTGCCGAAGACGCCGCTGCCAGACCCTTTGAACAGCCCCTCGATCGCGTTGAAATCCTGCGGCAGCGCCTTGCGGATCGACGGATCGTTCAGCAGGTTGGCGACATCAGCCATGTTGGTGATCTTGTTCAGCGATCCGTAGAGCTGTTGGGCCTGCTGCAGCTGCTGGTTCAAGGTGTCGAGCTGGGACTTGAGCTGCGTGATGCTCTCAATCTGCTTGGCGATCGAGGTCTGATCGATGACCGGGATACCCTGGGCATAGGTCAGCACCGCTGAAGCCACAAAGGCGGCCGATGCAAGCAACGGCCTCAATCTGCCTGTATGGATCATGCTGTCCTCCTTTTCTGGTGAAACACGGCAAGCCAGTCCTCCGGTCCCTCGCCGATCTCAGATCGGATCGTGTCGGCCAGTTCCACATTGGCCGCCCGGCCGGAGAGGATGGCGAGCTCGTCGTCGAAACCGTTGAGGTTCAGTTCGGCGACAACACTGTTGTGCCCTTGTTTGACGATGAACCGGCGGCTCTCGACGGACAGCTCGCGCGAGACGAGCTCGAATTCGCGCTCGGTCAGCTTGAATCCGTCGACATAGTCGGCCCGGTCGCCGCGTGGGTTCGGGAGGAAGATCTGTGTCGGGCACTGCTCAATGATCGTGTGGGCGATCGGCGAGACAATGGCGTCGCGCGGGCTCTGGGTCGCAAACAGCATGAGACCGTTCTGCTTGCGGATCGTCTTGAGCTTGTTCTGGGCGAGATCGCGAAAGCCTTCGTCCTGTAGCGCCTTCCAGAACTCGTCGATGACGATGATGATGCGACGCCCGTCGATCAGCTGCTCGATGCGATAGAACAGGTAAGCCATCAACGGTGTGCGGATCTCCTCGTTGTCGAGGAAATCGGTCATGTCGTAGCCGATGAACCTGGCGCCGATGCCGATACCGTCGGCTTCGTTGTCGAAGACCCAACCAAGCGGCCCGCCCCTCTCCCAGCGTCGCAGACGTGCGGCAATGCCCTCGGGATCGGTGTTATTGAGGAAGGTGCGCAGGGCGCCGATGGAGCGACGCTCCACCGGCAAGTCCGCCACCCCGTCGATCGCCGAGGCGATGTCGCGCAACTCGGTGATCGATAGTTCGCCAGATCCGGATCGGACCAGCTTGGCGATCCAACCGGTGAGGAATACTTTGTTTTCCGCCGTGAATTCCAGTGCTTTCAACGGCGCGCAGCCGGTGGAGACACCATTCCTCAGCGGTAGATAAGTACCGCCGGCTGCACGGACGAAGAGATCCGCGCCGCGGTCCTTGTCGAAGAAGACCATATGCGGATCGTGCTTTTCGAGCTGCGACAGCATGAAGTTCAACAGCACCGTCTTGCCCGTACCCGACGGGCCGCAGACGAAAGTGTTGCCGAGGTCGCCGTGGTGAAAGTTAAAATAGAAGGGTGAGCCAGACGCGGTCTTGAGCATGGCGACCGCCGGTCCCCACTCGTTGCCGTCCTTCTTGCCCGCCGGATAGGAATGATAGGGCGCCAGGGCTGCGAAGTTACGGGAGGTGATCGCTCCCGAGCGCGCCCGATAGCGGAAATTGCCCGGTAATTGCGCCCACCAGGCAGCCTCGAGCCCGAGATCCTCGCGGGCGACAACCGCGCCGCCACTGGTGAGGTAGGCGCGCGCCTTCGCCATGTGATCGGTCAGTTCCTTGACCGAGGGCGCGAAGACGGCAAGCGCAAGGTGATGTTCCCCGAGAACGAAGCGATTGGATTCAAGATCGTCGATCGCCTCGCCGAGTTCGGCGATCTGCGAGGCCGCCTTGTCGCCGGCGCTGACCATCTGATTCTGCTTGCGGCCCATGATCGTTCGGGCATCGGCCTTCGAGGCGAAGGCGAAGGACTGCGTCAGGATGAGCTCGAAAGGTGCGGTCAGGACTGCGTCGAGCATGCCGCTGCGCGTCGTCGCCGGATATTCCTTGAAGCCGAACATTCCGGCATAGCGGCTGTCGGCCTCGTGACGGATCTCGACGGTTTCGCGCCCGAAAATGACCCGGTCGGAATAGATCGCCGAAGAAATTCGTCCTTCCGTCAACGGGATCGGTTCCCGCCGGCCACCGACGATCTGGTGGAGAACTTCGCTCGGCTCGGAGAACAGGATCCCGTCATGTTCGTGGAGGGTGAGCAGCCGCGGCTCGAAGCGCTGCAGGCCGGCGACGACATCCGCCACGCGGTCACGCAGATGCTTCAGAGCCTGCCCGTCGAGCTCGGTATCGGATCGGCGCGCCTTGCTGAGTCGAGAGAGAAGCCTGGCCGCCTTTTCGGCAGGATCCCGGCCGGGATGCCAGACAAGGGTGAGGTAGAGATCGTTGCGAAACAGGTCTTCGCGCACCATCCGTTCGCGATATCTTGCGTTCAAACCGTTGGAGAACGGATTGGCGAAGCGTCCCTCGGGATAGGCATTGTCACGGCGGCGCACGACATGCGTCCAGAGCGCCAGCCGCTCGTCGGCGATATTGCGATAGAGCGTGTTCAGGCTGCGGTGCAGGCCGTTGAGGTCCCTGACGTCTGATGTCTCGAAAGAAACGCCGTCGAGAGCGATCATCGTCATCAACGCTCGGGATTCGAGCGCAATGGTTGTCTCGTCGACATGCCTGACATAAGGAATGAAGGTCTCCGGCCCGAGCTCGCGCGACCGGAGCGTCGCAATGTTAGACAAAGCTGAGATCCCTTTCGTCATAACGCCGGGTGAGCGTCAGAGGCGAGAGCGTGGCGCCGCCCCAATAGGCGACGTTGCGGGAGCGGCCACGGGTTTCGACCCACGCAATCAGGATCCGAAACATATTGTGGTCGTGCTTGACGAGCGCGCGAAACAGGACATGGAAGACGATCCCGACCAGCGCGTAGGCGATTGATCCCGCGGTGATGTAAAGGATGGTCGTCAGCATGATGTTGACGCCCATCGCCTCCATCGTCACGCCGGCGATCATTGCCGGGCGCGTGCAGGCGAGAAACAGCGTATCGTCTTCAAGGCTCGGAATGATCGTCATGACACGCTCAGCTGCCGACGATGGTGTTGACCAGCTCGGTGGCGCCGAAAATCCCGCCGATCCCGATGATCCAGAAGCCGGCGCGCCTGAGGTCCATGTAACCGAACATCCAGGCGATGCAGATGATGATGACGGCGATAACGGCCAGCAGACGGGCGATATTGCCGGTCAGCATGTCGACGATATTCTGCAGCACGGTTTCGATGCCGGCGGCCTGGGCGAAGGCTGGCTCGACCAGGCAGATGACAATGGCGGCCGCCATGAGCGTGGATGCGGCAAGGAGGCGAAGTCTGGTTTTGGAGATCATTCGCTTAGCTCCGATCGATCATTCTGGAAAACGAGAACCGAGGATTGCCGCCCTGAGCTGAACACGTCCCAGGATGCTGCCTCGACGGTTTGGGTGGGTTGTAAAGGCGGTTCGCGAAGTGCTGGTATCACCTCATCCTGTGGCTGCCCGCCAGACCCGGCCTGGTCACCTCGTTCGCCAATGGTGAGCGAGGCAAGCGTCGGCGATAACTGCTTTGCTTCCTGGCGTACCTGCTCGTCATATTTGACTATGGCGCCGATGGATGGATCATCGCGGCCATAATAGGACTGGAGCATCACCCTTTCGGCCTGAGCCGGATCCCCCGCGCGTAGTGCGGCGCGGTAGTATCCGTCGAGAAGCGTAGCCGTGGCCTTGAGGTTCATGCAGGGATCGAAGGCGTCGGCGACAGAGAGCTTCAGTTTCTGAAGCTGCTCGATCCCGATACCGCCAAGGCCGATCTGGATATCCTGATGATCGGCGATCAGAGACGTGGCGACCTCGATCGCCTCCGCCTTCGATGCGGGTTGGGCGGCAAGCGGCGGACCGCTGTTGATGCGAATGGCAAACGGCTGAAACCGGCTCTCAAGGCTGACAATGCCGGCAAGCGTCTCAACCTGAACCATCGGCGCGCAGGTTTGCGCAATGTCAACGAATGCCGCGGCCATGGATCAATACCAGACGCGCTGTTTACCGGCGCCGTCGATGGTAACGTCGATATAATGCGGCTGCGATCGCACATTGGGGCGCACTATCGGATAGCCCATGCACTGGCGGTGCCCGTCCACGCGCTGCCAATGTGGCGACAGGACCGAATTGTCGCGGGAAGTATAGTCGTTCCCATCCCAGCAGAGGCTGTTGCTCACCGGCTGCGGCGATGTCGACACGCAGGTTGCTTGCCGACCGCCGCGACCGCTATCAGTCGTGAGCTTGTACCCCGCATCGCAATAATAGGGTTCAAAGCCCGGCCGCGAACTCTGAAAACCGACGCCGCTACAGGTCGGGAATGAGTGCCCCTCGGCAAGCTCCCGCCACAGCTTCTGGATCGGCGGCCGGCATTCGGCATATTGGGTTGGCCCGCCGGGATTGGAAAGGCATAGGATAACCTGGCATCCCCATTCTTCGGCCCGCGCATTATCGCCGGAAATGAGATAGGGTGGCACCGTGCAGCAGATGGCAAGCAGTGAATTCAGCAGAAGGCTTTTCATGGACAGGACCCTTCGAGACGACGACGCCCTTTTTGCATTCGGGGAGGTCAACTTTGACTGCCCGTGCTTATACTGACTTATATAACACAGTTAAATCACATGACAAGCGCGATTAAAACTCAATGGCACAACCTTGCGTTTTCCGGCCTCATTCTCCATGAGATTCTTGACCATCCGCTGGAGGACGAGACGCCGCAGGCGCGGCTGAAGCAGATCGGCATGATGACGATCCTCTATACGATGACTCAGGCCCATCAGAAGCTAACCCTCTCTAATATAATTGAGATTACCGAGCTAACACGCAGCGGTGTGAAGGAGACGGTCGACCTTTTGGTAAAGCGGGGAATGCTGGTGGAGACGATGGGGAAGAACGCCATGGGCCGGGGGACGGCGCGGCAATTCGAGATCTCTCAGGACCTCCTGAGCAAGCTGAGCTCTTTCCGCGTCAGCCAGGAGGCGGGGTTAAACTGACTGATCTTCGGCTTTAATGGAGTGAGATGCGAATCATCCGCCAGCCCGATCGCATGGCTGCCGGTAGTCATCAGGGACGATCAGGCAACCCGTCCGCAGGCGGGTTGCAATCAAACAATGAAGAGTATCGGAGAAATCAGCATAGCGGCGCCGTGAGGCGGATTTCGGGAATTCTCGCCACGCTAAGGGCGGAACAAGGGCAGCCGCAGGAGCCTCAGCATAGCGGCCGTCAAGGGAGGCGGGACCGACTGCCCCCGCCCGTGCGTTCCCTATCTCCGTCGCCGCTCAGCATATGGAGCGCGTTGCGCACCGGCGAACTCGGCTGAAACATGACCTACCGGTGAGGGCGCCGATGGTTGGCTCTCCAGTGTCTATCCGGCATTACGCGCCAAGCGAAAACAGATTTCATGAACAGGTCCAACGCGTTTGGACGGAGAGATCGCTAATCCCAGGCAGGATCTGACGAAACGTAAGCCCACGGTGAAGGCCGTCTTGCGATAGAGGGCTTCTGACTGCCCGTCCTAGTGGTAACACTAGGAGTAGTCATATGACGAAGCATCCAATTGAGTAAGCGGCAAGCTGAGGCCGTTCAGGCCGTGTAGTTCCATGGCATGAGGGCATCTATCTCGCTGCTGGGCCATCCGTTTGCGAGACGCTCAAGCGTTTGGGTCAGCCAAGCCTGAGGATCGACGGTATTCATTTTTGCCGTTTGCAACAGGGTCGCGATCGTCGCCCATGTCCTGCCGCCGCCGTCGCTACCAGCGAAGAGGCTATTTTTTCTGGTGATGGCTTGAGGCCTGATTGCCCGCTCAACAATGTTGGAGTCAATCTCGATGCGCCCATCCGTCAGAAAGCGCTCGAAGATGTCTCGACGCGAGATGGCATACCGGAGAGCCTCGGCGAGTTTGGATTTTCCCGAGACCCGCGGAAGGGTCGCCTGCCAAAGTGTGAAGAGGTCACGGACGATCACCGCCGAACTCTTCTGTCGCGCCGCGACACGAGCTTCAGGGCTTTGGCCTCGAACGGTTTCCTCGATCTCCCAAAGCTTTGCCATGCGCTCGACCGTCTCTGTGGCGACCTTCGAGCTCTTGGCAACATGCAATTCATAGAACTTCCGGCGGCTATGTGACCAGCAGCCAGCCAGGACAACGCCGTCGTTGCCTCCATCCTTGCGGACCAGTTTGCTGTAGGCACCGTATCCATCGACCTGCAGGATCCCGTGATAGCCGCTGAGGTGCCGCGCAACGCATTCGGTCGCTCGGCTGTCCTCGAAGCGATAGGCCACCATCGGCGGACCGCTGCCTCCAAAGGTCCGATCGTCCCTCGCGTAGGCCCATAGCCACGCCGTCTTTGCCGATCCGGATCCAGGTGCAAGCGTCGGCAAGGTCGTTTCGTCGGCAAAGATCCGCTCTGCCTTCTTGATCTCGTTCAGGATGTAATCAGCAAGAATATCGAGCTCGAACCCCAGCTTGCCCATCCATTGAGCCATGAGCTTGCGGTCGAGTTCGACCTTGTCCCGCGCGTAGATCGCTTCCTGGCGATAGAGGGGTAGACCATCGGCATATTTGGAAACGGCGATCTGCGCCAGAAGTGCTTCTGTTGGAATGCCGCCTTCAATGATGTGTGGCGGGGCCGCAGCCTGGATGACGCCGTCTTCGTTCTTAAAAGCGTATTTGGGACGGCGCGTGACGATGACACGGAACTTCGCCGCCACGACATCTAGCCGTTCGGAGACGTCTTCTCCGATCAGGATTCTTTGCTTGCCCGCGTGTTCCGGTAACTCTTCCGGCTCAATCACCACCTCGACGCGCTCAAGATGCGGTGCAAAGCCCTTGCGTGGCCGCGGTGCGCGTTTGCCATCCGTATTCGAGCTGCCTTTCGTGACCTGGGCTTTAATCGCGGCTATGCCGGTCTCGATCTCCTCGAAGACAAAGGCTTGCTGCTCATCGTCGATAGCCGATGCGCCGAGCTTTTCCGAGCGCCGTCCGAAGCGAGCCCGATCGAAGGCCTTGAGGATCTGCGTCAGCCTCTCGATACGCTCGTCGGCGTCAGCATTGCGGGCCTCCAGGTCATCGACCTGCTTTTCCAAAGCATCGACACGGGCTGCCTTTTCGGCCATGGCAAGGACCATGGCCTTTAGGGCCTCAACATCATCCGGGAGCTCGATCTCGGGTCGCGTCATGGATCTGATCAGAGCATATTTTGCCGTGATCCGCCCGTAGTTTCAGGCCCCTGATTCACTTCGCCGCAGTGGTTTTACCCAACAATCTCAGGCGGTTTGACGGGCGTAAAGCGAACCCGCTTCCAGTCCATTCCATCGACCAATGCCAAGAGCTGGGCATGGTTGAGCTGGACCCGGCTGTGGCCAATGCGCGGCCAGCAGAACTGCGCTTTTTCCAACCGCTTGGCATAAAGGCAAACCCCGGATCCATCCCACCATACAATCTTGATCCGGTCCGCTCGCTTCGCCCGGAAGACATAGAGAGATCCGCTGAACGGATCGCTGCCGGCATCTCGAACCAGCGATAGCAAGCTATCTGGCCCCTTGCGGAAGTCTATTGGATGGCTCGCGAGAAAGACCTTTACGTTCGACGGGATCATGCCGAGCGCACCGCTCGGATAACCCGTTGCAGGTGTGCTTCATCGATCCCAGCGCCAGCCCGGATCACAACGTCGCCGATGATCACGTCGATCACCGCAAGCGCACCACTTGACGTCGTTCTCGATACCGTAGCCTGATCCTGCCGCGCAGATCGGCGTCCGTCACGAGCATCACGGCGCCAACCAAATAGCTGTGAGGGATGTATCTCTAGGCGATGTGCGATCGCCGAAACACTGGCGCCGGGCTCCATCGCCTCGGCCACTGCCCGTTCTTTGAATTCGTCGGACCAGCGCCGCCGAAACTGTCGCGGCGCACCTTCAAGCCGTTCCGGAACGGCCTCGATCATATGGAAGTTTCTAGTTCCAGAGCTAGGCGCAGACATAGAAGCTCACAGTTCGTGAATCGTCTCACCGCAATACCGGAATCGCCGCCATCAATGCCAGACGGGGGCTGCTTGTCGCTTACCCAATTGAGGTGATCACGTCTGTAGAGCGCCGTCGGCGCTGGTCACGCGAAGATAAAGAGCGCCTTGTCGCTGCGTGCTTTGAGCCAGACGCGGTCATCTCCGAGATTGCCCGCGCGGCCGGCATCCATGTCAGCCAGTTGTTCCGTTGGCGCAAAGAGCTTTGCCGGATCGAGGAGCCAAGGTCTGATACGGCGACTTTGGTGCCGGTGATCGTATCCGAGGCCGCTTCGACAGTCTCTCCCGTTCAACCGGAATCGCCCACCACATCCCACCCTCGTCGGAAGCGTAGCGATGTGACAATCGAGCTTGGACGGGGTCGGCGCGTGCGCGTGGATAGCGACATCGATACGGATGCCCTTGGCGGATTCTCGATTGCGTGCTGGGGCTGCGATGATTCCGGTTCCGAGTGGCGTGAAGGTCTGGCTGGCGACAGGCCACACCGATATGCGAAAAGGCTTCCCCGGTTTGTCGTTGATGGTGCAGGAGGCGCTGAAGCGCGACCCGATGTGTGGACACCTGTTCGTATTCCGCGGCCGCGGTGGCGGTCTGATCAAGGTGATCTGGCATGACGGCCAGGGCGCTTGCCTGTTCACGAAGAAGCTGGAGCGCGGCCGCTTCATCTGGCCATCAGCGGCCGATGGCACGGTGGTGATCACGCCTGCGCAGCTCGGTTATCTGCTGGAAGGTATCGACTGGCGGATGCCGCAAAAGACCTGGCGGCCGACGTCGGCCGGATAACCAAAAACACTGGAATGACAGGGTCGAATATGATTCCATCCTGTCATGAGCAATGCGACCGAAGAGCTTCCGGACGACCTTGCCAGTGCGCTTGCACTGCTGGCCCAGGAACGCGCTCGACGTGTCGCAGCCGAAGCAGAAGCAGCGACCGCCAAGGCAGAAGCCGCCAGCGCAAAGGCACTCGTATCGCATTCCGAGGCGCTGATCGCGCGGCTGAAGCTGGAGATCGACAAGGTTCGCCGTGCACTCTACGGCAGCCGGTCCGAGCGCAAGGCGCGGCTCCTGGAGCAGATGGAACTGCAGCTCGAGGAGTTGGAAGCGGACGCCGGTGAAGATGAACTGGCGGCGGAGATCGCAGCCAAAGCTTCAGCCGTCAAAGCCTTCGAGCGCAAGCGTCCGTCACGCAAGCCCTTTCCCGAACACCTGCCGCGTGAGCGCGTCGTAATCGCCGCTCCCACGAATTGCGCCTGTTGTGGATCGGTTAAACTGTCGAAGCTTGGCGAAGACATTACCGAGACCTTGGAAGTCATCCCGCGTCAGTGGAAGGTCATCCAGACGGTGCGGGAGAAGTTCACCTGCCGCGAGTGTGAGAAGATCACGCAGTCACCCGCACCCTTCCATGTGACACCCCGCGGTTTTGCCGGGCCGAACCTGCTGGCGATGATCCTGTTTGAGAAGTTCGCCCAGCACCAGCCGCTCAATCGCCAGAGCGAGCGCTACGCCCGCGAGGGCGTCGACCTCAGCTTGTCGACGCTGGCCGATCAGGTTGGAGCATGTGCCGCGGCGTTGAAGCCCATTCACTCCCTGATCGAGGCGCATGTCCTTGCTGCCGAACGTCTGCACGGCGACGACACGACCGTGCCGATCCTGGCCAAGGGAAAGACCGATACGGGCCGCATCTGGACCTATGTCCGGGACGATCGGCCGTTCGGAGGGCTCTCTCCGCCGGCGGCCCTTTACTATGCCTCGCGGGACCGACGGCAGGAGCATCCGGAGCGCCACCTGAAGACCTTCAAAGGCATTCTGCAGGCGGACGCCTATGGCGGCTACAATCCGCTGTTCAAGGTTGATCGCGATCCAAATCCTCTAAGGCAGGCGTTTTGTTGGGCACACTCGCGGCGTAAGTTCTTCGTGCTCGCCGACATTGCCGCAAATGCCAAGCGTGGAAAGAACGCCGCGCCGATCTCCCCTATGGCGCTCGAAGCCGTCAAACGGATCGACGGCCTGTTCGATATTGAGCGCGAGATCAACGGGCTTCCGGCCGATCAACGCCTGGAGCGTCGCCGGAGAGACTGTCTGCCACTCGTCGATGATCTGCAGGTCTGGCTTCAAACCGAGCGGGCAAAGCTCTCACGCAGTTCTCCGGTGGCGGAGGCGATCGACTACATGCTCAAGCGCTGGGATGGCTTCACATCATTTCTGCAGGACGGCCGGATTTGCCTGACGAATAATGCGGCAGAGCGAGCGCTCAGAGGCTTTGCCGGACCTGAGTCATTGTGCACTCCCTCTTTAAGTATCTGTAAACATTGGAAGCGTCTCGGTGTCAGCAATTCGGCAGACAACACGTTCGTCTTGATCAGGTGGCGTATTCGGTGGTTGGTCACGCCCAAAACCGCCGCCGCCTCTGTCATGGTCAGCCATTCGCCCTCTTTATCGGCTGATTTGTACGCGTGAATGGCCCGGACCCGCCTTACGGAAGCGACCCGGTGTGCAGTCCAGGTTTTTCCTTGCCCCGTGGGCATTCCCATTCGATTGAGCGACGCGGCGATATGTTCATCGGACCAGCGTCCTGCCATGCTCCGCATCACTGCCAAAGCATCTTCCGTTGTGGCGCACCCGTGTTCACCCGTCTGGGGCTTGCGAACCTTGAGCTCCGAATGCTGACCGCCTTTCCAATGGATGGTCAGCACCACGTCGCGCACCTCATCACGACATCGACAACAATGTCGGCGATCAATGTACGTAGCAGTTGCTGGCGCACGCGCATGGTGACATCCGGCGACTCCCAGGCCGCCTGCAGATTGTCGGCGAGGTTTGCGAAAGTGCCTGGGTCAACTTCGATGGTTGAAGGACTTTCGGTAGGCCGCGCACTTCCAGATCACGGACGCGGCGTAGCGCCGTTTCCCAATTCTTCTCAAGCTGTGCAGCTATCAGGCGGTTGTCGGGATCGCATGCCGCATAGCGGCGCTCGGCGAGGCTAGCCTCGTAGCGGGCCTGTTGTAGCTCCAGATCGTGAATGTGGCGCTGGTCTTCCTGTCGCTCCCGGTGCATCCGCTCTGCTTCAAAAGTCGCCTCGATCGCTAATGGTTCTACCGCGCGCAACAACTCGCGCGCAACCGCCGCATCGACCTTCGAGCCGCCGAACGTCATGCAACGGGGCAAGCCCATCATCAGGTTCTGTTTATAGCAGCGATAGACAGGATTTTGTGGATTTCCCGTATAGGCAACACTCAGTCGCCGTCCACACCGTCCGCAGGTCAGGAGACCTGATAATAATGCTTTGCCGCCGCGGCCCGATTTAGTCCCACCCGAGCGGCCATAATTATTGAGGGCCAGTTGCTGTTGGTTACGCTCGTATTCGCCCCAACTAATGTAACCTTCGTGATGGTCCCGGATCATCACCTCCCAGCTACCGACGGGCTTGCCGTGCCCGTAACTGCGCCGAGCCCGTCCATCGACGATGGCAGTCCGCTTCTCGCTCTTCCCATAGACGTAAACGCCGGCGTAGAAGGGGTTTTTGAGGATGCCGATCACATTGCGATAACGTACTGGCATCCATACGAAGTTGGTCATGCGCCCTTCATCCGACGGCCGAGGGAAGTGAATGTGATCTTTCGTCATCGACAGCAGCACCTGACGCGCGCTTCCAAGGTCGTGGAAGCGGGCGAAGATGGATCGAATTACCTCTTGCAGACGCAGATCAGGATCGAGCCCAAGCCCGGCCTCCCGATGCCAAATGTAGCCGAACGGAACGGAAAGTCGCAGTTCGCCACGGCGCGCCTTCGACCTGGCGGCATCGAGCATCCGGGCTCTCAGCACGCCCAGTTCGAACTCGCTGATACTGCCCTTCATTCCCAGCAGCAGCCGATCGTTGGGTCGACATGGATTGTAGACGCCGTCATGTCAATGACGCGGGCTTCGACCAGGCCGCACAGTTCGAGCAGGTGATGCCAGTCCCGACCGTTGCGCGCAAGCCGTGAAGCATCGAAGCAGAAAACGGCACCAACTTTGCCGGCGCACAGTAGGGCGACGAGACGATCGAAGCCCGGACGGGCGACGGTTCCGCTGGCAGAGCGCCCGAGGTCGTCGTCGATCACCTCGACGTCGCTGAAGCCGTGGTGTCGCGCAATGTCAACAAGATTATACTGCCGTCGCTGGCTTTCCAGATTGGTTATAACCTGCGACTGCGTGGATTGCCGCACATAAACGACGGCCTTGCGCGCGAGCAGCGCTGTCGGAATCAAATCAGTGCTGGTCATCGTTGACCTCCTCGACGACGAGGCCTGCGGCCTGCATCAGCAGGCAAGCCAGCGTTGAAATCGCCTTCTTGCGTTCCTTGTCGCTCAGTCCGTCGAGCATCCGAGTTTTGAATATCAGGTCGAGCTGCCGGCCCGACGCCGGCACCAGCGTATTGCGGGATCTCATCATGGTCCTCCTGAGTGATTCTACGTCCACTTCGGAAGGGTGCCGCTTTGCTGCCGCCAGAGACCAGCCTGTTCAATTCGATTAGCGTCGCAAGATCGACGCGTGGCGTTCCCATGGTCATGCCGCGGCAGACCACGGGATCGATCATCCACCCTGAGATCGCGATGACGACACCTGTCGGCCCCAGAACCTTCAAAAACCGGCCTGTCGCTCGTTCTTCGACGCGACGAATGGAAACCTTCTGGCCAAAATATGGATGCCAGCGATAGTGAACCTCGACTTCATCGCCGACATGGGCAGAATGAACGGGGCATTGCGCTCGGCAGAAAATCCTGGCTCTTCGCCGGATCAGACCGCGGTGCAGATCGTGCGGCCTTCATGGCCACATTGATTATGACGGCAAAACTCAACGACATCGATCCGCAGGTGTGGCTGGCCGACGTTCTTGCCCGCATCGCTGATACGTCGATTACCAGGCTGGAGCAGTCCGTGGAATTGGACGCCGCCGACCGTCAACGCTCAAGCGGCCTGACCTGCGGCCTTCACCGGAGGCTTACGACGAAACAGGAAAGACGTTGTTTGTAGCTTTTATCCGACGGCGATAGTGACGGTGCTATCCATAGGAGACTGAAACTTATCCATTCAAACCGTCCGCCTCCATCTTTCCAATGCGCGCCAGCGGCTGCAGGCACCCGCTCGTGTTGAGGCCGCGGCCAAAGCTGTCAGCGCAAATTTATCAAAGCAATATTTTTTGCTAGTTCCAAATAGATCATCCGACGACCCGCTGTCATCAACGCTTCTCTCGATGCTACGCACGACGACTCGTTCGCGCGGGACATCGTTCTCGTTCGCCCTCGGCGGACGATGGCTTCCGCCATCGCGATGCTAAGGGAGGATCTGCCGGAGGAGGTTGCAAGCCTGCACAGTCGCGTGATTTTCAGCATCGACGGTCGAGGGGATGCGCTGGTTCTCACCACGGGCCGCATGACGACGCCGTCGGAATACTTCGCGCGTCACTTTCAATATGCCGGTGAACACGCCCCACTAGCTGCGCGAGGTCAATGCCTGACGATTTTAGACGCCGGTTCGCGGGATAGGAGCTTGCGGCCGTCGGGTCGCGGCAGTGGGCGGCGTCCGGGTGGCTAAGAAGGAGACGGCTCACGCCGCCTCCTCCTCGTTGAGGTCCGGCTGCAAGTCATGCAGATAGTCGACCGCGCGCTGGGCATGAGCTGCCGCTGAAAAGATGGCACGCTTGTCGCTGCCGAGAACCTTGAGCCAGTCATCGAGATAGCTTGCATGGTCGGGGCGTGGTTCGAGCTCGGGGACGATACCAAGATCGGCGCAGAGAAAGCAGCTGCCGAGTTCGGCAATGAGCTCTTCGCGGGCGCGTTCGCTCCTGTCTTTCGCATAGCGGCTGAGATCCCGATCGAGCCTTCGCGGTGCAGCGGTCCAGTGCGTCATCTCGTGACTGAGAACGGCGACATAGGATGCATCGTCCCGGAAGGCGTCGAAGCACGGCATCTGGATGTAGTCACGGGCAGCAGCATAATAGGCCGCCGATCCTCCATGGCGGATCAGGGCGCCGGTATTGGCAAAGAAGCGGCCGGCAGCACCGATGCGGCTCATCCAATCCTGGTCAGGCGCGATGGAATGGGCAAGGCCATCAAGGCCGGTGATCTGGTCGGTGTTGAACACGGTGTAGGTTTTGAGGAAGGGGATGTCGCGTTCGATTTCGGCGCCTGTCTCCGTCGTCTCGGCGCGGATGAAAGAGCTGGCGAAGACGACGGTCGTGCCGGTTTCGCCCCTGCGGACGGCGCCGCCGAGCTCGATTGCCTGGCGAAACGTCATCCACCTTGGTGATGCAAAGCCGCGGGCGATGGCTTCAGACCAGAGGAGCAGAGCATTGATGCCGGTGTAGGGTTGGCCATTGTGGCGCAGTGGCCGGCTGACCTCGGCTGTCCAGCCTCCCGTCGTCCATGGCTTGGTCCATGGACGGACGCCCTGTTTGAGATCGGCGATGATCTTGGTGGTGATGCGGCTGTAGATATCGGATCGTTGATTGGATTGCTGCCTGTTCATCTCTGAACCTCCGTTCGAGGTCGCGGCCATCGCGACCTGCTACGGCGGTCCAAAAGCCAGGCTGCAAGTGCGGCCAGCACCCGCAGGGCCGCAACGAAGTGAAGGACGGCAAAGCCGTTGCGGGCAGCGCGAGCCTGGCAGGACCAAAAGCCGGGGCAGGACGGGATGCAGCAACACCACGGCGAGACAGGTTTGAAACCCAGGCAGAAATGAAAAATCCAGTCTATTACGCAAGGCGGGAGCGTCCGGGATGAATCGATGGACCCGAAGCGTGGCATCGACCTTGCGCGGCCGTTCCTCGTCGACGCAATGGAGAAGGTTAGCAACGAGAGTGCCATTTCGTCGAGGAAGCCAAGACCGCCGAGACCAAACTCGTAGTCTTCGCGCGCATGCAATTCGACCCGTACCTCAGCCCCTACTTCGTCGCCAACCAGGACAAGATGCGGGTAGAGTTCGAGGATCCGTATATCCTCATCCACGAAAAGAAGCTATCGAACCTGCAGTCCTTGCTGCCGGTAAGTTGAGGTCTGATGGAGCATTCCAATCGGCCGACCGCCTTCAGCAAATAGGCAGAACCATTACGAAATCACGGCGCAATCGCTGACGTTTTTTTCCGCCACCCGTTCAAATGGCCGAAAGTTTCGAGTTGATCGAATTGAAGCTCCCGTGTTCGGGAAGTGGTGGGATCCGGGAACGTTTGGCAAGATTCAACGAACCACTGGCCGCCACGCCCAGAGAGGGTCATAGGGAATACGATGACAAGCGCGGACGCTCAGTCGTTCAGTTAGGTTGCGAGCACGTATCAGCTTGGGATCGGTATGACTCACATAGCGCCTCCAACTGATTTACGGCACTAGCCAAATCGTGAAGTTCCGATTTCAGCGATTGGATGATGTCGAAATGTCCGGAGCCATTCGAATTCGCAGTTGAACTTTTCAAATCCGCAGAATTTCTATTCGGATGGGGAAATGGGATGAGCTTTTGCACGGTTATGCTTTTGACGATATTGACTCAGAATAGTAGATTGTACTGGGCAAGTCTTTGCAATGGCAATCGAAAGCGAAAACACGTCAACGTATGTTTCGTCGCGCAATTCGGTACAGGGCTTGCATATTTCGGAACATCAAAGCACCTGAAGTTTTCAGTAGTTCCTATTGGTCCGCGTTTTATCCATTCGCCCAGAGTAGTTTGGGCTTCCGTTGGATGAGTGCGGTATAAACAGCGCCGCAGGTGGCGTGGATCCTGCGCGCTGTTAGCCGTAGGCTTCACGCGGTTCGGGTCCCAACAGTTGCGGGCGGCAAGCGCATGAGTGCCACCCCTTCCTCTGCGGGCATCGGCGTAAGATGGGAATCACCGCGAGAGAACTCGGGCACTGCGTTTGCAGCGAGAAGTTCGGACTTCGGGATGGGCTTGCTATAGTAGAACCCCTGTGCCACAGCGCAGCCGCTTTCAACCAAGAATTTTTCTTGATCGACCGTCTCCACGCCCTCAGCGACTACATTTTGCCCTAGGCAGCGCGCAATTGAGAGAATTGCCTTGACCAGTTCTCTACTTCGCTTGTCGGATCGATTGATGAATGACCGATCAATCTTGAGGGTATCAATGGGAAAGTTAGCCAAATAGCTCAGAGATGAGTAGCCGGTGCCGAAATCATCGATCGCTATGGAAATTCCGCTCGCATGCAATTGAGAGAGTGTCGTCGAAACGCCCTCGCAGTTATGGAGCAGGAGACTCTCAGTTATTTCAACCTCGATCCACTCCGCACGACAACCGGTTTCCTGCAATACGTCCGCCACCGTTTGCGACAAACGCGGGCATTGAAACTGCTTAGGAGACAAATTTACCGCAATCTTGTGCGGGGGCAGTCCATCTGCATTCATGACGGCAGCCGTGCAACACGCCTCATGCAGCACCCATCGTCCAAGATCGATGATCAATCCCGTTTCCTCGGCGACACCTATGAATTCTCCCGGAGGGATCATTCCCATCTTCGGATGATGCCATCGTAGCAGTGCTTCTGAACCGATCACCTTTCCGTTGTCCAATAGGACCTTTGGCTGATAATGGAGTTCAAGTTGCTCATGTTTCAAAGCTAGGCGTAGGTCTGATTCTAGCGCTAGGCGCTTTTCAGCCCCAATCGTGAGATCCTTTGAGTAGAAGCGGAAGTTGCTACGCCCCGAGCGCTTCGCCAAATACATCGCAGAATCCGCATATTTCACCAAATCGTCGGGAGCGTCGCCGTCATTTGGAAATACCGATATCCCGATGCTGCAGGATACAAAGATCTCCCTGTCGGAAAGCATGAAGCGTTCGCCGAATGCGGCAAGCATTCTGCTGGCAATTTGAGCCAAATCGTCATTGTCCTGAACATTGGGCAGCAAGACTGCAAATTCATCTCCACCGAGTCTCGCCACGGTGTCGCTGGCACGGACGCCTTTTTTCATGCGTGTCGCCACCTGCCGCAGCAACTCGTCACCGACGGGATGTCCCATAGTGTCATTGATCGCTTTGAAATGGTCCATGTCGATCAGCATCACCCCGGCTCGCTGGCCCGCCGAAGCCGCGTCCCCGATCATCTCGCGTAGCCGTTCATTGAAAAGTGTCCGGTTAGGCAGGCCGGTCAGAGAATCGTAGAATGCCATCTGATGGATTTTCTTACGGGACGTGTCCAGTTCGGTGATATCGCGGGCGACGCCGAGGATCCCCATCAGCTTTCCCCCCGTGAATACCGGAACCTTACGAGTCTCCAAAAGCGTTGATCGACCGTCCTCGTGAGCGGTAAACCGTTCCTCATTGATGAGAATACGGCCGGCTTGCATGGCCTCCTCATCCTTGTCACGAAAAAACTGGGCGAGTTCGGGAGTAAACAGGTCATAATCCGTTTTCCCGACGATTTCCGCTTCTGCCTTGCCGACCAATTCTTCGAAGGCATGATTGCACAACAGATATTTGCCTGTTACGTCTTTCAGCCATACCATATCCGGAATGGTCTGCAGGACACTTAGGAGGCGAGCCCGAGCTTCAATAGTCGTGCCCTCGGCGTGCTTTCGTTCGGTAATATCGCGAGATAACACCAGAAAAGTGACGGTTGAGTGATTGCTGCTTGGTCGCCTTGCGACCGACAGTTCAAACCAACGGGATTCGCCGTTTGGTAGGGCTATACGGACACAACGACCGTAGGAGGCGCCGGTTTCATCGGCTTCTTCAAGAGCCAGCATAGCGATGTCGGCCTGATCTGGAGGGAGCACATCGCGGACAAGCTTGCCGAGCAGCACTTCTTTTCGCTGCGCCAGGATCTCCTGATTCCTTGCCCAGACCTGCAGGTAGCGACCGTCGGCATTTACCTCGAACAGAACGTCAGGAATGGCGGCAATAATTCCCTCTGCGAATTCAAGAGCCTCTTTGAGATCATGCTCCGCACGTTTTCGCTCTGTGATGTCCAACATCACGCCAACCAAGCCGATCCTGTTACCAGCGATATCAGTGATTGCGGTCTTGCTGAGTAAAAGATCAACGACACCACCATTCTCGGTGGTGGCCTTTGCTTCATATTGCTGAACACCGCCATTTGCAAAAAGCGCCTCGTCCAACGCGGCATACGTCTCGGCTATGGGTGCGGGCACCAAATCGAAAACGGTTTTTCCGATAATATCTCCCTTTGAGCGGCCGGAGAAGCTTTCGAAGGCCCTGTTGCAACCAAGGTGTATCCCATCTCTGTTTTTGAAGAAGACGGGTAACGGGATCGCGTCGAGTACGACGGCACTGGACATCTCTTCGGCGTTGAATGGCAAGTCGACGTTTGTCGCAGGATGCCGGGGATTCGCCCGGAAAGCCTTCTCAAACGGTTGCTTCAGACTTGCGACATCTGCGTCGTGACCGTGCGATGGCCGGACAACGGAGGCTTCCGAAAATGGCGGGGCCGTGCCCGTGGCAAGCGGAGGGCTGGCATTGACCGCGTTGCGGAAGGCTCCACGCCCCTGGTCGATTTGAGCATCAGTCGCCATCTGCACTTCCACAGGCTGTTCGGGGCGGGATGTGCGTTCCGATTGACGTACGTGTTTCATGTGCCTGTCCTGCTTTGTCACGTGGCTGAGCAATCATCCGTCAAGCCAGCATTTTGTTAGGACCGCACAAGTCATTTGGCGGAGTACCATGCCGCTACCCCACCGGGATATCGCTCTCATTCAGAATCATCAAAGACGTGTATTTGCATGTGGTCGGCGACGCCGCCCATATCATTTAGAACGCTTGCCAATCATCATTCGAAGGCGCGAGCACCAGGTTACCACGGCGCATCGGATAGTCTCCGCGGTCAACCATTGTCTGACCGGGCGGGAAGCTCTTCCCAAGTTCGCCCGTGACCTTCTGTGGCTTCCCGCTCTCGTCTTTGAAGTGGAAATGTTTCAACAGTGCGGCTAGGCTTTGGCTCTCTTGAGCGAGGTGCGATCCTGCAGTATTCATCTCCGCGACCATGCTCGCATTTTCTTGAGTGGCATGGTCCATATGGTTAACCGCGCCGTTGATCTCGCGCAGGCCCGACGATTGTTCCTGGGAGGCCGTTGCGATTGCGTCCATATGAAGATTTACATCCTGCACAAGCTCTTCAATCGTTCTCAGGCCCGATCCGGTTTCACTCACGAGCCTTACGCCTTCGTCGACGGCAAGAGCTGAATTGCCGATGAGATCCTTGATTTCTTTTGCCGCTGTCGCTGAGCGCTGTGCAAGCTCCCTGACCTCCTGGGCAACAACCGCAAAGCCTTTTCCCGCGTCGCCAGCACGCGCTGCTTCGACGCCGGCGTTCAGCGCCAGGAGGTTCGTTTGGAAGGCGATCGCGTCGATGACGCTGATGATCTGGGAAATCTGCTTGGAGGAGTTTTCAATGCGATTCATGGCGCCGATAGCATCGCGTACAACCCGACCGGACATTTCCGCATGATCTCGCATCTGTTGGACGGCTCCGCGCGCCTCAGCCGTCCTCTTCGTGGTCGATGCAACGTTGACGGTTATCTCCTCCAACGCCGCTGCAGTTTCCTCGAGCGAAGCCGCCTGCTGCTCCGTGCGTCTTGAAAGATTTTCAGATGCGGCCGAGACGCCCGAGCTGCCATTCGTGACCGTTTCGACTGAATGGCCGACGGTAACAAGCACGTCCCGGAGCTGACGAATGGAAGCGTTGAAATCCCTGCGCAAACTTTCAAACTGTGGCGCTAACGGCTCCTCAATCTCATAAATCAAGTCTCCATCCGCCATCCGCTTCAACCCGGTTGCCAATGCCGTCGTCGCTCGGATGAGGCGCTCTTCTGCTTCTTTTTCCGCCCTTACCTGAATATCCAGCTTCTCTTGGTCAGAACGAATGCGCTCAGCTTCCGCGGATGTCTCCAGGTTACTTTTCTGTATGGCCGCGCCGCGGAAAAACTCAAGGCAACGCGCCATGTCCCCGATCTCGTCGCGTCGGATCGTCAAGGGCACCGGCGCCGACGTATCGCCTTCTGCGAGTGCCTTCATTCGGCTTGTCAGAGTCCGAATGGAGCTTGAAATTCTCCGAACGACCGAAATGCACAAAATGAGTACCGTAGACATGATCAGAAGCGTGGCGCCGGAGTAGCCGATAAAGGCATTGCGAAGATCGGCGTAACGCTGAAATGCCATCTCGTCCAACTCGTCGCCGGTGCGCATAATGAGTGCGGTCAACAAAGCAGCCCGCTGTTGGGTGATTTCATTCCATCGATCCAACGTCTCGGGGGGAAGGAAACGCCTGGCTGGTTTGCATACATCTGATCGCGAACGCCCGCGATGAACTTGCCTGCGGCGCTGGCCTCGAAGTCGTCATAAGATTTGACGAGATCGGCGGGGAGAAATTCCTGCATCGCAGGCACATAAAGCTGCTTTAGATTTTTTGACTGTAAGAGGGACGAAAATAGATCGACGGACATGGCTGAATTTTTGACGTAGGCTCGGCCGGGCCTGATCTCCAGCAAACTAGCTTCCGTGATCTGCATGAGCGCGTGAAAACCGGTAATTTGGCGTGCTAAATCCAAATCATTGACAGTCGCCCCAGTGCGACGGACGAGCTCCAAGCCCGCAAGGGCAGCCGGGCGCAAAGCAACAGCTCCCTCCGCCTCGCTAGCCGTTCCGTCATCGACGCGCCGGCGGAAGCTATCGATATTGTCCCGCCTTTCACGAATGATCTGTACCGCCCGTTCTATGGCCGGATCGTCGAATGCCTTTTTCCAAGAGTCGTAAGCGGAAAAGACCGCTGTAAAAGCCCTGTCCGATGCAGCTTGCTTTGCCCGACGCACGTCGGCGCCTGCAAACGCTTCCGCCGCTATAGCTTGGGCGAGGAATCCGCCTTCCCGCCCAAGTCGCTGCGTTGTTTGTGCGCTGCGGAAGGTAGAGTATTCTCGGTAATATCCCAGTGATGTTGATACTCCGATGATTACGAACGCCGTCAACGGGATAATTGCCAAAATCATTAAAAGTAGAGATAGCGGCAGTCTCGACATATGTTCCTCATAGACGACTATAAATTACACCGGCTTCCATTAGCGACGCGGTCCAGAACATTGCGACATTGACCGCTATGTGTGAGATGACCTCGGCATAATTACTATAAGATTAACCCCTGTAGTGGTCTTGAACTGCGTTGCGCAGATCGGAACATCGTCGCGTTCAGGGGATCAACTGCAAGACAGATCTTGGGCCGAGGCAGTCGGCTTTTCTGGAGAGTGCTGTTGCTGCAAGCCTTGAGGACGGTCGAGCGTGCCGGCTGATCGTAGCTCGGTCGGCGCAATCTGCTTATGATATACGCAATGTTTCCGAGGGAAGTACCCCATAGCGCTTGCGATAGTCCGCAGAAAATCTGCCTCTATGCACGAAGCCCCATTTCAGAGCGACCTGCGTGACCGAGAGGCCAGGTTCGCCTGTCATCAGTTCCTGATGCACTAATTCCAACCGTAGGTGCTGCAGGAATGCCAGAGGGGTCGTATTCCGAAAGTTGCGAAAACCGCTTTGAAGAGTGCGTCGGCTTACGCCACAAGCCGTTGCGATTTCCTCAAGAGATAGCGGCCGAGTAATATTGGCACGCATATAGTCGACCGCCCGCTTAACGGCCTTGGGTAAGGGTGATTCAGCAACGCGGCATAACTCAGATGAGTAGCGATGCTGCGCAGCTTCAATCAAAAGCTCCATCGTCGTTTCAGTGAGGTGATGAAGTGCTATCGGTGATTGAAGGAGGGTTCCGTCTCGTAATCCAGCATACAGCACTGGTACCAGTTGAACCAAAAGGGAGCCGAACCCGACCGATAGGTCGATTTCTGGCGAAAAATCGAGGCTGCCTCTTATTGGCGTATTGAGCCGACATCCCAAACGGCGCGTCAGCTCATCATGGGCGATCCTAAGCCCCAAATGTTTCCTGGGCCCAATGAATTGGGTCGTACTCGCCGACATACTGTTCACGAAAACGCCCCGCGTTCCCTCTGAGGGGATTTGTCTGCCGTCAACGGTAACGACCGATCGCCCATGTAGTGGAAGCATGATGATGTTTGCCTCCGCCGGTCCCCGGTGCTGGACCGTTAGGTCGCCCTCGTAGTGCGCGGCAATAACTGCAATCGGACCATTGGTAATCGCATGTACATCGTAGGCGATCGTCTTATCGCCATGTACATGCGCTTCAGATTGCGGGGAAAGCCTCGAAAGCGCTGCCGCGAGTTCCTCGCTGCAGGTACCTTTGAGCGAGAAATGGTCAATCTTAGAGGGGGACACTCTCAACTCTCCACATCATCACTTCCTTCCCGAAACGGTATTCAAGCATGAGGCCCGCCTATCGCTAACGACAGGCGGACAGGGCAATTGACTTGTCGCGGCCAGTCCTCGCCGTGAATTCGACGCAGTCGAAGTCGCCTAAGTTGATAGTGCGAAGATCAATCATTGTTATATATGGAACTCCGACAGAATTGTTACCTGCTGCCAACCATCGCTTCGCAACCGATTCCCAAATGTCTGGCCTTTGATGGTCTCCATTCACGGCCCAGCAGACTCGGGCGTGCTCGCGCTAGCGACTAAACCTCATCCTTTAAGGTTTCTTTTTGCGTGATCAAACGTGCGGAGTGATGGCCGGAAACAAAGATCCATAGCCAGCTTAGTCCCACTGCCAATCTGCTCCTCGTACCTATCAGGAAGTAGATATGGGCAAGCCCCCAAATCCACCATGCAATTCCGCCCTTGAGCCGGATCTTCCCGAAGTCGATAACAGCCGAATTCGGCCCGATGGTAGCCAGGTTTCCCAGATGCCTATATCTGAACGCACTTGGAGTGGGTGTACCCAGACGTCGTGCTTCAATTACCGAAGCGACATATTTGCCTTGCTGTTTGGCGGCGGGAGCCACTCCGGGGACGGGTGTTCCATCAGCGGCCTTCACGGAGGCAGTATCTCCAATAATAAAAATCTCGGGCTTACCGCCAACAGTCAGATCTGGCTGCACGACCGCCCTACCCGCCCTGTCCTTTTCAGCACCGACCCAGGCGGCGGCGTTCGACGCTTGCACCCCCGCAGCCCAGATGACGGTCCGGCTTGAAACGAACTCATCTCCGATCGCGATGCCGTTCTCGTTGCATGCCGTCACGGGAATGCCTGTTCTCACTTCGACGCCCATCTTGATTAGCGACTGCTCGGCATATCTCGAAAGTGCCTCCGGGAACACGGGTAGGACACGTGGACCTGCCTCGATGAGAAGGATGCGCGCCGATCTGGTGTCGATGCTACGGAACTCCTCAACAAGAGTTCGTTGGGCCAGTTGCGCTATAATCCCAGCCATCTCCACGCCTGTCGGGCCTGCTCCGATTATGCTGAACGTGAGCATTGCCTTCCGCCGTTCGGGATCAGCCTCCAATTCGGCCTTCTCAAACGCGAGAAGAAGCCGCCGCCGGATGGTCGTCGCGTCTTCGAGTGCCTTTAGCCCGGGCGCAAACGGCTCCCACTCGTCCCGGCCAAAATAGGCGTGCCTTGCACCTGTCGCGAGAACGAGCGTGTCATAGGGAATAGCATTCCCATCCTTGAGCGATACTACGCGTGCCTCGGTATCAACGCCAACAACCTCGCCCAGCAGCGTCGATACATCCTTTCGTCCTCTGAACAATGCTCTGATGGGCCAGGCTATCTCCGAGGTTGCCAATACAGTCGTGGCAACTTGGTAGAGGAGCGGTTGAAAGAGGTGATGGTTGCGCCTGTCGACGATCGTTATGGAAGTGTCGGGACACTTGAGGTCCTTCGCTAACTGGAGTCCGGCAAAGCCACCGCCGACTACGACAACTCGATGCGTATCCATTTCGTCTCCCTCAAACCTGCGCGCTCGGGGCGCGCGCCTCGTAGAAATGGCCATTGCGCCCGATCAGTCGCTGATACGGGTATTTACATTAATCGACGGTGGACTCACCAACAGTGGAAGAAGAGGCTCCAGCACCCGCTTGACATTAGGATGTTCGCCATGGCCAACGACAGCCGCCTCATTCTGCCAGCCGTCTAAGATGATGAAAGTGTTCGGATCGTCCGACCGCTGGTAGAGGTCGTAGTAGAGACAACCAGACTCTTCGCGGGCGGGTCCAATGAATTCCTGAAGGAGTTCTTTTACGCGATTTCGATTTTGGGACGTGGTTTTGAATTCCACGACAAGGTGCTGTTCCTCTGACTTCTTCGATGTCATTTGCGCTGGCTCCTAATTGAAAACGACGACCGGCTTGATCACTCGCCCGGCTTCGGCGTCCGCGATCGCTTCGTTGATCTTCTCGAAGGGATACTTGGTGATCAATTTTTGGAAGGGGAAAAGCCCAGCCTGATTAAGATCCATCATCTGCGGAATGAACAGCTGTGGAATCTGATCACCAAGGATCGCACCCTGGATCTTGCGATTGAACACCATTAGATCGAGGGGGATGGGAATGTCGTTACCGAGCGCGTCGAGGCCGAGCAAGACAACGTGCCCGCCGGCACGGGTGCACTTGATCGAGTTCAGAATAACCGGAATGATGCCAACTGCGTCGATCGCGAAGTCGGCACCGCCGCCCGTCAGCGCATGGATCTGGTTGACTACGTCGGGATCTTTGCCGTTGATCGCATGTGTGGCACCAAGCCCCATGGCCATGTCTAGCCTCTGCTGATTCAGATCTATGATGATAATCTTGCTGCACCGACGAACTTTGGCGGCCATCACGGCGGCCATGCCGACAGCACCTGCGCCGAAAACGGCTATCGTCGACCCTATTTCCGGCTTCATCGCGTTTATCACTGTTCCTGCACCCGTTGCCATGCCGCACCCGAGTGGCGCAGCGTCGGTAAGGTCGAGGTCTGTTTTCGGCAAAAGCGCTGCATTGTTTTCAGTCGCAAGGATATGCGTCGCAAAGGACGACTGGCCCACGAAATTGCTGCCAATGCCAACTTCATCGCAGAGCAATGCCTTCTTACCATTCGGACGAAGCCCCGTAAGATTGTACTGGGTATAATTTTGGCAGTTCATTGGGTGAGAACGGCGGCAGTCGGCGCAGAATCCGCATGAGCTCTGGCTCAGTGCGACGTGATCACCCACTTTGAGGCTCTGAACTTCTGGTCCGACCGCCTCGACGACGCCGACGCCTTCGTGCCCCGGGATCACCGGTGCCGGCGGGCCAAAAATACCGTCGCGAAGCAGCAAGTCCGTGTGGCAGATCCCGCTCGCAACCGTGCGAACCAGGATCTCGTTGCCTTCGGGGTCAGCCAGTTCGAGTTCACGGAACTCCAGCGGGCTCTTTGGCTTCACGGCGACAGCCGCAGTGATTTTCACCATTATATTCTCCTGCGTTCTCCCGCAATTGCTACGGGAATGACTTGATCGGCCCGACGGACTAGACGCGACCCGCGCGCGCACCGTAGATGATTGCGGCAAATGCAATGATCACGCCCTGGACGATAAGCTTGCCCGGCTCCTGGATGCCGAAGACGGTCAGCATCGCGAACAGGAAGCTGAAGGCAACGACGGCAACGAACGGCCCGGCGACGCCGCCCCGGTCGACGCCGAACGTCACACCGCCGAGGATCGTGGCGGCGAGAGCATTCATGAAGGTGTCGAAGCCTGGCTTGATGGTGCCGACCGCCAACGCGGATACCTGGACCAGGGCCGCGATGCCTGTCAGGGCGCCCGCGAGCGTGTGCGAGACAAAAATCGTACGTGCCAACGGAATTCCTGTAGTTTCCGCCGCCCTCGGATTGTCGCCGACGGCCCTGAAGTAACGCCCGACGATGAGAAAGCGAAATGCGATAGAAATCAGGGCGGCGATGACGATCCACAGGACCACGGAATAGGAAAGGCCGTGGATATTGCCGCTCGTAAGTATTCGAAGCCAGCTTGGCGTTGAACCGGGCGCGCGGCCGGCGCTCATGTATTGGACGATCCCAATCAGAATGGCCGAAACACTTAGTGTGGAGATAACGGCAGAAGCGCGCACGTATGCTACGAGTATTCCGTTTACACCCCCCACAGCTAGCCCAATCACAACAGGCATGAGGACGGTCATTAGCGGTGGATAGTTGTTGAGCTGGCCCGAGCTGGCCAGATAAATCGCGAACGCGAAAATACCGCTGACAGAGAGATCGATGGATCGCACCCGCATGACAAGCGACTGGGCGAGCACCGCGATCCCGAGCGGCGCTGACTGCTTGAGGATTACAAACCAGTAGTTGGGATTTATGAGCGTGGCGCTCACTGCTGGAGCAACCGCAACCAGGATTGCGAGCACATAGTATGCGGGCGGTAGCCCGAGTATCCACGAAATGGCGCTCTTACCCCTCAATGAGCGAGATGGTGCTTCAGTTTTCGAGTCTGATGTGGTCATCGAGAAGTCCATTTCTTTCAAAGTCCGATTGTTTTGCGTCGCTGCGAAACGACGAGTACGAGAAGCAACACACCCTTGACGACCGACTGAAGAAATGCAGAGACGTTGGCCAGATTCATCACATTATTCACTGTCCCGAGGATCGCCGCGCCAACGACGGTTCCCACAATGCTTCCGATGCCCCCGGCGAGGTGGACCCCACCCAATGCTGCAGCCGTTACAGACTCAATCCCGAATGAAGCGCCGCCCTTAGGATCACCCGATGCAAGGCGACCTGCAAGAAACATCCCCGCAGCGCATGCGAATAGAGCGGAAAGAACATACGCTTTGATGATGGTGCGCTCGACGGGAACACCGTTCATCCGTGCGTTGAAGTCATTGCCGCCGGAAGCGAAGAGGTAGAGGCCGAAGGGACGACGATAGAGAATCCAGGATGCGAAGAGCGATGCCGTGATCAACCAAAACAATGAGTTAGGTACGGGGCCGATGGATCCGGCTACCGAGCCGGAAAGCCACTCCGGCACGCGCCCGCCTGGGATTGGCAAAATGATCAACGCGATACCTTGGCCGATGCCCATTGTTGTCAGCGTCATGATGATTGGATGTACATTGAGGCGCGCGACACCGTAACCGTTCGCTACTCCGAACCCCATCGCCACCGCGATGCAGATAAGCACGCGGGTTATCTCAGGAAGATCAAGCGTCATGATCGTCGTCGTTAGACTGATGACGGACCCAACCGACACGTCGAGGCCGCCAGTGAGAATGACGAACGTCTGACCGAGAGCCGAGATGACGAGCACCGTCGATTGCGCCAGGAGATTAGACAAATTCTCCGGATCCATGAAGTCCGGCAATAATATTACCGAGGCGACAACCATCACCAGGAGCGTTCCAATGGAAAGCCCGATCGCTCCCGCGCGATAAGGGAGCTTCAGGCGACTGGCAAATGAATTCATAAGTTATCCTCCTCAATGCACCGCAGCACGGGGATCCGGTGACGCACTCGCCCCCAGCGCAGTCTCGAGGATTCTTTCCTCGGTCGCCCCCTCTGCGGACATCTGCCCGACGATCTTCCTGTCATGAACGACCAAAATGCTGTCGCAGAGCCCTATAAGCTCAGCGTGCTCGCGCGACGAAACCACGACCGCACCGCCACGATCACTGAAGTCCCGCAGCAATCTGTAAATCTCTGCCTTTGCACCGACGTCGACGCCGCGCGTGGGCTCCTCAATAACGAGGATGTCCACTCCGGAGAGCAACCAGCGGCCCAGCAGCACCTTCTGCTGATTCCCGCCCGAGAGTTTACCTACGGGCGCATTGGGATCGGCGGCCGCAACTCGTAACGACTTGATCACCTCGCGGACCCTCGACACCGATCGCCACGCAACGCTTGCCATATTCCGATTGAGCTGTTTTCCCAGCGCGATGTTGTCGTAGATAGGCAGGCGCAGGAACAGCCCTTCCTGCTTCCTGTCCTCAGGGATAAAACCGATTCCTGATGCGACCGCGCGAGCGAACCCTGACCCTACATTCACCACGTGCATGCTGTTGTCGGGGCCGGCACGCCACACGGCGATGGCCTTTGGCGATTCAACGCCCACAATGGCACGCATTATCTCTCGCTGGCCCTGTCCTTCGAGCCCTGCCAGCCCGATGATTTCACCTTTTCTGACAACGAAAGTGACTGTCGAGCTGCTGTCGTCGAGGCGCAAGTCCGAAACCTCCAGCATTGCCGCTCCGGTGGCCTGCGAGCGCGGCGGAAAGAAGTTCTGAAGTTCGCGACCAACCATTGTCGCTACCAGCGTTTGCAAGTTGAAGTCCTGCGCTCTTGCAGTCCTTACCCAAGCGCCATCTTTCATGACGGTGATGGTGTCGCATAGTTCGAAGACTTCATTCATGCGATGAGAGATGTAGACGACAGCCTTATGTTGAGCCTTAAGGTCGCGGATAACCTTGAAAAGATGCGCGACATCGGTCGAGTTCAACGCCGCCGTTGGCTCGTCGAAGATGAATACGTCCGCGTTCGACGTAAGTCCCTTCGCGATCTCTACTGCCTGCTGCTGCGCGACAGTCAGTGTCTCGACGATCGCGGTTGCGTCGAGCTGTGGAAATACGTCAGCCAGCAAAGCGCGAGCGCGTTTCACTACCTCGACGCTATCGATCGAACCGTCAATGCGACGAGGTTCGTGGCCCAGGAACATGTTCTCAGCAACGGTGAGATTGGGGATCAGGGTAAACTCCTGAAACACCGTCGACACTCCCGCCAACCGTGCCTCCTTAGGGGAACGGAAATTGACTTCCTCCCCGCGGAGCCGAACACTTCCTGCGCCCGGCTGATATACCCCCGCCAGAATACGCATCAGGGTGGACTTCCCCGCGCCGTTTTCCCCCATCAGAGCGTGCACGGAGCCACGTTCCAGGGAAAAGCGAACGTCCGAAAGGACTTTCGTGAAACCAAACGATTTGTTGATGCCGACCATCTCGACAAGCGTGCTCATGGGAATTTCCATCTTCGACAGGGATACGGGCACGAGTGATCGTGCCCGTAGTTCATCAAGCCTTGAAATAATCAAGGAGCTTTTCGTTCGGCATTTCGGTCGGCGCCCAGTACGCATCAGTGAGATCTGCGCGATAGAACTGGGAGAGCGTCTCGTCGGTGATCGGCTTGGGGCGGTTCGTCCAGTTACGCTGAATCGGCTTCCCATCCAGCAAGGCGAAGGCGGCCCGTAGCGCGGCAGTAGACAGAGCGGGTGGGCAAATCGGACCGATCGAGGAAAGTTTTTCGTCATTCCAACGACGCATCCAGCCGTTAAGTGCTTCGCCCGTGATTGGCGGGATCGTTGAGGCGCCAGCCTCCTGCAAGGCATCCAAAACGCCAAGAGACATGTTGGCTCCATCGGTCCAGATGCCCGCGACATCTGGGTCGGAGAGATACAAGCTTTCGGCGATCTTCTTTGAGTCCTCATAAGACCAGCTTCCGTGCTGGGTCGACGTGATCTGAAGTCCAGACTTGCTGAAGACTTCCATGGCGCCTGCATAACGATCTGCATCGATGGGATGCCCGGCGACGCCACGCAGAACCCATACCTTGCCCTTGTTGCCAAGCTTGTCGACGAGGAACTGAGCCATCACGCGCCCGAAATAGAAGTCGTCGCCCTGGACCTGAACCGTAAACTCCTCGGTGTCGACGCGTCCGAGATAGACTACGGTTGGAATGCCAGCAGCCTTTGCCTTCTTGATGCCCTCGACGGCGGAACCGGTGGTTAGCGGTGCGATGATGATCGCATCGACCTTCTGGGCGATCAGATCCTCGATATCGGCAACTTGTTTGGAGGCATTGAGATCAGCGCTCCGGAACTGGTAATCAGCGATCCGATCCTTGTTCTTTTTTATTTCATATTCGGCTTCAAACGCCGTCTGGTAGGTATGCGTTGAACCAGCGAGGCCGTAGTGGCTGTGTCCGATCTTCCACGGGCCTGACTTCTTGAACTTACCCGCGTCGACAATTGGGTTGGCGCCTTCGGAGGGCCAAGTGTCAGGTAGGAGACTGATCGCGTCGTCGGCGCGAAGAATCCCCGCCATTCCGAACGTGCCGGCTACAGCAATTGCCCCGCTCGCTTGTAGAAATGTACGTCTCTTCATGAAAATTCCTCCTCCGGCCGCTCTGGGCGGCATTGTCTGTTAAGGCGAGAGCCTTGCCTTCCCAAGCCGTGCCGGACTCTCCTCAATACGGCGGAGTGCATTGGTATGAGCTATCAGACAATCTGTCAATAAATATAAACTTCGACGTTTGTTTTTTCGACATCGTTTTGTTTTCACTTGCACATAGTCGCACTTGACGGATTGTCCGATAGTGCGACAATATTCGTGTTCGCTAAATCGATGGGAGGGTTATGAATGTCCACTCTGGTGATTGTCCGGCATGGCCAAAGCGAAGGGAACGCGCGCGGGGAGTTCACGGGTACGAGCGACGTGCCGCTCACACAGGAGGGCTGGTCTGAGAGCAGGCGAGCCGGCTCACTGCTCGCGAACCTCGGCATCTCGTTCGATATTGCGTTTAGCTCTGCCCTCTTGCGCACAGTCGACACTTGCAGAGCGATTTTGAACGAAACCAACGGCGATCTGCTGGAGCCAATCAGGAGAACCGAGTTGAACGAACGCGACTACGGACAGCTCACCGGCATCAACAAGAACGTGGCACGTGAGCGGTGGGGCCAGGATGTTGTCCAGGTTTGGCGCCGCTCGTACAGCACTCCACCACCTGGGGGAGAAAGCATACGGGACATAAGCGCGAGGGTTCTGCCCTTTTTGATAAGCGAAGTGTTCCCCCCCTTGTTGAGAGGGAAATCGGTTCTTGTGGTGGCCCACGGGAATACGATCAGGTCACTAAAGCAGGGCATCGAACGCCTCACGATCCAGGATACGCTCGCTATTGAGTCACCGACCGCCGCGCCAACTGTATACCGGATTGCGTCGGACCTCTCGATCATCGAGAAGACTAACGTCCTGGTTGGTACTGTCTGTTAAGCCTGGCTGGCAGTAGCATCGTTTGTAGTCGGTTGAACTTGGCAATACCGGTGTCTCGAAGCTGTCGATAGCCTTCAGAACCGGCTCGACGTCGGCAAGCGACGCCATCCGGCTCGCCTCACACGTTGCTACTAAATTTTCGTCTGCCGATCTTTCAGCCCAAAGCGGGACAAGACGCATGCTCCCTTTCGAACATGCATCGGAACCCTTTGATCACTTCAAATCAGCGTTCACTCGTGACTTTGCAAAAATGCAGCCCTGCTCCGGTTGAACTGATCTAATTTAATAGAGTAATTATTGACTGATTGTCTGACGATGAGTACGTTCGCGCGAATTGCGTTGTGAGCCTTGGAGGAACAGTTACATGAAGCAGGCATATGCGGCGGTCTCGCGCGAAAAGGCGAAGCCCTTGATCTTGGAGTGCATAGGGATTGAGGAACCTCGTGCAGACGAGATTTTGGTCCGCATCGTCGCATCGGGGGTATGTCATACCGACCTGGTGGTCAGGGACCAGGGATATGACGTACCTCAACCTGTTGTGTTGGGACACGAAGGCTCTGGCGTCGTCGAGGCCGTCGGGAGCGCAGTTAAAGATCTTGTGCCCGGTGATCACGTTGCTTTGAGCTACGCCTATTGCGGCAAGTGCGAAAAGTGCCTTTCCGGTACACCTTTCTACTGCGAGGACTTCTTCGGTCGCAATTTCCGCGGCACTCGTCCGGATGGCACCTGCCCGATCCATGATTCTCACGGGAAACAGATTAGTGGCTGCTTCTTCGAGCAGTCGTCATTTGCAACCTACGCCATCGCCAGCGAACGAAACGCCGTGAAGGTTGCAAAGGATGTTCCACTCGAGTTGATCGGACCGCTCGGGTGCGGGCTTCAGACCGGTGCTGGCGCGGTACTGAATTGCCTCAAGCCGAAGCCCGGCTCGTCAATAGCAGTGTTCGGTGCTGGTGCGGTTGGCATGGCGGCTACGATGGCCGCGAAAATCGCCGGATGCGCGACCATCATCGTGATCGACTTGAACGATGAACGGCTGGAACTTTCGCGCGAACTCGGGGCGACGCACACGATAAATGCCCGCAAATTGGACAGCGTTGCCGCGATCAGGAAGATCGTCCCCGCAGGCGTTGATTTCAGCTTGGAATGCACGAGTTCGCCGCGAGTTTTCCGTCAGGCAGTCGACTGCCTTGGTACGCCGGGAACATGCGGTCTCGTTGGCTCGTCCGCTCTCGGCACTGAAGGCACGATCGATATCGGGAACTTCCTTTTCGGCCGCACATTGATCGGCGTTGTCGAAGGACAAAGCGTTCCGTCCGAGTTCGTCCCGCAGTTGATCGAGTATTGGCAGCAGGGACTTTTCCCGTTCGACAAACTGGTTCAGTTCTATGACCTCGACCAGATCAACGAGGCGATGGCTGATTCCGAGAGCGGCAAAGTCATTAAGCCGATCCTTCGCATGAAGCATTAGTTTTGCGAGACTTTTCGAAAGACAAGACGGACCGCGATTAAATGCGATCCGTCGGAACAGCCGTGCTCAAGACGAGATATGGTCGAACGCTGCTTTCGATGCAATCGCGGGCCACATCACTCCGATAGGCCTGCACGAATGATGTGCTGGCAGGGCCCACGCAAAAGCTCTAGGACTCTGCCGGTCAAAGGCGGCCCCCTACAATCACCGGCAGGTAAGTGGCGAGGGCGGCTCCGTTATCCAAGGGGTCCAGAGAACACCTGCGCGCCAAACACTGAAAAGACGTTGCTCCGGCCGACGTGTTCAGCTGACGTGTCCTGGTCCAACAGGTGGCCAAACCGATCGCGCTTTGTCTTAAAATAAGTGATGTTGGACGCGCTAGATGCGGCGATCAGACTCTGGCGAGACGACACGATGACGCCTGACGTTCGCAGCGCCTCTATTTTTGTAGGATTGTTGGTCAGAAGCCGAACGCTGCCGATACCGAGGTCGCGGATGATATCCGCCGCTGCGTTATATTCGCGGGAATCAGATGCGAAGCCGAGTTCCCGATTTGCCTCAAGAGTATCACGACCATGATCCTGCAGGCTGTAAGCCGCAATTTTGTTTCCTAAGCCAATGCCACGCCCCTCTTGCCCACGCATGTAGATCACGCAACCAGCGCCCGCTAACTGGACCGCCCGAAGAGCCATTTCGAGCTGTTGACCGCAGTCGCATCGCATGGACCGGAACGCCTCACCTGTCAGACATTCAGAATGCACCCGTACCAGAACGTCTTCCTTCTCGCACAACTCGCCAAGTGTCAAAGCTAAGTGTTCAGTTCCCGTCAAACTATCGCGATAAGCAATTGCCTTGAAATCCCCAAACCGCGTTGGCATAAAGGACTGCGCGTAACGCTTTACCCTCGTATCACGACTCCTGCAGTACTCAATCAAAGCGTCGATCGTTACTATGTGCAGGCCATGTTCGATTGCGAACTTCTCGAGATCTGGCAGTCGAGACATGGTTCCGTCGTCATTGGCGATCTCGCAGATTACGCCAGCCGGCGCCAGGCCGGCAAGTCGTGCAAGATCCACGGCAGCTTCGGTGTGGCCAGGACGGCCCAGGACACCGAGACGATTTGCACGCAAAGGAAAAATGTGACCCGGTCGCGATAGGTCTTCCGGCCGCGTCTGCGGATCGATGAGCGACTTGACGGTTGCTGCTCGATCTTCGGCTGAAATCCCTGTCGTTGTGCCGTGTTTGCAATCGACGGAAACGGTAAATGCCGTCTGCAGTGAGTCCGAATTACGTGTGACCATCAGGGGGATCTCGAGTTTGTCGAGACGTTCGGCTGGAAGTGGCACGCAGATAAGGCCTCTCGCATATTTCATCATGAAAGCGATGTGCTCAGCTGTTATTTTTTCGGCAGCAACGACTAGGTCGCCTTCATTCTCCCGGTTTTCGTCGTCGACCACGATAACCATCTCGCCCGCTTCGATCGCCTCGATCGCCTCATCTATGCTCGAAAAAGACATGGAATCCTCCTCCTTATTATGGGCTGACGGCGCGACGCGCGGCATCGAGCTCTCTGTCGACAAGCGCGCGCAGGTTCTCAGAAAGAGCATCGTTCTGAAAATCTTCATCGAGAGCGAAAATGAAACGGCTATGTATTTGCGCTTCGAAAAAGTCGAATAAGGCTTCCATCGAGGCTTCGACGAGCGGCTTGTGACTCGATGCTTTACCGGTTGCAAAAGGGATCACATAGCGGCCCTTAAGCGCTTTCATGTCGACAAGGTCGAATAAATGCTTCAGCAACCCAGTGTAAGATGCTTTGTAGACCGGACTACCAACAACTAGCACGTCACTAGCCAAAATATCGTTGAGTGCCGCTTTAACAATCTCAGCGGCGCTGGAGGGCAACACTGTTGCCCCAAGGTGCGGATGAAGGTCGACAAGGTCCCAGCAGCTTGCTTCGTTGCCGGACGCGCGCACCCGATCCACCATGAAGTCTGCTACGGCCCGGGTTTTCGAGGGGCGCGATAAATTCCCCGTTATTACAACAACTTTCATGTCACAGGACTCCCAACATTCTCGCATAAGACAATCTTACAATTTTCACTCACCGCAATGGAGGTCGTTGAGGACCCGTGGGGGCAAAAATAGTCCTGCGGTGTCCTGAGCCCTCACAACCCGTAATTTCCCAACCTCGAAGGCTGGATTGCTTCGCAGAAGTCTTCTGTCTCGTACGACTTTATTCTCTCAATGGGTGGGCTCGCCGTGCAAGCGCACCTACTGTCTGCAATCCCTGCCGCTTTTACCGACCCAGCACGTTTGCGTTAGAACCTCCTGGACACGGAATGAGGCGTTGCCGCTTGATATACGGTCGCCGTGGCTCCACCTCAGTTACGACAGGTAGTATCCCGGTCACTTACGGGAACTCTGGTGAGCTTGCCTTCGATGGATCATGGGCGAGCCAAGGTTTCGCATGCGATACCCATACGTTTGACATCGGCACACTTCCAGGATCGGTATCGAACGTGCCGGCTCTAACGACTTTGAGCTCCGGGCTGGCCGGCCGCTCCGCATAAACGTGCGAGCCACATACCGAACAAAACCACCGCAGCTTTCCAGGCGTCGATTCGAAGCTATGAAGCGTATCTTGGCCTGTAAGGATCTTGAAGTGCTCGCTTTTCACCTTCGCAGCGGTATTGTGATCAGCGGCGTGTGACTTCCGGCATGTTTGACAGAAGCAATTCCACATGGGTCCATCAATTTCCTGAACCTGGTACGTAACCGCTTTGCATTGGCATGATCCGAAGATTGGCATCGGGTATCCTTTCACTGATTCATTACGTTGATTTCAAATTTCTCGTCGCCGCTAAGCCAGCGTTTGATGTTGCGCGCAGCCTGGCGGATGCGGTGTTCGTTCTCGACGAGCGCCAGACGGACGTAGTCGTCGCCCATTTCGCCGAAGCCGATACCCGGTGCAACGGCGACGTCGGCCTTCTCGACCAGCAGCTTGGAAAATTCAAGCGAACCGAGATGACGGAACTTTTCCGGGATCTTCGCCCAGGCGAACATGGTGGCAGCCGGCGGCGGCACGTCGAAGCCGGCCTTGCCGAAGCTTTCGACCATGACGTCGCGGCGACGCTTGTAGACGTTGCGAACCTCCGCAATGTCGGAACCGTCGCCGTTCAGCGCATGGGTCGCGGCCACCTGGATCGGCGTGAAGGCGCCGTAGTCGAGATAGGACTTGACGCGGGTGAGCGCCGCGATCAGCCGCTCGTTGCCGACGGCAAAGCCCATGCGCCAGCCGGGCATGGAAAAGGTCTTCGACATCGAGGTGAATTCGACGGTCACATCCATTGCACCAGGCACTTCGAGAACCGATGGCGGCGGAGCGCCGTCGAAGTAGATCTCGGAATAGGCAAGGTCGGAAAGCACGATGATGTCATGCTTCTTGGCGAAGGCGACGACGTCCTTATAGAAATCGAGCGTCGCGACGAGGGCCGTCGGGTTCGACGGATAGTTGAGGATCAGCGCCAACGGCTTCGGGATCGAATGTCGGACCGCCCGCTCCAGCGGCGGGAAAAAGCTCTCATCCGGCTCAACCGACATCGAGCGGATCACGCCGCCCGCCATCAGGAAACCGAAGGCGTGGATCGGATAGGTCGGGTTCGGGCAGAGGATCACGTCGCCGGGCGCGGTGATCGCCTGCGCCATGTTGGCGAAGCCTTCCTTGGAGCCCAAGGTGGCGACCACCTGGGTATCCGGGTTGAGCTTGACGCCGAATCGGCGGGCATAATAGGCGGCCTGGGCACGGCGCAGCCCCGGAATGCCCTTGGAGGAGGAATAGCGGTGGGTGCGCGGATCCTGCACGACCTCGCACAGCTTGTCGACGATCGACTGAGGAGTGGGAAGGTCAGGGTTTCCCATGCCGAGATCAATGATATCGGCGCCGCCCGCTCGCGCGCTTGCTTTCAAACGGTTGACCTGTTCGAAAACATAAGGCGGCAAACGTTGAATTCTGTGAAAGTCCAGCACACTATTTCCAATCAAATCGCAGATACCTCCCGCGCCGATTATAGAAACCGACGCGGGAGGCTGGGAGGTCTCCTTCCGGAGAACATTCATTACTTCTTCGGCCGCCAAGCTAACGGATCTTCAGGACGTTCGAAGTAGTTTGCAGCGACGTCTGCAGGCCACCAGCCGTTGTTCTTCGGCTCGATCCAATCCGTGGAATTGGGATCGCAATCTTCCTTCAGCACTTCCTTCACGTCATCAATGGTGTAAGGAAGCGCAGGACGAAGAATCGACTGGATCTTTGGTCCCTGGCCTTCGAGCGTTCGCATCATGACGTCCCACACAAGGCGGGCATCAGACCGCGGCGGCCAGAAATGGAAGCTCTTGCTTATGAAATCAGGGTTCTTACGCCAGTAGCAGGCTGCCGAAGCCTCACCCCCGAGCACGATAGGCATCATGTCGCGGCCGGATTGCTGTACTGCGTTCACGACACCGTTTTCTGAAGCGGACTGAACGAGAATGCCATTAACCTCAGCAAGATTGGTGGCAAGAAACTTCTGAACCTCAACCTGGGCGACCTGGTCGGTCCATTTGCCAGCTATCGTGCCTACAATTTTGATACCGGGGAATTTATCGAACGCGTTCTTCGCGCCGATGTCGAAGCTGTCCGATGATGCGAAACCGGGGATGCCCGATACCATCAGGACGTTGCCTTTTTCACCGATTTCCTTGGCAAGCCATTCAGCAGCCTTGTAGCCACCGTCGGTGTTATTCTCTGTGGCATTGATTGCGTAGGGTGATGTGACATAGCCCGAGACTGAGAAGACTGGCACGCCTTTCGAATGAGCATACTCTATGGTCTTGTTAAGTGCGGTAATGTTCGAGCAGCAAATGACGATCGCATCAACACCGTCGTCAACCATCTGCCGCATCTGCTGGATTTGGACAGCGTCTTTGAGGTCAGACTGCGTGACGATTAGATCGGAGACTAGGCCTGCTTCCTTATATTTCGGAAGCAATACGTTGGTGAATTCGTCCAGGATGTTCGCGCGCCAGGTATTACCGGCATATGTGGATGCATAACCAATTTTCCACGGCGGTGGACGTTTTGGAACAAAATCCTTGTACACCGTCCCCCCGAGCGGAATGGCGGGATCGATATTCTCGTAAAGCGCCTTTTGGTCCGGCGGCAACGAATCGAGGCCGTCAGCCTTCGCCACGCCGTTCATGTGATAAAGGCTCGACAGCGTAAAAAGCGCTGCAACGATTTTCTTCAGCATTCAGGGCCTCCTCCCCTTGTGGTTCCGCTCAACCGCCGGCCCCTTTGGCCGCCAGCCGCGAAAATCCTGCCAGAATCTGGCAGAGTTCGTGTCGGGACGGCAATCGCCGTCCCGAGGACTGGTTCAGTTGCGCAGACCGGCTTGCTTGAGCAGCGGCATGACACGGTCGTTAAAGAAGGGAAGTTCCTCGTTGTAATCGACCATTGTCAGCAAGGCGCCGTTGACGCCTGTATTGCTGAGATCCACGAGCTTGTCGGCGACTTGTTCTGGATTGCCGACGATCGGGTATCCACCCCAGCCAGCGACGAAGCGTTCCTTGAATTTTTGATACATTTCGGCAGAATGGTTTTGAGATTGCACCTGCAGAACTTCACAGATGTTCTCGCATGCCTCCCAGTCACCCTTCTGGTTGACGTAGTAGTCGTAGTATTCCTTTGCTTCCTTCTCCGTTTCGCGAACGATAACGGGGCAAGCTGTGAATGTGCCAAGATCACGGTTATATTCAGTACGCGCCAGGTCCTTCACCTTTTTGACCCAGGCAGCGCCGGATTCCATGTCTTGCATGAAGCCGAAGTTGAAGTCGCAGAACTTGGCGGTGAAATGCAGTCCCTTGCCCGAGGCGCCGGCGCAGATCAGGAGCGGGCGACCCGCCTTGTTGTAGGGTTTGGGTTCACTGAAGGCGTCTTTGACTTTGAGGAACTCGCCTTCGAAGGTAACGCCATTGCGTTTCCAGAGCGTCTCGACGATATCCATCCATTCAGTGGCGTATTCATAGCGGGTGTCGTGCTCCATCATAGGAACTCCGAACATTTCCATTTCGGGAGTGAACCAGCCGGTCACGAGATTGAGGCCGTATCGACCCTTCGAGATGTGATCGATTGTTGTCGCCATCTTGGTTGCAACAATCGGGTTTAGCGTCGGAATGTGAGTCGTTGAGAAGAACTGGAGCTTCGTGGTGACCGCCGCGAGAGCGGCCGCCCAGGTGAACGTATCCATGTTCACGCCATTGAAGTTTGAAGGACCGCCAAAACCACGCCAGCGTGCAATCGGCACCATGCATTCCCAACCGGCTGCCTCAAGCTTCTTTGCAATCTCGACGTTGTGGTCGAAGGTAGGTTCGAACGTTGTCTCAGCGAGCGTAATCGCGCATGCATTCGAGCAATTCGTGCCAAATACGCCGAGCTTGAGCTTGTTATCATTGAACATTGGGTTTCCGGCAGCGCGGAAATCGTCTTGTGCGGTCACTGTAGTCCCTCCTCGGGCTGGCAACGGATGATGCTCAGCCCACTCAAATGCGTTGAATAACTAGATGCCCATCTCGTCGAAAACTTCCGCTGCCACGCGGAAGCTGTCGATGGCCGCAGGAACACCGCAGTAAATCGAAACCTGGAGGAAAACCTCCCGAATTTCCTCTTTGGTAAGACCGTTGTTGATTGCTCCGCGAACATGCAGTTTCAGCTCATGCGGACGATTGAGGGCCGAAATCATCCCGAGATTGAGGATGCTGCGCTGCTTGCGCTCCAGGCCCGGCCGATTCCAAATCGCGTCCCAGCAGTATTCCGTGACGAGGGTTTGCATCGGCCAATTGAAGTCGGTGGCTTTGCTGACCGACGCATCAACATAGGCCCCCCCCAAGACTTCGCGCCGGGTCTTTAGTCCGCGCTCAAAGCGCTCTGTGACTTCACGTCCATGAATTTCTCTTGCGGGTGCCATATTGCTCACGCTTTTCTCCTTGCCGCCCTTGGGCTTTCGATGAGTGATGTGATTGGTGGTTAAAGCCACCTACTATGCGGCCGATCCACTGATGGACGACGACCTGACGAGTTGACCGTTTTCGTAGAGAAGCGGCGCGATTGACTCGATGAACCGTGCTTCGAGCACTTCTCCGAGCACAACATCATGCGTTCCAACGTGAACGACATCTTTTAGCTTGCAGACAAACGCCGCCTGCGCATCGGACAGGACCGGCATGCCGTCGAGAGACAGCCACTCGCCGTAATGAAAGCGCTCTTCACCCTTCAATTGCCCACTGAACAGCGGCACAAGATCGGCATGTGAAAGATGCAGCATGTTCACGGCGAACTTCCCGGAGATCTTCAAAGGCTGATTCACCGAAGCCGATTGGTTGATGCAGACAAGAACAGTTGGTGGGTCCGCGGTAACCGACTGGACCGCGGTGGCGGCCATGCCATGACGGACCCCGTTGAGTTCGGTCGTGATCAAGCAGATGGTTGATGTGAACCGACGCATAGCTGCCTTAAAAGCCAACTGCGCCTCAGTGCTGGTATCGGCCATATTGTCCTCCCACGGCCAAATTCGATCGAGCCTAGATAAACAGATCAGCAGACAATCTGTCAACTGGATTTTCACAATTGACAGATTGTCTGCTAAAATGTCTTCTAAGGCACCCAAAAATGAGGAGATGGTCGATGGATTTGAATCAAAGGGTTTGTATCGTCACAGGGGGCGGCAGCGGCATTGGTCGTGCGACCGCCGAGCTTTTCGCAAAGAACGGCGCCTATGTGGTTGTTGCTGATGTCAATGAAGACGCCGCGGTTCGTGTGGCGAACGAGATCGGCTCGAAGGCTTTCGGTGTTCGCGTCGACGTCTCGTCCGCCAAGGACGCGGAAAGCATGGTTGAGAAGACGACCGCAAAGTGGGGCCGGGTCGACGTGCTCGTCAATAATGCCGGGTTCGGAACGACGGGGAATGTGGTGACCATTCCTGAAGAAACTTGGGACCGGATTATGTCCGTAAACGTCAAAGGGATCTTCCTTTGCTCAAAGTACGTCATTCCTGTTATGCGACGGAACGGCGGAGGTTCGATCATCAATACGACTTCCTACACCGCAACCTCAGCAATCGCGGACAGGACTGCCTACGTAGCATCGAAAGGAGCAATATCTTCGCTGACGCGCGCGATGGCCATGGATCATGCGAAAGAGGGAATTCGTGTCAACGCGGTCGCTCCAGGGACAATCGACTCTCCTTACTTCACGAAAATCTTCGCCGAAGCGAAGGACCCCGCGAAGCTTCGCAGCGATTTCAACGCCCGTGCCGTCATGGATCGGATGGGGACAGCTGAAGAGATTGCTGAAGCAATGCTTTTTCTTGCGTCCGATCGTTCGAGGTTCGCGACCGGTAGCATTCTGACGGTCGATGGCGGCTCCTCGATCGGAAACCACCTGGTCAAGTGAAGGAAAGGGCGGCACTCGTCATGCCCTTACATTTGAGGCAGGAACACCGGGTATAAGGCTCCAGCCTCGTTGATCATTGACGTGTTCCTAACCCGTCAATGACAGCACAGAGCTGTTGGCCTAGGCGCAGCTCTTGTCGGACTTGCGGCACGCTCCAGCAAATATGATAGAGAAGGAGAAGGACTGCCGGCGACAACGAGATCTAACAGCGGAAACTGGATCAAGGACATTTCGCAATTTTTGTCGAATAACCCCACGATGTCGGTCAGATGACGTCATGCGAGTGCCGACCTTCCGGAATAGCCGCATGCTGGTTCCGAATGCCCTCTATCGCAACGCTGTCGGCATAAGTTTAGTCCGGAATACAAGGTGATACGATCGTGTCCCGGGAGGTGGTGTAGGTCGCGGCTGATGGCCGTGCTTTCCCGACATGGGTCGGAAGGGGATATCAGCGTGCCACAGCGGGGCAGGCTGATTTGGGGCTCATCTCATTTGGGCCATGGTCTCAAGCGTCATATACTTGGCGCGTTGAACGGCCCATTCGTCATTCTGTTCGAGCAGCAGTGCGCCGACGAGACGGACGATGGCTTCGTCGTTCGGAAAGATGCCGACGACCTCGGTGCGTCGCTTGATTTCGCCGTTGAGACGCTCAATTGGATTCGTCGAGTGCAGCTTTGCCCGGTGCTCTTTCGGGAAGGTCATGTAGGCGAGCACGTCCTCTTCAGCGTCGTCCATGATGGTGGCAAGCTTCGGCACTTTCGGCCTGATTTGATCGGCGACACTGCGCCATTGTGCGGCTTGCTGCCTCCGGGGTCTCCTGGGCAAAGGCCGTCGCGATGAAGGCGGATACGACCCGCCTGCCGCTCTTTCCAGCATGCGCGAGCACGTTCCTCATGAAGTGAACCCGGCACCTTTGCCAAGTGGCATTGAGAACCTTGGAAACGGCAGCCTTGATGCCCTCATGTGCATCAGAGACAACCAACTTCACCCCGCGTAGACCGCGGCGCGTTAGCCTGCGCAGGAATTCCGTCCAGATCGGTTCGGCCTCCGAGGTGCCAACTTCCATACCCAGGACCTCGCGCCGACCGTCGTTATTGACGCCGACCGCGATAATGACGGCGACTGAGACGATGCGGCCGCCACGCCGGACCTTGAGATAGGTCGCATCCACCACAGGTCGTCGACAGAACGAGTCGAGATTCCCTGGATATACGCTTCCTGGATAACGGCCGTCAGAGCTTTCTCTGCCATGCGGCGCGGTTCAAGGAAGCTCGGAAAGTAGCTGCCTTTGCGCAGCTTCGGAATGCGAAGCTCGACGGTGCCAGCCCGCGTCTCCCAATCGCGGTCACGGTAGCCATTGCGTTGAGTGAGCCGCATGGGGTTCTTCACACCGAAGTCAGCACCCGTAGCCGAGCCGACCTCCAACTCCATCAGCCGCTCGGCGGCAAAGCCAATCATCTCACGCAACAAATCTGCATCGGCACTCTTCTCAACAAGGGAGCGCACGTTCATCATGTCATTGGTCATCGGTGATCTTTCCGTCAGGTTGGTCTTGAACAACCCGACCCTAGCGGAAAACACTGATGGCCGCCCGCAAAGCCGATCACCCGCTACAGCGCAACGAGAAGCGCGCGGGCGCTCGGCTTTACTCCCTACCGTCACCTACGCCACGTACTGGGACACGATCGGTAAATGGCCAACGCGGTTGCTTTGTGATCAGCCGTTATCTTCGACGAACCGAATAGCGTCTTGCAAGAAGCTCCGGAAATAGTCAGGATTTTCGCACATCGGAAAGTGCCCAAGCCCCTCCATAACGACATGACGGCTGCCAGGAATGAGGGCCGCTAGCGCTGCTCCGTCTGCAGGCGTCGCAGAGTAGTCATAGGTCCCGGAGAGAAGAACGGTCGGTGTTCGCTTGGCATCAATCTTCGGACCGACGACGGCACCGTCGAACTCGTCGCTGTAGAACGAAAGATCGCCGGGATAAACTCCAGGAGCACCCTGCGAGTAGATCCAACTGGCGCGGCGTCGCTCTTCTTGCGGGCTGAGCGGGCTCATGATTCCGCGGACATAGGCTGAGTTATGAAGCGACCCATGAACGTTGACGTTGTGTTGAAAGGGGTTGCGACGGCCCTTTGACTTCAACGGCGGCTCGACCGCAATTACACCCATTAGACGTTCCGGTCGCTCCGCCGCCAGCACCATGCACATCGCCGCGCCCATAGATCCTCCAACGACGATAGCTCTGTCTCCGACGAGCTGGTCGAGTATCGCCGTGCACCAGGTCAGGTAGAGATCCGTTGTGAGTTGATAGGGCGAGCCGTCCCAAGTTAAAGGAGGCATCGAACGTCCGTGAAACGGCAGATCAACTGAGATCAATCGGTTCGTACGCGCAAACCCAGTGTCGGAGAGTTGCGGTAGAAACTGACGGCCGTCTGCGCCAGCCGTATGGAGGAAAAGGATAGGAGTTCCTGCACCGGCTTCCTCGTAAAAGATATCGTGTTCTACGCCGCCGACCTCTACCCGCTTATAGCGTCCGGTGACCTGTTCAATATTTCGATCGACCTTCGGCGCAACTAGGGGCGGAGACGCTACGACGATTTCGAACAGTCGCTCCAGAGCGGGACGCGCTTGAGCGATTGCTACGGGCGAACCAGATAACGTGAACTCAGGGTTAGCGAGTTGAAAGGCGGTGAACGAATGGTAGGTTGCCGGCGGCGGCACCTGCATAACCTTTTCCCAAGCTCCTTCTGGGGCACTCAGTATGACGTCAGCATTTTCGTCCGCGCCGTCCAGTGCGACTATCCCGCCTCCCACAGCAAGTGATGACTTTTCTGGTCCAACTTGCAACGAGATCCGTGTTGTAAGACCTGGGGTCAGTCGCGGTAGCTCCGGATCTTCGATCGCCAGGGTTACGCGTTTAATCAGCTCGGCATGGGCGCCCATACGTCCTCCCTAACAAAATGATGTTGTTGGGAAGCCGCACTTCCTGTGTCTCACCTCCCATAAGAGAGGTAAGCAGATTTTCAGACAATCTGTCAACCTTAGCCGTCGCCTGAACTTCGTTTTGTGGAACTACTCGGAGGTTTCGACGGGGTTCTTGCTCAAGTAGTCCAACGCCACCTTAGCCGCGATTTCGATATGGCGCTTGCAAAGCGCGGCTGCCCTGTCGCCATCACGCAACGCAATAGCGGCCGCAATCTCTCTTATTTCGAAAACGCTGTTCTGCAGCCGCCCTGGCTGGGTCATCGATGTCATCCGCAACAATGTGACCCGGTTGTGCAACGACGTGAGCATTTGCTTCACAAACACGTTCTTGCTGCCGGTCATCAAACAATCGTAAAAAGCGGTCTTGGCTTCGATGATCCGCGTTCCGGAACCGCTCTTGGCTGCGGCTTCGAACGCTTCCACGGTCTCGAGGAGAGCAACGATCTCTTCATTCGAACCGTTCTCGGCGAACTCCTGGCCGGCAAAGCTTTCAAGCAGCGCGCGTACACTATAAAGCTGCCTAGCCTCCTCGTAGCTGATAGTGCTGACAACCGGCCCCCGATGCGGATAGCTAGTAATAAGCCCTTCAGCTTCTAACTGGCGTAGCGCCTCGCGAACTGAAGTTCGGCCAACCCCGATAAGTTCGCACAACTCGCGCTCCACCAGCCGCTGCCCGGGCTTGAAACGGCCACTTGAAATAGCCTGCCGGAGCTTATCCTCAACAAGGATTCGAAGAGAGGCGTTTTGACGTCTAATCTGGAGGTCGATCGTTCCCATTCACAACAAACCTTCGATGAAATTTCTAGTGACGCACAGAATCAATATACTGCCGGAGCGTTTCGTAGGACAACCCGATTGTCTGCAAACAGCAAAAAATTTCAATCGGTTTATTGTGGGTCACAGGAGAACTCTAGCGAACTGGAGGTCTGGCGCAAGGGGAGAAAATTTCTGTAGCACCTCAGGGTCATGACCCGGAATGATGAGTCCGTTTGCTCCGGCAAGGACGCGGAGCTTGTTGTAACCCTCGATGACCTCTAGGTAATCTGCAAACAGGGGAAACGCGCCGTCATTTTCAAGATAGTGCTGGAAATGAAGCGCGTCGGAAGCGATAACCAGCAAAGCGCCGCCTGTTGCCACCGTAACAACTTGCAAACCTTTCGAGTGACCGCCAACCAGATGCACCCTGCATCCAGGAACAATTTCCCCATCCCCATCATGGAACCGTACCCGTGACTGAAAAACGAGCCGGACCGCGTCGACGACACCTTCTGTAGCAAAAGGCCGACGCATTCGCTCATGGCACATACACCGCCCCGTTCCATACGCCATCTCCCGATCCTGAATGTGAAAAGTGGCGTTAGGAAAGGCCGGGAGGTTTCCGGCGTGATCGTAGTGCAGGTGTGTCACAACGACATCAGTAATTTCGCTGGATTTGATGCCAAGGCTGCTCAGTGCTGCCACCGGATGGATCAAGAGGGTCCGCCCTCTGGCCGCGCCCTCTCCGGCTTCGAAACCAGTGTCAACAAGAATTAATCGGTCCTCGAGACGGATCAGCCACACGAAGTAGTCGATTTGTGATGGACGATCATGAATGTCATTCGTCTCTAGTATCAGGTCACTTACTGGTCTTTGCGCGGTGCCGTAATGGATGGCGAGCACTGTCCACTCGTTCAAGAGAATTCTCCCCGCCATCAGTCCATCAAGACTAGGTGTCGATTGATCTCGGCCCTGTCAAGACGGTCGAAAACCTCATTGATCTCATCAAGGGGGCCAGTGCTCGACAGCAATTTGTCCACTGGCAGCTTACCTTTGAGGTAAAGGTCGATATAGCGGGGTATGTCGCGCGATGGCACGCAGGAACCCATATAGCTGCCCTTGATCGTTCTCTCCTCTCCGACCAACGGCAAGGGCGAAACCTCGAAACGGGAATTTGCGCTGGCCAGTCCGGCCGTAGCGGTCATCCCTCCGCGCCGGGTAATCTCATATGCAAGCTCGAATGCCTTTTTGGATCCAGCCATCTCTATCGCGTAGTCTACCCCGCCGCTTGTCGCGCCTTTTACTTGGGCAACAATATTCGGCGAGGTGGCCAAAAAAGTCTTCGTCGCTCCCAGCTCCTTGGCAAGATCCAGCTTCGCTTGGATTAGGTCGATCGCCACGATATCGCTTGCACCGCTCGCAACAGCGCCAAGTATCGCCGAAAGGCCTACGCCGCCGAGCCCGATTACCGCCACACTACGGCCTGGGCGGACCCCACACGTGTTCATCACAGCTCCAACGCCGGTCATAACGGCACAGCCGAAGAGAGCAGCTGTCGCCAAATCGATATCTTTGGTCACTTTGACTACCGAGCTCGCCGACACGACAGCATATTCGGAAAACGCAGAAACGCCGCTATGGTGGTTAATTTCGTATCCTCTCAAACGGATGTGCTTGCCGCCGGATAGAAGCGTTCCTGCAGCATTGGCCTGGTAGCCCGGTTCGCAGAGGCTGGCGCGGCCTTCAGCGCAATATGAGCAATGGCCACAAACCGGCAGAAATGACATGACTACATGGTCACCAACCTCAACCTTCTCGACACTCGGTCCGATTGCTGCGACGACGCCAGATGCCTCATGGCCTAGAGCGACTGGAAGCGGACGCGGTCTGTCCCCATTGATTGCGGACAGGTCAGAGTGGCAGACACCGGCAGCCTTGATCTTGACCAACACCTCCATGGGGCCAGGCGGCGTCAGTTCCACAAGCTCAATCTTAAGAGGTTTCGAATTTGAATAGGGCTTCGGCAGACCCGACTCCCTGAGGATTACCGAACGCATCTGCATCTTTGAAATTCCTTATCGATGTGCAAGCAACTGCATTGGAGAGGGGATATAGCGGAATCCGTCTCCGTTTCGCACCACATGCCCGGCACCTGGCCATGCGAAGTGATAGGACATTACCGCAATGCGATCTGTCGCCAGCATATCAAGCACGCGCGTGCGGGATCTAGCTGACAGCTTCGGGTCCGTGTCGTATCGGAATTCCATCATCGGCCTCTCCATCAACAGGATATGATGGTGCGTAAGGTCGCCGAGAAAACAGAGGCGATCGTTTCCCGACTGCAGCATAAAACAATGATGACCGAGCGTGTGGCCGGGGGCCGAAATCGCGTGAACGCCCGGCAAGAACTCCTCGCCGTCTTTGAAAAAGAAGGTCCGATCCTTGTGGGGAAGCAGGTTTCGCCGAGCGTTATCGATTTGAAATTGAAATGAAGAATCGATCGACGACCCGTCCGTCCAGTCCGTGAAGTCTCGCTCACTGATGAAGATGTCGGCGTTCGGGAAATTTAACCTTCCATTGCCATCGCACAGACCGCCGATATGATCGATATGGGCGTGCGACAGAACCACCGCATCGATCTCCGTCGGATCTCGACCTGCCTCTCTCAGGCTGGCTAGGAGTCGACCTGTGGTGGGCCCGAAAGCTTTGGAAGACCCCATCCCGGTATCAAATAGAATTGTTCTTCCATTTATCTCAACAAGCGGCACGTTTTGCTCGAGTACAACTTTGTTCGTTGGCAGGAAATTGTCCTCTAGCATCAGGCTGACCGTGCGTGGCTCTACCCCCAAGAAGTTCAGGCGAGGATCTCCTAGCTCTAACGGCCCGTCGGACAGTACCGTGATTTTTCCATCGCCAAATTCGAACGGATAAAAATACGGAAGCTTGGCCAGGTGATGCATACTAAGAGACACTGATTTTCCTCCCATCAGGTGCTTGGCGACATTTTTGGCAGATTGTATGATAATCTGTCAAATATTTTTGAAGAAAGCCATATCGAGAGCGACTGCCTTGCTTTAGGAGCCGGTGTACCGCGTTTTCCCCGGCCTACCGAATGCCGCGCAGTAGGAGCAGAGCATTCGAGAATGCGGCTCGCGGGGCCGCACAACGCATGGTCGTTGACCCAGCGTTGCCCCCTGTTCCGCGAAAAACCGCAGACATTCAGAGATTGACGAGGCTCAAGTTGAGTTGTCTCACAGCGCGCACCGCATCACCGTCCATCAGACAGGTGACATTTTCCCTTATTCGCGCTCATCATCGCGAAGCGGCGTAACGATCTGAAACGAAGCCGGTGGCGGACGCGCGCACCCAAAGAGCGATCAATTCCATCTTCGGCAGGGCCTTGCTGTAAAAGAAGCCTTGCGCCGAACCGCATCCGTTCGCTGCGAGAAATGCTGCCTGCTCGGCGGTCTCAACACCTTCCGCCACCACGTCCTGCCCAAGACATTGTGCAATGGACAGAATCGCTTTGACCAATTCTTCGTTCCTTTTGTCCGAGCTATTTATGAATGACCGATCGATCTTCAGCGTGTCGATCGGGAAGCGGGCTAGATAGTTGAGCGCCGAGTAACCGGTGCCAAAATCATCGATAGCAATCGAAAATCCCATTTGACGCAGCTTAAGAAGCGTCTGCAGGGTCTCGCCCTTCCGATCGAGAAGCAGACTCTCCGTGATTTCGATTTCGATCCATTCCGCGCGGCAACCGGTTTCACCGAGGATTGCAGCGATCTCGTTTACCAACCGTGAGCATTGGAATTGCTTACCCGAAAGGTTGACTGCAATCTTGTGCAGGTGGTGGCAATCGGCGTTCAGCTCCTTCGCCGTCTTGCACGCTTCACGCAGCACCCATCGCCCGAGTTCAACGATCAGCCCGGTATCCTCAGCGACCGGAATGAATCGAACCGGCGGAATCATGCCCATCTCGGGATGAGGCCATCTCAACAACGCTTCCGATCCTATCATTACGCCGCTGTCCAGAAGCACCTTGGGCTGGTAGTGCAGCTCCAATTCTTCGCGCTCGATAGCGCGGCGCAATTCAGATTCCAACTGCATGCGCTCCTCCACGCCCACAGTCAAATCCTTCGAATAAAAGCGAAAACTGTTTCTCCCCGAGCGTTTGGCAAGATACATCGCAGAGTCGGCGTATTTCACCAGATCGTTGACATCTGTGCTGTCGTCGGGCGAGATCGCGATGCCTACACTGCATGACACGTAGACTTCCTTGCCATCCAATAGGAAAGATTCCTTGAATCTCTCGAGGATCGAGCACGCAACCCAATCGAGATCGTCGGTTGTCTGGATTTCCGGCAACAGAATCGCGAACTCGTCGCCGCCGAGACGCGCAACCGTGTCGAGATCGCGGACAGATTTCTTAAGCCGGGTAGCGACCTGGCAGAGTAGTTGATCACCCACAGGGTGACCCATCGTATCGTTCACGACTTTGAAATGGTCGATGTCAATCAGCATTACCCCTGTCCGCCGACGTTGAGACGACGCGTCACTGACGACCTTTTGCAATCGCTCGTTAAACAGCAAGCGGTTCGGCAAAGAAGTCACCGGATCGTAAAAGGCCATTTGCCTGATTTTTTCCCGCGAGGCGTTCAGTTCCGTGACATCGCGAGAGACCCCGAGGACTCCTGTAACCTCTCCCCCGGCGCCGAGGACCGCAAGTTTACGTGTTTCGAGAAGAATGGACTGACCGTTCTCCGGGGAAACCACCCAATTCTCGTCGATAAGTATGCCACCGGCTTCGATCGTGGCCTCATCAGATTTTCCGGAAATGTGAGCTCTCTCAGCCCCGAACAATTCAAGGTCCGTTTTTCCAACGACCTCCGCCTCCGATTTCCCGGTCAGCCGCTCAAATGCATGATTGCACAACAGGTGTACGCCATCGACATTCTTTACCCAAACCATGTCAGGAATGGTTTGCAGCACACTTAGCAATTGCGTCCGCACGGAGTTGATGGCGTCTTCCGCCTGCCTTCGTTCCGTGACATCACGCGAAAATGCCAGGAGCGTGGTGGCGGCGTCAGGATCGGCGCTTGGTCGTCTAGCCACCGACAACTCGAACCATCGGGTCTCGCCGTTTGGCAAGGATACGCTAATGCATCGACCGTAGGCAACTCCTTCACTGCTTGCAGTTCGAAGCGCCTCCATTGCAATAGCCGCTTGATCAGGCGCAAGAACTTGGTCGACCGTCCTACCCAGTAGCATTTCCCGCTGCTGGGCTAGTAGTTCGGGATTTCTGGTCCAGACCTGAAGATATCGCCCATCCTCGTCGACCTCAAACAGAACGTCTGGAATAGCGGTGACGATCCCTTGGGCTAGTTCGAGAGCGTTTTTGAGTTCCTGCTCCGCCAACTTGTGTTCGGTTATGTCGATGATAACGCCAATCAGACCCGCGGGCTCGTCGTCGTGACCTCTGAAAACTGCCTTGTTGCAGACAACATCCAGGATGGCGCCGTTTGCGAGAGCGATCTTACGCTCGGAGACTTGGGCTCCACCCCTTTCAAGAAGGCCTTTCTCTTCAATAGAATAAATTTCCGCCAGTTGCGTTGAACTGAGATCAAAATCTGTATTCCCGATGATCTCGTCGCGCGAGCGACCGAGGAGATCTTCGAAAACCTTGTTGCAACCGACATAGCGACCGTGCAGATCTTTGAAGAAAATTGGGAGGGGCAACACGCCGATCAATGCTTCAAGCAGCGCTCCTCGGTCGGCTGAGGTATCATGATGCAGCGCTTCGTCTCTCCGGCGATTGCGCCTTTTCTGAAAAAAGGAGCGTTGCCAAAGCGGTTGTAAAGTCGAATTCATCGTGAAGCTCCTTACCGAGGGCCAAGACAGATGCATCATCCATCCGATCAGGAATTCCGGGAACGCCACCCAAATCATTCGAGCAACAAATTGATGCAGATATGTCAGTAAGGCGTCGAACCGCGCGTCGGCCTGAGCCGGATAGTGCGGTCGGAAATGAACTTTGCTTTCACATTCGAAGCAACAACCTTCGCGGCAGCACGTAGATTGAAAGGCGCAATGAGTATGTTGTCCCGTTTGGCGAGAGGAGGGCCGGAGGAAGAATGCTACCGCGGAGCAAATATGTTCGTTGGAACCGGATCGCTTGTCTCATGTCTCCTGAGGCGACCCGGGCATTTCCCAATTTGAACTGTCATTCCTTAGCGCAGCCTACCTTGCACGAGAGCCGATCATGAAGGCACCGCATTCCACACAGACCCCGCATGCGATCTTCAATCGGCCGGCTTCCAGGAGAGCGGATCCGCTGGGTTATCGAAATATTTAGCAGCAGCGCTGGCAGACCACCAAGCTGTATTCTTCGGCTCGATCCAATCCTCAGAGTTAGGATCGCAATCAGCTGGCAAATCCGCCATTACATCCTCTATGGTACTGGGAATTGCTGGCCGCAGGATTGTCTGAATTTTGGGGCCCTGTCCCTCAAGAGTTCGCATCATTACGTCCCATACGAAACCCGCCTCAGAGCGCGGCGGCCAGAAATGAAAACTCTTGCTTACGAAGTCGGGGTTCCGTCGCCAGTAACAGGCTGCCGAAGCTTCGCCCCCTAGAACGATTGGGATCATGTCGCGCCCGGACTGGCGCACCGCGTTGATAACACCATTCTCAGCTCCCGACTGAACGATAATACCATCAATTCGACCGGGATTCGCTGCAAGGAATTTTTGCACCTCGGCCTGCGCGACCTTGTCTGTCCACTTCCCGTCGACATGACCTACGATCTTTATCTCGGGATAATACTCCAGAGCCTTCTTTGCGCCGACGTCAAAGCTGTCCGAGGAGGCAAAGCCGGAGATCCCCGAAACGAGAAGCACATTGCCACTTCCTTCGATTTCTTCAGCGAGCCACTTCGCCGCCTCAAACCCGCCTTGCATGTTGTTCTCAGTTGCGTTGACGGCGAACGGCGATGTTACGTAACCAGAGTACGAGAACACAGGCACTCCTTTTGAATACGCATACTCTATCGTAGGATTAAGCGCCGTGAGGTTCGAACAGCAGATAATAATTGCATCAACGCCGTCGTCTACCATCTGCCGCATCTGCCTGATCTGGACAGCGTCTTCAAGATTTGACTGGGTGACGATGAACTCGGAGACCAGCCCCGCTTTCTTGAAAGCTGGAACAATCTTGTTTGTGAACTCATCAAGAATACTCGCACGCCAAGAATTGTCAGCATATGTCGATGCGTACCCAATTTTCCACGGCGGTGCTCGCTGTGCCTTAAACGTGCGGAAGACAGATTCACCTGTAGGCAACTTTGGATCGAGCAACTCGTAGGTTTTTCGTTCCTCCCGCGGCAATTCCGTAAGGCCACCGGCGGCCGCTACAGAAGGGATCACCAAGCCGGTGATTAGAATAATGGCTCTTGTAATTTCACGTATGCGCACGGATTTGATACCTCTCGTGTCTCTGAGCATTGCAAAGCAGTTGATCTCTTGAAGGTTGATCGGCTCTAGGTGGGTTTTTTACAGTCAGACGGGCGGCGAAAGGGAGACCAAGAGCCTAAGGCCGGATTTCGCTTCCGTAAGCGGATTTCCCTTCAGTAGAACGCCGCTATCACAGTGGCCATCCGACGCGTGGCAGTCCCGTTCGATGCGTAGCTTACGCCACTAACCTAACCCGACGCGTCGACTTATCTTCGGTCAATTTGAATGAAGCGAGCCGCTCGCTGAGTTCGTTAGTCTGATCCGAGAGAGTCTTTGCCGCGGCATTTGTCTGCTCGGCCATGGCAGCGTTTTGTTGTGTTCCCTGGTCAAGTACATTGACGTTATTGTTGATCTCGGCGAGGGACGCCGCTTGCTCGCGGCTCGAATTGACGATTTGATCAATCCGATCGGAAATCTTCAAGATCGACGCCGTTATGTTGTGTAACGCCTCACCTGCTTTCCCCACGTAATCTGAGCCGATCGCCACCTCCGAAGAGGATTCCGAAATCAGGTGGCGAATCTCGCGGGCTGCAGCTGATGATTTCTGGGCAAGTTCGCGCACTTCCTGGGCTACGACTGCAAAACCCTTTCCGGCATCTCCAGCACGAGCCGCCTCGACACCAGCATTTAGTGCCAAAAGATTTGTCTGGAACGCAATCGTATCGATCAAACCAATGATTTGGCCGATCTTGTGGGACGCGTCTTCTATTCTGCCCATTGCGTTGATCGCATCGGTCACAATGGTTGCCGCACCCTCGGCGTGTTCTTTAACAACGGACACGAAAGCCTGGGTTTCATAGGCATTCTCGGATGATTTTCTGACCGTGACCGTCACCTGTTCGACGGCGGCCGCAGCCTCCTCCAGTGAGGCGGCTTGCAATTCAGTTCGCCGCGACAGATCATCTGAGGCTTTGAAAAGCTCGCTGGTTCCCCATTGAATTTGATTGGTATTCTCGTCGATATGAGACACTGTCTCTCTCAGGATCGAAAGCGAGTGATTGAAATCGCGCCTCAGCGGCTCAAGATTGGGATGGAATTGGCGGTCAATTTCTTGAGAGATGTCGCCACGCGCCAATCGAGATAACGCCTCTCCTAGAATGGTGACGGCAGTTGCGACCTCCTCCTCCATCTGAGCGCGTTCGCGTTCACGATCCATCCGCTCCTGTTCAACGGTTTTCCTATCGGCTTCCGTTCGTGTCTCGATGTCCATCTTCGAGACAGCATTTTCACGGAAAACCTCGAGTGCGCGAGCCATTTCACCTATTTCGTCTCTCCGGTCACGTCCGACAATCTGCGATCGAAGATCGCCCTTTGCCAGCTCTTGCATGCGCTTCGCGATCCGTTCGATCGGGGCGCGAAGTGTCGCCATCAGGCCGGCGCCAGCCGCCAAGGCTACCAAGACGCCGGACACTGTGGCGATAGTTGACAGCAAGCGGGCAAGATTGCTTTCATTGCGAGCATCGTTTTCCTGAGTTGCTGCAAAAGTTACGAGGTTTTTCCAGATCTCCTGACCGGTTTTGTCCGCCTCAGAATATTGCGCTTGGCGGGCTTCCGCTATCTTGACCAGCTTCTCTGTGTTCTCTTGGATAGAATCCACCTGGGCGAATAGATCTTCCTGCATTTTATCGAAGCCAGATATCGAGCTGGCAACGCCTCCAACTGCCACGGTGTCACGCGCCAATTTTGTAAGTTGCTCAACGAGGCGCTGCTGATTCTCTGCGTTGGCTGTACGGAACAGGTTATTGATTTCGATTTCGATCGAATCGGCGTCCTGGCCGATCGTTGTCGCCGTCGCAACAAGCATTTCGGAATCCGTCAACGCTTTATCCAACGCCCGGATCGCATTTGTTCCTTCAATCATGTGCTGGATCGCATCCACTCGCAGGTTCGTCGCAAAGCTCTGTAGGTCAGAGCCGGCAAGCCGTGTGGAAGGGTCGACAAATTCGGGGTTGGCGATTAGCTTGGCGATAGTCCTCTCAATTTTAGTAACGGCCTGCTCGTCAGCAGTCGAGACTACCCGCTTAACTGTTTTTAGCGACTTTTTGATCACAAGCCCTTGCTGGGCGACAGTCGGAGGCTGCTTCGCTCCGTCCGGCAAGCTCACCAAGTCTTCCGCCATGTGTTGCATAACTGATGCCGTATCGAGTGAGCGGGTAGCCTCCCGGAGCATGGTTTTCCCGGAGTTCTCCTGATTGCGTACTTGTGAGCGCACATCAACCGCAGCCAATTTAAGGGCGCCTCCGACCTCCTTGATCTTCGACAAGTTGGAAACAATGTCGCTGCGAACGGATTCCTCGTCATTATGCAAAGACCACATGCGGCCGATGCTGCCCGAGATAACGGACATTGCCGATACACTGTTTTCGAGCGCACCAGTTTCGCTCCCGCTACCTGCCGCCGCTTCCTGGAGCGACTGCATGGTTGCGCTCTGCCCGTTTAAACTTGTCAGCGCCTCATCTCGGTACTCCGTTGAGCTTTGCGCCAAAAAGCGGTTCATGCTTTCCGCGACACTTCGAAACCCGCTCAAGGTCTGAAGAACCTCATTTGAAAGCCGAAGACGAGACTGAAGCAAGCCAGTTGCTTTTAAGCCGACCCCACCAACTGCCGCCAATATCAGGATCAAGGGTACAAGTACCAATAACACCTTTGCTCTTATGGTAAAGGTGGATAACAGGCGATCGACGAACATACTTACCTCCAAAGGGCTCAAACGGTGCTGGGGCCTCGCTTTTGGAATAGTAATGTTTGAGCCTGAACGAACATGGATAAGAGTTTCACTAAAACAATCGAAACTTTTTTACGTGTTGTTAGGATTTGACCTCTTACCCATTGCGTCTTTCGAGAAACTTAACGGAAGGTTAATACCTGCAGATTTGCCGGATCAGAACGTGGGAGTGGATCTATCTGCACCGAGGATCGATCTCCAGCACGTTCCCTGTCAGCTTTCCGGACAGTTCCGAATTCGCCAGGAATTGCACGGCGTGGATCACTGTTCGAAGCACGTCATTTTCGCTTGAAGACGTAGAGTTCACATCGCTGGCGTGTACAGCATTTATCCTCAGCCCGGAACCGAAATATTGCCTAGCAATTGCGGAGGTAGTAGTGCGCAACGCCGCTTGAAGGACGGCTTCTGCTTCCAGCGAGGTCGTCTCTTCGAACCATGCGACGTCCACTACGGCAAGCTCCGCGCCCTGAAGTCGAGAGCTAAAGGCACCTGTAACTCTGATTAGATTGGATACGGCATCAAGCCCCAGATTCGCGCTGGATAGCGATCCCGTTACAGTTTGGGTTGTTTCATTTCTGCGGAAAACTATGTTCACCAGAACGTCGACCCGTCTCCAGCGCAAATACACCTGGTCAGCCATTGAGTTGACGTAAACGTCTCTGTTCGGGTTGACTTTGACCGGTAAAAAATTGTTTCCCTGGCCTTCAGCCAGGGAGGCGAAGTCGGCGGGATTGGCGTCGCCTACGGCGACCCGATAGCCTTTTTCTATAAATGAGCGCGCCAAACAAAGACCAACAGGATTTGACGCGCCTATCAAGACACAGACTTTTTCCCCAGGAGAAATGTTGGCGTCACTGTCACGTTCAACCAGTACCTCGGTCGATGGAGTATGACACGCCTTGTGAGTCAGAGACGCTTGTATCACGCGCCGGTCGCCGCTTCCGGCAGATTAAGAAGGTCGACAATTTGTGCATTTTTGGCCAAGTTTAGCACTTATAACTCCCGGTCCGTCGCTGCGTCTCCCGCGAACAAGCAATGCGCGGGCGATATAGTAAAATTTTTGTCCGACAATCTGTCAATTCCTTTTTTGCGATTTTCGGCGGACACATGTCGAGACCGGCGTCATTTTGAGGCCTCATGCACGCAATGCCGTAAGCATCGGTATTCCGACACCCGGTTGAGTTTGATGTGGTCTTTCCTGTTAGTCTTCTCTCGCCGCCACGTTCCGATTTGATCGCGCTTTTCGCGTTCGCGCGGCACAGACAACAGCACGCCTATGGCAGCACAAGCTGTTTGACCATCATCAGGTTTCGTCCTTAAGCTCTTCTTTTGCCCAATCAGACGCCCGGAGTCCGTACCCGCTAAGAAGAGCGCAAAGTCAACTCAATGCGACGAGGCGCGGCTTACGCATTGATATTTGCCGCGACCGCCTCGCTTAGTAGGCCAAAAGAACTCGTCGACGTCTTTGCGTCTCCGAGTGTTGAGCCTGGAGCGTGCCTCTCTTATACGTCATAACCGAAGTATGCTGATGCGCAGGTTAAGAGGACCAGCGTGTGGCGAAATCGTGGGGCCATCCTACAGCACAATCATTTTTCTCCGTGTCGACTCAACGGCCTCCAAGGTCGGTTGGCGTAGGTTCTCTCCCACTCATAGCACTCCCACCCTTCCCGTGACGGGCTGCGATCGAAAGCAGCCCGTCACCCCTCGCCTTGGGAGGCATCTTTAGATTGATTTGCCGTGCGGGAACTCCACTAGAACCGTGGCAGATTTCCCTGATGCTGCCTTGCCTTTGATCAGGAATAGCATTAACGTATATCAGACAATCTGTCAATCTGTTCGAGGCTTGTGGAAGCCAGTCATCGCATCATTAGAGGCTTCCCAACTGCAGCGCTGAAAAACTAGGAGGCCATCTCGAGCGGGAGAACGTGGATGTCGGTGCTGGTGATGATCCGCCATGACGAAAGCCTAGGGAATGAGAGATTCAACCGGCCTCCACAAAGGTCCGAATCGGTCATGTACGCGATCAAAATCGCTCGCACGCCATCCGGTCTCGAGCTTTGAAGGTTTGGAAAACTAGTCCCGGCATGTGCGAGTTGGTGTTCATAGATAGGTTTATATTGGATGACCGAAAGTTTGTTCAGCAAGCCCGATGAAGGGACCTTAGTGAAAGACAACTTTATCGAGGGCTCCGATCCCGAACGTCTTTTGCCTTTGATATCATCGCCCCTGGCGTCCTCTGACCTTGCTCAACACGACAGTAGATCGCTTAACTCTCGCTGCAGTCGAATTTCCCTTGATGGTTTTGGCGTTGCGGATGCCCATCATGAAGGGGCGTTCTCGGTCATGATAGATTCCCCAGTTGACGTCGTAACGGTCTTCCTGCCGGCGTCCGGGAATGCAGTCTTTCATTGGTCTGGGCAACAGGTAGAGTCGCCGCATGTTGCAAATGCTCCGCTGAATGCCCGACAAGATGGCATAAGATCTCAACTGTCATTGACGATCGATACGCAATCCTTGCGTGACAAGCTTTCTCGCATGCTCGATCGGACGATCAGCGGAAATCTGCAAATTCAGCCGACCCTTGATCTTGCATCGAGCGCGGGAACGCTCATGCGAGAACTAGCCCTGTCTGCCCATCGCGGCCTCAGTGCCGGGGGGCTCTGCGACAATGCCCGTCGGCCTATAGCTCGCTCCTCGACGCGATAGAGTACCTTTTGATCGAAAGCTGTATGCATCGCTATACCGATGAACTTCGTCGTCCGTCTCCGTCTCCCACGCCTCGCCACGTGAAACGGGCAATGGAGTTTATGGAAGAGCATATGGCTCAACCCATTTCCCTTAACGATATCGCCGCTGCGGCCAAGGTCAGCGTGCGGACTTTGCAGCACGGCTTCCGACAATTTCGTAATACCAGCCCCACAATGCACCTCCGAGACTTGCGTATGTGCGCAGCTCGACAGGAACTGCTGCAAAACGGCGCTAAAATCAGCGTTTCGGAAATAGCGCTTAAGTGGGGCTTCACACACCTCGGCCGTTTTGCTGCAGAGTACAAGAGACGTTACGGCGAACTGCCATCTAAAACAGTGCATATGAGCGATGTTCTGCCGCATAGGCGATCTATGTGTGCTTCGCAGGCCTCTCCGCCCGAAAGCTGACCCGGAAATAGCCCTTCGCGATGGCGCTGTGGTTCGCAGCGCTCCACCGGGCTATACCATCGCTGCGCCCTTAATTTTTCGGTCTGTCGCCACAGACGGTCAGCAGCCGAGCGTACAGTGCTTCAAGGTGATTGGTGATTTGGATCATTTGCAGCCGCTCTTGCTCCAGGCGCTGCGACTGTGCATCTTCGTGGCTTTCTAAGTGGGTATCTGTCTTAGCCTGTTGCCCGAAATTGATTGCGATAACTTTGGACATCTTCGAACTCTCGTTGAATTTCGTTAATACTCCGCGTCTTGAAGGAAGACAGTCGCGGAAGGTGAAAAAGCAAAAGTCTGCTAGGCAGCTGCGATGCGTCCTGATTGGTGCCAAACCTTTGCTCAAAACTAAGGAAGCATTCCATCCCTTGTTCAAGCGGAGTGATTCCGTAGCTGAAGGTTGGGTCGAAGTCGCGCCTAAGTCCGAACCGGTTGGATCCGATCGCCGTTGATCGATAGAATGCCAGAGACCTGATCGACGACCGGGCCGATGATACCATCTGCTACCTCAACGACGACAATGGCGCTGTGGCTAGACCGATGGGATTGGTTATCTCGGCAGCAAGCTCTATCACCGGAATGACAGAACCGGCAGATCCCTGAACCGAGAACATGCGTTAGGGGCAGCGGCGTCGCCTCTGCTAACCCCCGGATTTCCGGGATCAACGTCGTCTTCATGCAGAACTGCTGGCTGCCAGATGGAAACCGATAATATCCTGCGGTGAATTATGACATGATTCATTAAAACTCTTCCCATTCCTTAGTCGCGACAGCGGCTGTAGTACGTCCGCCGAAGGCGCCGGCAAGCTTCTGGGAGAGGGCACGCGCTGGCGAGGCGGCCGGCTTACCGTTCTGGTGGGCAACACGCCGTACAACAGTCGAACCGTCGAGCCTGAAGCGCGCAATAAGCCGCGCCAGATTGGAAGCCTCATCCGCCAACCGGTTGGTGGCCGCCGTCGATTCTTCCACCATCGCCGCATTCTGCTGGGTCGTCTGATCCATCTGGTTGACCGCAGTGCTGACTTCCGCCAGCCCGGTCGATTGCTCTCGTGCCGCCGTCGAGATCGTATGAACGTGCTCGTTCACCTTGATCACGTGGCCTCGGATTAGACCAAGGGCATCGCCTGTGGCCGTTACCAGCCTGACCCCAGTTTTGACCTCGTCGCCGGACCGGTTGATCAGCGCCTTGATATCCTTGGCGGCAGTGGCGGAGCGCTGTGCCAGTTCACGCACCTCCTGAGCCACAACGGCGAAACCCTTTCCAGCGTCACCCGCACGCGCCGCCTCGACGCCGGCGTTAAGGGCCAAAAGATTGGTCTGGAAGGCGATCTCGTCAATGACGTTAATGATCTGGCCGATTTCATCCGAGGCCTGCTCGATGCGGCCCATGGCGGCGACCGCGTCTTTGACAACCGCGCTCGACTGCTCGGTGCTTCTGCGTGCCTCATCGACCATATGGCTGGCTTCCGTGGCTCTTTCTGTCGAGCTTTTTACCGCCACCGTGATTTCCTCAAGCGCCGAAGAGGTCTCCTCCAGGGCCGCGGCTTGCTGTTCCGTGCGCTTTGAAAGGTCGCCTGAGGCGATGCGCATCTCGCCGGCTCCGCCGTTGATCGTGTCGACGGCGGAGCGAACCTCGCCTAATACGGATCGAAGGGCTGCCATGGTGGCGTTGACATTACTCTTCAGTTCACCAAAGGCTCCCTGAAACTCGCCGCACATGTTTTCCGTCAGATCCCCATCGGCAAGCGCTGAGATAACTCGGCGAGTTTCGGCGATGCCCCGGTCAACAGAGGTGACCAGCTCGTTGACGCTTCCTGCAAAACGGTCGAGAGCCGCATCGCCGTATTTCTTGGTGATGCGATGGGTGAAGTCACCGGCTACGGCGGCTGACACCACCTCGGCAATGCTCGACTGCAAGTCGGCGCTCTTGGCCTGCAACGCGGCCTCCTGCGCGTTCAGATCGCGGGCCTTGATGCTGTTTTGCTTGAATACCTCAACGGCTCTCGACATCTTGCCGATTTCGTCGGCGCGCATTGCGAAAGGAACCTCAGTGTCGAGATTACCATCTGCCAGTACGCCCATCGTGGTAGTCAACCGCGAGATCGGATCGGTAATCTTCCGGATGCAGTAAAGCAGGGCTATAATGCCCGTCGTAGTTGCCAGCGCCATGGCAAGAATGGTGACCAAAACCGTCGATGAAACGGCGCCCATCGTGTTTCCGACGGCCGCGACTCCACCACGCTTGTTAACTGCGACATCCTGGTCAAGGAGCGCTCCGCTATCATTATACAGTTTCGTCGTGGCGTCACTCGTTAGAAGAGCAAATGCTTCATCCTTCTTGCCTGCCTGCATTAGTTTAACAATCCGCTCGCCATCCTCCTGATATTGCGTCCACAAAGCGGAGAACGCGTCATAGGCCTGACGCTCCTCGCCGGATGTCACCATCGGCTCATATTCACCACGGGCATTCGCGAGATCCTCCATCTTCTGGCGGAAGGTGGTGATATTATGCGCAAGGCTCGTCGAATCTGATGAGTTTGTCACCAGCCTGAACTGCAGGATGCGGTAGTCCCCGGTGATCGTATTGATCCGATTTATCACATCGATCGATGGCAGCCAGTTGCTGGCAACTTCGGATATATTGCTCCTAATGGACAGCAGCTTGACGATACTCACGATGCCCTGGCCCGCCGCGAGAAGAGAGAGCAGAACAAATATCAAAGATAAAGCGAGTCTAATGGACTTGGGCATAAAGGCAAACCTTTTAGGTGAGGTGGACGATCGACTTGTCTACTCAAATCTTCCAATTGCCGTTTCATTCATTCGAACGGCAGATCAATCTTGTGGGTCTGTGACATAGCTGAGAATACCTATTGGTTGCGTTGGTTAATGAAGCCTTTCCTGCCCGTCTCGAATGCAAAAAGACGACGTTTTAAGGATAGTCAGGCGTCCAATGGATCGTCCGCGCTTACAAGGAGGATGCAGCCGGCAAAATTTTATTTGGCGCCGTTCGAAGAGCATCATCGTTTTCAGCAACCGAGTTTCGCCCCGCCACGAGCGACCTAGAGCAAGTCCTGCGATCGATGAATCGATTGTGATGTGACGGCGTCCATCGAAGCTGATTCAACTCCACAGAGAAGAGGTGGATGATGGGACAGGCCCTGAGCGATGATCTTCGAATACGGGTTTTGAAAGCGTCTGCGGCGGGCATGTCGGCTCGACAGGCTGCGGCTCGTTTCGGAGTTGGGATTTCGACGGCGATCCGCTGGATTGCAAGAGCGAAAGAGGGTGAGCTGACTGCTCGGCCACAGGGCTGGAGACGACCTTCGGCAGTGGATGCACACGAGGAATTCGTTGTCGCGTTGATCAACGAGCGTAGGGATGTGACGCTCGATGAGATGGTTGAGCGCTTGTCCGTCGAGCGGCAGGTGAAGATCAGCCGCAGCGCACTTGGCGCTTGGCTTCGAAGCCGTGGGTGGACCTTTAAAAAAGACCGCACACGCACTGGAGCAGGACCGACCGGACGTCCTGAAGCGCCGGCGCGCCTGGTTCGATGGTCAATTGGACCTCGATCCGGAGAAACTGATCTTCATCGACGAAAGTGTGCTGCAGAGGCACGGAAGGAGTTCAGTGTGAGCTAACCCCGTAACGTGAAGCTGCGTGAATGATGGAGGATGGCCCTCCGGGATCGGCTTTCAGGAGCGGGTCTCAAACCAGTCCGAGCTGCTGCGGTAAAGAGCCGTGGTGGTGAGCGCCGGATGAAAAGTTCGGACGAGATCCGAGCAGGTGCGTGTCCGAAGACGAACGAAAGTGAACCCTCCGAAGACGCGCCGTTATGAATATAAGCGTCGTCGAAACCAGGACTGTTTCGTCATCCTTGTCAATGCCGCGTGAATTTTCCTCAGAAGTGCCGAAGTAAAATTCCCCATTTATGCCGATGTGGACGCCACGGAGATTTGGGGATTTTTTGGCGGACGTCCACGTGGCTTTTGAGGTGGAGCGAACGCCGGCGGTGCGATCAGGGCTTTGGATCGGACATGCTCCGGCATCAGCTCGGCATGCTGCCGCAGCCGATAGCTTGATCCTTCGATCTGCACGACCACGGCATGATGAAGCAATCTGTCGAGCAGCGCCGTTGCGACGACGGGATCTCCGAAGACGTCGCCCCATTCTGCAAAGCCGCGGTTTGACGTCAGGATCATCGCGCCACGTTCATATCGCGCGTTGACGAGCTGGAAGAACAGATTGCCGCCGCCCTGGACGACGGGCAGGTAGCCGATCTCGTCGACGATCAGCAGGCTGGGCCTGCAGAAGAAGCGAATGCGCTCCTGCAATCTGCCTTCCCGCTCGGAGCGGGCAAGTGAGCCGATCAGATCGGCGAGCGTCGTAAAATACACACTCTTTCCGGCCTTCACGGCTTCGACGCCGAGCGCTGTGGCGAGATGGCTTTTGCCTGTTCCCGGCGGACCAAGGAAATGAACGGCCTCGTGACGATCGACGAAGCCGAGCTGCGCCAAGGTGAGTATCCGATCTCGATCAAGCGAAGGCTGGAAGGTGAAGTCGAAGCCGGCGAGCGTCTTGATCGTCGCAAGCCTGCCCATTCGCAGTGCGGTCTTGATCCGGCTGTTCTCGCGTAAGGTGAGTTCCTCGGAGAGAAGGATATCAATGGCTTCCAGCGCGGAAAGCTCACCGTGCTCGAGGCGTCGAACGACGTGGTCGAGAGCTTCGAGTGCACGTGGCATCTTCAGGCCGACGAGATCATGACGGATACGATCGATCATGGACGGAATGGCATCGAGGGCCGCGCTCATGGGCGATTCTCCTGTGCCAGGACTTTGCCGACGGCATCGTAGAAGGCGAGAGATCTCTGAAGCACGGTGTCGCCGGCGGGCTTGACGACAATGGCGTCGTCGCGCGTCCTGGACCGATGTTGCGGCGCGAGTGTTCGTCGATGCTCAGGATGAACTCGGCGCTGTTTGCGGCCCTCCAGGACGGGATGGGCTGCGATCAGCACGCCGTTCTCGAAGATGCGGACCTCGTCAGCGAGAGAATGGACTTCCACCGTTCGGCTTCGCGTAGCATCCGGAACGCTATAGGTGTTGCCGCCGACGCTGACCATTCCCTCCCGCGATACCCGGCGCTCCAGCTTCAGAACGGATTTGAACGGAGCCAGCGGTAACGGTCGCAGGTGCTTCCGCTCCTCGGCGAAGGCTTCATTGACGACACGCAGGGTCGTGGCATGCTTCCTTGGATTGGCGACGGTATCCAGCCAGTGCCGGAGCTGGGCGTTCAGATCATCGAGGTTGCGAAACGAACGGGCGAGGAAGAAGTCTTCGCGGATATAGCGAAAGGGTCTCTCGACCTTGCCCTTCGTCTTGGCCCGATAAGGTTTGCAGGCCTTCGGGTGGAAACCGTAGTGGCGTGCCAGGTCGATCAGGGCACGGTTATAGACGATGCCTTCTGTCTGGCCTTCGCCGATAACGGCCGTCTTCATCCGGTCGTAAAGCACCTCTCTTGGAGCGCCACCAATGGCCTCGAAGGCCGCTATATGACACCGCAGGACGGTCGGCAGGTTCTGATGCATGACGAAGCGTGCCCAGATGAGGCGGCTATGACCCAGCACCATCGAGAACAGCCAGACGATCCTCGGCGTCATCGGTTCGTCGGTGAAGACGACATGGAACTGGGCGAAATCGACCTGGGCCTGCTCACCAGGCGGCGTCTCGAAACGAACTTCAAAGCCCTGACTTGCAACGGGGCGTACATCGCGGAGAAAATCCGTCACAGCCGTGTAGCCGCCGGTATAGCCTCGTTCACGCAGTTCTCGAAACAATCGACTGCCGGTCAGACCGGGATAGGATTTGACCCGCTCCCGCAAGTAAGAAGCGAACGGGTCGATGACCGTCGCCCGAGGCTTTCTTGGACCATAGGCCGGAGCCTCAAGTCCTCGCTCAATGTATTTGCGCACCGTCTTGCGATCGATGCCAGTTTCTCTGGAAATAGCCGACACCGTCAGCCCCTGCTGATGCAGATCCAGGATCATGATCGTCTCCCTCAGCTTGATCACCAATATCCCCCTTCCGACCATCGGAAGGAGTATCGGCGATGACGCGCCGCCGGTCTTCCGGGGCGCGCCCCGGAAGACCGGCGGCCGCAGCACCTGGGGAAGATTCAAACGGCACTAATGAGGAGTATTGCTCCGGTACTGACAATCCTGGGACAAGTCCGCCGGGTGCCTGATGATTGGGCGGGCGGCGACCGGCGTAGAGGGGGCGTGAGTTGGACACAGGCTTTCACCCGGAACTGCAGGAACCAGGCTCCTGATGCCAAGGGAGAAGCCCAAGCGGAGAAACCGTAAGGCGAGAGTACCGATGCAGGAGACTGGGGCGGACCGATCCGTATGAGCGTTGAGGGCCCTGTAATGGGGCCGGAGCAAAGGGATCGGATCAGGTGGTCGTATTGTTTGGAACAACTGGAAACAGGATGACTTCGATAGGTACGACAGACAAGCCGTTTCGGATTGAGAAGCGGCAAGTGTACGAAGCTTACAAAGCGGTCAAAGCCAACCGTGGTGCAGCCGGGTGGACGGTGAGACCCTGGAGATGTTTGACAAAGACCTTGCGAGAAATCTCTACAAGATCTGGAACCGGCGGTCAGTGATCGGATCGCGCAGATGGTGGTCAAGCAGATGATTGATCCGGAATCCGACATCAAAGCTGTTCGACAATCTTCCGCATGATCTCTTGCTGAAGACGGTCAGAAAAGACGTTAAATGCAACTGGGCTCTGCTCTACATCGAAAGATGGTTGACCGCGCCTATGGAAAAGAACGGAGAAGTCATTGAGCGGATGCGTGGTACCCCGCAAGGGGGCGTGGTCAGCCCGATCCTATCGAATCTCTTCCTGCATTACGCGTTTGACGTCTGGATGACCCGGACGCATCCGGATCTACCATAAAGGCCTGGCGCCGGCGAAGATCGGCGGCTACGTCAAACCGACACTGAGGGTGCGGCCGCCGACAACTACACCTTGACGCGTCGCTGGTTGACGCGAATGGCTTTCGCTTGACCCTCCACGCTGGCACGTGCAGCATCGTCGGCCTGATCGATTTCAGGACGAACGCGTGCATCGATCGGGTGGTGATCATGCTCCTGCTCAGGACTCCGATACGTTGAAACGACAACGCCACGGTGCAACAGCTCGTTCATGTCGTGTTACCTCTTCGAAGGCTACAAGCTATCTGGGAAAGACTTACCTTGTAGGGCATTGGCGGAAGGATCGACAATCGAAAAGACAGGCAGAAATCTCGTCTGCAAGGCCGGCCCCAGAAGGGGTCGGAAGGGAAGATCCGTAGGACAGCTCCCGCGAAACCTCTAGAAAAGTCCAGCCTTTTGAGACCTCGCAACCGGCGGAGAGGATGTTGCTGTCCTGCCTCTATTCAACAGACCTCTCCCCCTTTAAGTTCAGTCGGCGAGCGACCCTTGGGCGATCGCTATGCGCCGATCCCGCCCATGCAGACGTATTTCATGGATAAGAAGTCATCCATTCCGTACTTTGAGCCCTCTCGGCCGAAGCCGGATTGCTTGACGCCGCCGAATGGCGCTAATTCGGTGGAAATCAGACCCGTGTTCACGCCAACCATGCCGTATTCCAGCGCCTCTGTGACCTTCCAAACGTTCCTGAGGTCGTTGGCGAAAAAGTAGGCTGCCAAGCCGAATTCCGTATCGTTCGCGAGTTCGATGACTTCCTCGACAGTATCGAACTTGAACACCGGAGCCAGAGGCGCGAAGGTTTCCTCACGCGCAACCTTCATATCCTTTGTGGCACCCGAGAGAAGCGTTGGTTGGACGAACGTGCCTCCGCGAGCATCGCGGTCACCACCAACCACGACAGTCGCACCCTTGGTCACAGCGTCATCGATATGACCATAGAGCTTTGCTACCGCTTCATCGTTGATCAACGGGCCGATCGTCGCCCCGCTCTCAAACCCGTCAAGAACCTGCAAGGCACTCACGCGCATTGCCAGCTTCTCGACGAACCTGTCATGGATCCCGCTCTGTACGTAAATACGGTTCGCGCACACGCAGGTTTGACCCGCGTTACGAAACTTAGAAAGCATAGCCCCCTCGACCGCCTGGTCGAGATCTGCATCGTCGAAAACGATAAACGGCGCATTGCCGCCGAGTTCCAGGCTCAGCTTCATGATCTTCTGGGCGCCTTGCGCCATCAAGATACGGCCAACTTCGGTCGAACCGGTGAAGGTCAGTTTCTTGACGACCGGGTTGGAGCAGACCTCCTCGCCAAACATTCTTGCATTATCCGTCGGGAGGACGCTGAACAAGCCATCGGGTATTCCGGCACGCTCCGCGAGGATCGCCAATGCAAGCGCCGATAACGGAGTCTCGGCAGCAGGCTTGAATACGATCGCGCAGCCGGACGCGAGCGCCGGCGCGATCTTGCGGCACACCATCGCCGACGGAAAGTTCCAAGGAGCGATGGCGGCCACAACGCCAACCGGCTGCTTGATGACAAGCAGTCGCTTGTCGGCCTGGTGACCTGGAATGGTGTCACCATAGACACGCTTGGCTTCCTCACCGAACCATTCGATGTAGGAAGCGCCGTAAGCAATCTCGCCACGCGCTTCCGCCAGTGGCTTGCCCATTTCCGATGTCAGAATTACGGCCAGGTCTTCAGCGTTAGCTACCACCTCTTCGTAGAACTTCCGCATGATCAGCGAGCGTTCCTTCGCCGAAACCTTAGCCCACTTCTTCTGTGCAGCCTTTGCAGCATCGATAGAGGCTCGCACTTCAGCAAGGCCAGCGCTAGGCAAAGAGGCAAGGACGTCCATCGTGGAGGGGTTTAGCACGTTGATGCGTGTGCCGTTTACCCCTTCGCTCGACCACTTTCCTCCAACCAGCATCTGCTCGCGAACGAGAGTCTGGTCCTTTAAACGGCCTAGCAGGGTGCTGGAGATTGCCATGGATCTTCCTTTCTATGCATTGATCATATCTGATTTCGAATGTGTGGTGACCGTGCGTATATCGCGACCATCGGAACGATGAGCAGACCGACGACAGCCTGCTGCGCCGGAAAGTTCAGTCCGAGGCCAACTAGAAGCGAGGTCAGTACAGTCAGGACAAGAACACCGAGCACTGTCGCGCCATAGCCGCCCGCCCCACCAAGAAGCGACGTCCCTCCAATCACCACCGCTGCTACGGTGGTGAAAAGATAAGGGTCGCCCACGCCGACGAAGCCACCACCGGAAAACCCTAGTAGCAGCATGCCCGTGATTGCAGACATGGCACCGCTGACGCTATGGATGACGGTCCAGACCTTGAATTCGGAGATTCCGAGGCGGGCGGCCGCCGTCCGGCTTCCGCCGACGGCGTAAATGCTGCGGCCAAACCAGGTGTTGTACATGAACCATCCAAGCGCGATGGCGACGATAGCCCAGATCACGATGACCGGAGGCAGCGACAGGCCGAAAAACTTTCCGTTGAACGCCGAAATGTTCCTCAGCCATTCGGGTACCGGAGCAAACACTGTACCACCAAACGCCGAGCCGAGTGAGGTGTAGATCTGGACCGCACCGACGGCCGCGAAGCCAACTCCGAGCGACATGATCAGCGCTTGCCCTTGGAGACGGAAGCTCAGGGCGCCATTGGCGGCCCCGACAAGCGCACCGAGGAGCATGACAACCAGCATCGCGAGGGGAGCGGGAATACCTGCGACCATAAGGCTGGGAAGGAGGATGTTCGCGCCTCCAATAATATATGGTATCGAAAGATCGAGCGCACCGACCAGAGCGCACAGGGTCTGGCCAATGGAGGCAAGCCCCAGAAACGCTGCGAGAAGAAGGATTGAACGCGCGTTTTGGGATGATACGAAGCCGGGGACCAGCAATGCACCGAGTGCTAAGAGAGAGGCCAGAAGAACAAAGCCAATGACGATGCTCCGATGAGCCTTGAGCGGGTTAGACTTCTGAGCCGATTTGATTTCGGAATTCATAACTGTCGCGACCATTATCTTGCTCCTTACACAACCGCGCGGCGACTGATGACAAAGACGTTCACGAGAAGTGATCCGACGAGGATTAAGCCGAATGCCATCTGGGTAACGAACCCCGAAACCGTGCCGAAGTTGAAGGTGGAGAGGAGATAGGAGATGAGGAACATGTTGATCGCGCCAAGCGTAGATCCAAGTGCTCCACCACGACCACCGGAGAGGCTCGCACCTCCGAGAACCAGGGCCGTAACAGCCTGAAGGGTGTAGGTGCTGCCCTGCGTCGGATCACCAGAGGAGATCAGCGCCGTGTAGCTGAGGGCGGCAAGTCCAGCGAATGCTCCACCAACAACGTGGGCGATGATGCGGACTGCGTCCACTCGAACGCCGCTCGTATACGCCATGCGCTCATCCGCACCCGTCATGCGAAGGTTGCGGTAAAACATAGTCCCCCTGAGAAGGAGCCATAATGCATACGCTGCAACCAGCAACAGCAAAACAGGTGACATGATGTCGGTCCCCGCCCCCCAGCTAAGCATCCAGTCGGGCGCGACTCCACCCGGTCGGGACATCACCATCAGGTTCAACCCGGAGAGGACAAGAAAACCCGACAGCGTAACGATTATCGGAGCGACACGCACATAAATGATAACCAGCGCCTGGAGTAGCTGGAATGCCGCTCCCAGGCCGACTGCCCATACTATCACTGCGATAGGGTTGGTAATTCCGTTACCCACAAGCCAGGTAATAAGGGTAACGTTGATGAACCCCATCAAGGGGCCAACTGAAAGGTCCACTGCTCCACGACCCGCCATGACAATGGGGGTGAGGGCAAGCGCCGTTAGAATCAAGGGCGTGGCGACAAGGATTGCACCTGCGAGGCCGTTGTTCGTGAATAGCCCGTGTCCGCGTAGGGCAACGGCGACCAAAAGGACAATGAATAGGCCGGCCGGCACGAAGAGGGAACGGTCCTGGGTGATTTGACGGAATGCGATTCCAGACATCATGCAGTCCTTTCCAGATCGAACTCGATGGAGGCGTTTGGCGATTTTCCAAACATTGCGGCCAAGATTGGCTCTTCCGCTATGTCCTCGCCTGCTAGCGACCGGAAAAGCCTTCCAGCAAAGAAGACGTCGACGCGGTCCGCAAAGCCGATGAACTCTTCGATTTCGCTTGATAGATAAATCACGCTGCCACCCTTCTCCGTGAACAGGCGCAGTTCGCGGTAGAGATCGCGCTTCGTTCCGAGGTCGACACCGCGAGCGGGATCGTTAAGGACGATGACGGACGGTTCGTTTGCAAAGGCACGGCCGATCAAAACTTTTTGCTGATTTCCGCCCGACAGTGAGGTGATCTTGTTCGCCGGACTTCCAATCTTAATCCGGAGCCGATCCACCTCGCGTTTGAACATGGGTTTGAGGCCGGCCTTATTGATTATACCAAGAGGACCGAGGTTCTTGCGATAGACGCCGATGGCAAGATTTTCGAAGATGCTCTGCTGAGGGAAGATACCTTCACGCTTGCGGTCGCCGGAAATATACGAGATTCCTGCTTTGGTAGCGTCTTCGAGCGATGCGACCTTTTTCATTCTCTCGGTGCTGGATGACCAGACTTGGACATTACCACCAAAAGGCTGGATGATACCCGCAACGGCGCGTACGAAAGCGTCCTGCCCCTGCCCGTCGAGTCCTGCAACACCGATGATCGCTCCTTTCGGTAGATCGAAATCGAAGGGCGCTGCCGCGCTGTGAGTAACGAGGTCTCTTACCGCTACCACGGCCGGCGCGGCGGCGCCTACTTGCTTTGATTCGTACGCCTTCGCGTCGCTTGCGTTTCGGTCCGCGGGCGTCATCATTGAAAGCAGGTTCTCTTCAGTTATTTCATGCTTCTCGAGCGTACCAATGGTGACGCCGTCGCGAAGGATCGTGGCTCGATCGGCGATGCGGACAAGTTCAGCGATCCGATGCGTTACGATCAGCACGGTCGCACCTTCCCTACGGAGACGATCAATTTCCTCGTGGAGGCGGATCGTGGAATCGAGGTCTAATGCCGCAGACGATTCATCGAGGATGAGGACCTTCGGCCTGCGCAAGACCGCTCGCGCAATAACTATCCATTGCTTGACGCTCAGAGGCAATGCCCCAACGTTCTGATCGAGATCCACGGGCTTGCCGACGAGGCGTTTCAGGATCTCCTCAGCCTCGGTACGCCGACCACTGCCGCCCTGCGAGCGGAAGATGCCGTCGCGCCCGACATACAGGTTTTCCAATACACTGGCCTCGTCGGCCACCAGCACTTCCTGGAAGATCGTTGTCAGCCCGATGCGCTTGGCGTCAGTCGGAGTCGAAATCTCTTCTCCAAGGACCGAAACGCTCCCGGAATCTGGGTGCAACACTCCAGACATGATCTTCGCCATCGTGCTTTTGCCACTTCCATTCTCTCCGACGATGGCGTGCACTTCTCCGGCCCGGGCTTCAAAATCACACTTCTTTAAGGCCTTAGTCTCGCCGAAAGACTTGGCAACATTGATCAACTTGATCGTAGTTTGGTTTTGCATCGGAGATCCTCTAATCCCAACGGCCGCGCGAGGCGGTCCTCCCACAAGAGAAACTTCTGTCCGGTGGCAAGACCCACCGGGCAGAACAGTTTCACTTCGACACAGGCTTCCAGGGATCAGCCGGGCGTTCGAAGTAGTCTGCAGCAATCGCAGCAGGAAACCACCCGTCCGCCTTGGGCTCCACGAAGTCTGTCGAGTTCAAGTCGCAATCTTCTGGTATCGCCGCGCGGACTTCATCGATGGTGTAAGGCAAGACGGGTCGAAGGAAGGACTGAACCTTAGGGCCTTGTCCCTCCAATGTGCGGAGCATGATCTCCCACATCTGTTGCATCTCGCGACGCGGCGGCCAAATATGGAAACTCCTGTCCACAAACTCGGGGTTCTTGCGCCAGTAGCACGCGGCGGAAGCTTCCCCCCGAGAGTAATCGGGATCATGTCTCGACCTGACTGCAGCATTGCGTTGAGAACGCCGTTCTCTTGGGCCCCCTGCGTGAGGATCCCATCAATCTTCGTCGGGTTCGTCGCAAGAAACTTCTGAACTTCGACCTGGGCCACCTGGTCGGTCCACTTCCCTGCAACTTCACCGACGATCTTTATGTCGGGGTACTTAGCAAGTGCTTCCTTAGCCGCTTTGTCAAAGCTGTCCGAAGAAGCGAAACCGGGAATACCAGAAACGAGAAGGATATTGCCCTTCTTTCCTATTTTTTCCGCCAGCCACGTCGCCATCTCGGCACCGCCCTGCGCGTGATTGGCCGCGCCATTGATGGCGTATGGCGACGTCACGTAGCCCGAAAATGAGAACACCGGCACACCGGCTTTGTAGGCATATTCGATCGTCTGATTAAGAGCCGTGACGTTCGAGCAGCAGATGATGATTGCATCGACGCCTTCGTCCACCATTTGACGCATCTGCTGGATCTGAACGGCGTCTTTAAGATCCGACTGGGTGACCACGACATCAGACACCAGGCCCGCAGCCTTTGATCGCGGTAAAAGATCGCTCATGACCGCATCGAGAGCTGCGGCTCGCCAGGTGTTGCCAGCGTAGCTGCTTGCATAGCCGATCTTCCACGGAGGACCCTTTTTGGGCTTGAAGTCTTTGTAGGCGCTCGCCCCCAATGGAATCTGCGGATCTACAGTTTCATAGATCTTCTTTTCTGTAGCCGGTAGCTGATCGACACCATCCGCGTAAGCGGTTGTCGCCAGGGCGCTAACCGAGATCAGCGCCCCAAGTGTGACATTCAGAATGCACCTCATTGAAGTTCTCCTCCCGAGAAAAGGATCAGGCAACCTTAGACCGGGCTGCTGATGACTGTTGGATCTCCTCAAGAATCGGCAACAGATACTTCCGGAACTCGCTATAGTCCTCAGTAACGGGAAAATGTCCGAGCTTTTCCATTGTCCAAAACTTGGAGCCTTTGACCAGGTCTGCAGCAATCTTGGTATCGGCCGGGGACGTGTTTGGATCGTATTCGCCCGTGAGGAAGTATAGCATACATTTCGACGTATCGATTTTGCTGGCTTCTTCTGGCGACACATCGTGGTCGTAGTAGTAGTAATAAAGATCACCCGCGAAGATTCCCGGTCCACCGCAGCTGTATTCCCACTGGATTTCACGGACATTCGCTTCTGGCGAGTACGGTGAGATATTCAGCATCATCGCCGCACCGATGGAGGTGCGATTGACGTTTGGATTGTCGAACTCCCTGCGGATGCCAGCCATACCGACGTCGACGTACTCCGCCGCCGAGCGCAACGCACCTTCGACCGAGATCGTGGCGCGGAAGTTGTCCGGATAGTTCGATGCCAGGTCGATCGCGAGATGGCCGCCCATGGAGCTGCCCAAATAAACGGGGCGGTCTAGGTCGAGCGCTTTTGAGAGTTCGAGCTGGAAGTCCATCATGAACTTCTTGGTCATGTTGTATTCCTTCTCCCACCAGCGAACGCCGTAGGGGGGAAGGGACTTGCCGTGATACGGCAGATCGAACGCGATGACGCGAAAATTTTTCGTCACGTCGGAATCGCAAAGCATATGACGGTATTGGCGACCGTCGGACCCTGCCGTATGACCGACGAGAAGCGGAATCCCCTGGCCCGCTTCTTCGTAATAGACGCGGTACTCGATACCTTCTACGGTGAGATAGAGATAACGGCCGATAATGGGGTCAAACTTGGTCATGCTGCTGCTCCTTCAGAACGGGCATTGCGCATCAGGGTGGTCATGCGGTTGAGAGCAGGCAGATACGCGAAGGTTTCGTTGTTACTGCTAAGGTAGAGGCCATGCTTGATGTTTGATGACTGCAAGCACTGATAAAACGGCAAGGGTTTGTGCTGAAGCAGCGCCTCCCACTGTGAACCGGTCCCGCGTATGACGATAGTGCACTTGTCGTCGTCGTATTCGGCCTCTTCCACCTTTAGCAACGTACCGTCCTCGAAATGAAGCGCTACACTGCGGGTAGGGAAATCGCATTTTAATATACCGTTAAGATAACGAGTTTCGCGCTTGAACTCGAAATCCTCCCGCACGAATTCTATGAATTTCTTGAGATCTATCGCCATTTTAGGCTCCTCCCTTGTTGATAAGCGCTGAGAACTCCGCGCATGTTGTACATGCCCCCTCACGGGACAGCACATTCTCAAATGCCCATTTCGGTGAATACTTCCTGGGCATGCCTGAAACTGTCGATGCCTGCTGGCACACCAACGTAGATAGCCACCTGAAGGAAGATCTCCTGGATCTCCTGTTTCGTAACACCGTTGTTGATGGCGCCGCGGATGTGGCCTCTGAGCTCGTGCGGTCGGTTTAAAACCGCTATCATTCCAAGGTTGAGGATCGATCGAGCGCGACGGTCGAGGCCAGGTCGGTTCCAGATATTGTCCCAACAATACTCGGTGACGAGTTCCTGCATCGGCCAGGTGAAGTCGGTCGCCTTTCCGAGGGCCGCATCAACGTAAGCGTCCCCCATCACCTGCCGACGAGTAGCAAGTCCGCGCTTGAACTGCTCCGATGGAGCTGTTCGCTCGCCGGCCTTAGACCCCTTATCTTTCCTGTCCAAAGTGGCCATTGGGTTTCGCTCCCTTCATCATATTTGACAGATTATCAGACAATTTTCAACTGTCAGTTTGGCGTAGTTTTTCGCGGTCAGGCCTGATCTTTCACGAACTGCGCAATTTTCGTATGGTCGACATCGGGGCCTAAAGCATGCCGAGCAGCATCCCAGGCATCAGCGGTACCGGCCAATGTCGGCAGCTGGAGATTGAGCGCCTTCGACAAGTCCGCTGCAATCCTAATGTCTTTCGCCATAAGCCCCAAAGCAAAACCAGAGCCAAAAGTCTCCGAGAGGATGAACTGCTTCATCTTCACTTCTGTTGCGTTGTTCTTGCCAGACGACGAGTTGAGAATATCGACGATCGTTCTAGGATCGAGACCAAACGTTCGGCCAAGAAGAACGCCTTCGATAGCTGCCAGAACCCCGGCTCCCGATACGAAATTGTTGATGGCTTTCATGGCGTGCCCTGAGCCGATCGGGCCTGTCCTAAAAATCTGGCCGCCCATGGCGCACAGGATGGGATCAGCTTGATCGATATCGTCAGAAGCACCGCCTGCCATGATAGTAAGAGAGCCTTCGACGGCTCGCTTCACTCCGCCTGACACGGGAGCATCGACCAGCCGCAAGCCCTTCTGATGCAAGCGCTCTGCGAGCTCACGAGTATCATTGGGCGCCGATGAGCTCATGTCGATGACAAGCGCGTCAGCACTCAGGGATTGCCAGGCCCCATCCTTGAAGAGCGCGTCTTGAACAACCTTGCCGTTGGGAAGCATGGTAACCGCAACATCGGCCCCATTGAATGCTTCCGCTACCGTCTCTGCCGGAACGCCGCCGACGGCCGCGAACCTTTCCCTAGCCTCGGCCGATAGATCAAAGCCAGTGACTTCGAATTGAGCCGACAACAGATGTTGTGCCATCGGCCCGCCCATTGCGCCGAGACCAATAAAGGCGACGCGCAGATTTTTTCGTGGTGACAACGTCCCGCTCCCGAATGTGAGGCAAGCACAATCAGCTACCTCCGTTAGTGAGGAGTAGTTAACGACCTATCAGACAATCTGTCAATCGGAAAATTCATGCTTGGGCCGGCGCGCCCTCGCTACGACGCCAATTTTGCCGTCGCTTCTTCAATCACCTCACTTAAAATGACGTGCAAGCAGCACCCATCTTATCGTCCGATGGACACCAGAGAGGTTGTTGCGTTGTCAAAAGCACCGTGCCTGAAGGATTTAATTACACCCGGCCACCTCCAGCATCAGACAATCTGTCAATTTTCGGAAAATCTTATGGCATCAGCCTGAGGTGTTGTTGCGCAGGTACTCGAGTGCGACTTTCGCAGCCATATCAATGTGGTGCTTACAAGCGGCCGCAGCCCTGGGTCCGTTGCGATTTTGGATCGCTTCGGCAATCTCTTTGATTTCTGCAATGCTATGTTTGAGGCGCCCCGGTTGTGTCATCGAAGTCATGCGCAGAAGATTGATCCGGTTGTGCAGCGATGTTAGCATTTGCCTGACGAAGACGTTTTTGCTGCCATCCATCAAGCAGTCATAGAAGGCGTTTTTGGCAGCGATGAGCCTGTGTCCCACGCCGCTTTCCGCCGACGCTTCGAATTCTCTAACGGCATCTTGCAAAGTGGCAATATCTTCCGCCGTTCCATTTTCGGCGAACTGCTGACCAGCAAACCCCTCGAGCAGCGCGCGGACGGTGTAGAGCTGAGCGGCCTCCTCATAGGTTATGATACTGACAACTGGACCCTTGTGGGGGAAGCTTGTGATCAATCCCTCTGCCTCAAGCTGCCGAAGCGCTTCACGGACGGACGTGCGACCCACGCCGATCATTTCGCAAAGCTCGCGCTCGACGAGCCTTTGCCCCGGCTTGAACTTGCCCGTCGCAATAGCCTGTCTGAGCCTTTCTTCGACTTGCACTCGAAGAGAGGCATTTTGCCGAGCGACCTGCAGCTCCACATCTACCATGATCAATGTCCTACGTAGCACTAATGAATTTGAGCAATATATGGCTGCTTCGCGGGGAACTTTCAATCAGATTGTCTGATGAGCGGTCATTAGCAACTATTCTCGAGGATTGAGCCCGCTGTGTAGAGGTCGGCTTCCCGATCCATGAGGAACCGATCGGTTGGCGCGCCATAAGTGGAAATTCTAGTCCAAATGGCCTAGTTCAATTGGTGTCCTGATGGCCGACAATGTCCGCCCGCCGATTTCTCAAAACCAGCCACGTTGCGACCCTGATCGACGAGGTGTCCACGGTCACCGACACCACCGCATCTTCCAGGAGCACCCGTTCGACTAACGGCCGGGTGCAGCTTGGCAATCGGCAAAAGCCGCATCAGCAGACGATAGTGGTTCCGATCGCGCCTCCGGTCCGGAGGCGGCATCGATCTTGAGCGCCTCAAGATCCGCCATCTTTCTTCGCCTGCCAGCCTGGCTCGTACTTGCGCTATCCGCAATTCCCATTCTAACCACTTTTCTCTCTGACCATCTCTCTTGAAAAATTGTAACCTTCGTGCTACATATCTAGTGCAATCTGTAGTGCGAAGGTGACAAATTCCGACACCTCACAACCCTCCGGGTGCGGCGCGCGCTGCGCAAACTGGGCGCAGACATCCACGTCGACGTCGCCGCCTGCCTATGGCGGTAGTAGCCGAACGTGCCTTCACCTCACGCTCAACGCTTCAAAAGATCGAGGCCGGCGACACCAATGTCAGCATCGGCATCTATGCAGGCGTCCTCCAGGCACTCGGCCTGCTAGATGGGCTGAGCCAAGTCGCCGACATCGGTGACGACAGCGTCGGCCAGTCTCTGGCCAATGCAGAGTTGCCCAAGCACGCTCACCCAAGGCGATCACCGGGATCGTCACGCGATGGCTGATTTCGAAGTTCATCTCGACCTTCACGGCCGCACACGTCCCATCTGGCCCGGAGCAATCGCGCCCGTGGTGCCGAAACAATCGTGTTTGAGTATGATCGTGCCTGGCTCGAGGACCCGGGCCGCTTCTCGCTGCAGCCCGCTCTAGCTCTGAGCTGGGGAGAAAAATCACGGCTTTCTGTGGCTCAATAAAGCCAGCTGGTCGTTGTCCCCTGCCTATGACCTCAATCCAGTGCCTACGGATGTCAAGGCGCGCGCGCTGACGACAAACATTGATCTTGATGAAGGCACCTGCTCCCTTGACCTGCTGGAAGAACCTGCAGGGCTCTACGCCCTAACGCTCGCCGAGGCTCGCGCGATCATTAAGGAAGTCGCGACACCGCAAGGTGGCGCGAGACCGCCAAGGCGGTCGGTGCGCGGTCAGCCGAGATCAACCGTATGGCCAGTGCGTTCGATCACGATGATTTGCAGCGAGCGCCAGCCCTATGACGAGAGCCTTCCTCCACAGTTTCAATCCGCCCTCTGCCGGCCCGATCACTGAACCGGATTACGGCATCGTTGCGTTGTAAAGGACGGATGTCCAATGGCAATTTTCCGATCTGCGGTCCTGGCTGGATTTGCGATGGAATTGTTTCAAGCGCCTCCGTGACCAACGAGCGAAAACCAATAATTATGTGATTCGGTGAGATCGAGACGCTACTCTACGAACAAACTATGTCACTGCCAGCGGATCCTCAATCACATCGACGATCGATGGCTGGCCAAGCACGTCCGCGAAGCGCTGTAGCATGGCAACAGTACTCGATGACATCTCCGCCCTGGAGCCCGGGATATAGCAAGCGGCTGCATAAGCGAGTTGCCGTTGCCTCGGTTCCGTTAGCAACAGCGGCAGCGTCTCGATTGCTTGCTCCGGCTCAAAGGTGACGATAGCCGTCTGCACGCGAGTGATTTCGGCCAAATGATCAGCGCTTAGTGAGCGGAAGGGCTCGTCCTCGGTCAGCACCCGTGACCAGCGCGCCAGGCGGTCGCGTCGGATCCCGCCACGATCGCTCACCAGGAGTACGACCATACGGATGATGGCATCGGCGAGTCCGCCGATCGCGATCCTCCTGAGCGCATTGGCGATGTCCGGCTGCCATCTCATATCGTCAAGTGTCGTCCCTTTGCGGTATGCTTCGTGGGGATTGTCAAAATATCGCTGCCAAGGGTTGTTCCAGATCATGTGAAACGCGAGCTCATAACCCATGTCGCGCCAGTCGCGCATGACCACGATCGCCTGTTCGACAGCCTTGAAATAGAGCGCTTCCGCAGCCAGGAAAGGATTTTCCGCTGCTGCGTTCGCCCGGGAGTTCCGTACCTGCTCTGAAATTGACTTATAGCCAACCATGATCGGATTCTGAGAAGACAGCAGCGATCGCTCCAGCCGCTTTGGATGGAACATTCGGCTGGCGTCTGCTGAGATGTCTGTGACCGCGGCCTGCACAAAGGGGCGGGCAACTGTGTGATAGATCTGCGCTTGCAGTTCAGAGACGCGGGCGACGGCAGCGAAGGGACCTCCATCGTCATGGCCGTCGTTAAACTCACGGATATTCTCGAAGGTGCGCTCGATCAGTTCAACACTATAGCTCTTGTGTCCAGCATCTTCTTGAATGTCCGTGATGCGCATCTCGTAAAGGCCAGGCAACAACGCCTCAATTGCCTCGAGCGTGCTTGCAACCTCATTGTATTCTTTGTTGATTACTCTCGAGGAAACGAATGTACCGAGGTGACCGACGTCGTTGTGTACCATATAAATAATGTGCTGGCCGAGAAGGCGGATTTCCTCCTCGTTGTCATAGATTTCGGGGATCCAATTCAGCGCCTGCTGCGGCGGCGTTACATTGTCGCCATGACTGGCAAATATGATAATAGGCGCCCTGATCTTCTTAAGGTCGAAATGCCGCCGGTCCGGCTCCCCATACGCCTTGTTGTGCGCCAGTCGATTACCAACAAAGAGGTGCTCAACTATCCAGCGGATCTCGTCTCCCCGCATCAGGCAGAAGCCGCCCCACCACTTCTCAGCCTTAAGGAAGGCTTCGCTCGCCGCATCCACATCTCGGAACAGTTCGACATACTTCATGAATAACTGGCGCTCGGGATTGAGCGTTTCGAAATTCTGTACGAGATGGGCGCCGTCGAAGATGCCTCCGCCCAGATCTGACAAAAACATGGTTATCCAAGCTCCCCCGAAGAGGCCCGCCATGTAGCGGAGGGTATTTTCGCCGATATTTCCCGAGGTAGGTGTCACCGGCGATCCGTTGAGGATGATCGGGCCAGCTAAGTCGAGATTTGTCGCAACCATCAGAAGGGTAGCCCAGCCAGCTTGGCAGTTGCCGACTACGACTGGAAGGCGGGCAAGCGGATGCAGGCGCATGACCTCACGAACAAAGGCCGCTTCCGCATACGTGACATTAGGTCGTGTGGACAGTTATCTGATCCATAGCATTGTCGCCGCGATAGTGACGACGGCGAGGTAGTTTTCGGCGGTTTTCTCGAAGCGCGTCGCGACCCTTCTGAACTGCTTGAGTTTAGAAAAGCAGCATTCGATCAGGTGTCGCTGAGCATAGAGATGTTTGTCGAGCGGGTATTTTCGCGCACGCGAAGGATTGTTGGGGATCACTGCCACGGCGCCCTTATCGGCGATGGCATTGCGCAGGTGATTGCTGTCATAGGCGGTATCGGCCATGATGATGTCGGCGGGTAGGCCCTCGATCAGGGCGTCGGCTTGCGGCGCATCGCCCTTCTGGCCTGCGGTCAATGTGAAGCGGACCGGGCAACCGAGACCCCGCACGGCCATGTGGATCTTGGTGCTCAATCCGCCGCGGGAGCGGCCAAGGGCTTGATCTTCAGCCCCTTTTTTGCGCCGGCAGCGTGCTGATGGGCGCGGATGATGGTGGAATCAACAATCAAGTACTCGAAGTCTGGATCGTCCGCCATCGCCTCGAATATGCGCCACCAGATGCCCTTCCGGCTCCAGCGGCTGAAACGACGGAAGACACTGTTCCACTCGCCGAACACTTCTGGCAGATCGCGCCAGGGCGAGCCCGTTCGCACAATCCAAAGCACCGCTTCCATAAACATGCGGTTGTCGCGGCCGGACGAACCGCGTGTGCGCTCGTCACCAATGATGTGGTGCGATATCCGCTCCCACTGCTCGTCCCGAAGGATCAGACGATCCAAAACACCCATGACTGCCTCCAAAAGACAGTCTTGAATCTGATTTGCTCAGCCTTGGGAATCCCAAGAGTCCACACCGCCTAGAGAGATACTGCCCCCCCTCTGGCTCTCGGCGGAAGGACACCAAATAAACCGGGTGACCTTCCCGGAACGCCACGCCGACCTGGCTGTCTTCTTTGTGGCCACCGACGCCGGGACTATGTCCGGCGCGCGGGCAAATGATTATGAAGGGGCGCTTCGTGTCATCGACGTTAACACCTTGGGGCGGGATCATTCGAAGTAACACGTAATTGGATTTCAAGGGCAGATCGTTTCCATCCATAACTGTCTCGTAGTCGCAGAAGAAAACCGGCGGACAGCCTGCCGCTTCATGTTCGAGGAAGATGTCGCCGCGCTGTCGGAGAAGATCCATGCACAATATGGCGCGCTCACTAGCGTCGCGCAGGTATTCCGCCCAAGCGTGGCCCAAATTCCCATTGCCGTGCACCTCGCGTAGACTCTCGGCAAGACGTTCGGCCTCAGTAAAGAGCTTTCCCTGGCGGGTAGAGTGGGTGTCGCACATGACTTGCACGCGGCGCAATAAGGCAACCTGCAGAATTTTAGCGGTTTCAGCGCCCGCTGCCGCCAAGCGTTGGAACATCGGGAATAGACTTTGGGTCACTTGGCTGTCCAGTTCCGTGGATGGCGCTTCAATCCACCGGAGCGGGTTTAGAGATGTAAGAATATCCGCCATCGTTTCAACTCCTCTATGGTTATGATCCCGTACGCATACATACGTGCCAGATCGATCGTGCTTCCGTCTGGCGAGGTGCTCGGTAGGCAATGCCGACGCCTAGGAAAGCAGTTTGACGACTTCCGACCCCAACGAGTTACCGCCGCATTCATCCCCTGCAATGTCTATGCCAAGCACTGGGTCAGCCAGCTACGCCGGGAGAGGGGGCAGCAAGCTCGTCGCCAGGGAAAGCCACACAAAGTCTTCATTCAGCCTGGATCAGCAGTTTCTCCCAGCTCGTTGGAGACTATCGGAGGACAGGAGGTGATGGATTCGCCTGCGGTGTGGGATCCCACCAACTAGGATGTTTCAGCGGCCGTCCGCGTGGCTTTGGTTGGGGCTAAGGCTGGTGGTGGCACGGTTATAGACGATGCCTTCTGTCTGACGCTCACCGATGACGGCAGTCTTCATCCGGTCGCAAAGCACTCCCGCGGAGCGCCGCCGAGAGCCTCGAAGGCCGCGATGTGGAAACGCAGGCCGGTCATCTGATGCATGACGAAGCGTGCCCAGATGGGACGGCTATGACCCGGCACTATCGTGAACAGCCAGATGATCCTCGGCGCCAGTTAAAGTGCCGACCGCGTGACACCGCCATTTTCGCTGGCGTTAGTGTTGGTCAGGTTTACAGCAGATCACCGATAACAGTGGACAGGTTAAACGGAACGATTCCGATCTCACCACGCGGCATCCTGTCGAGCAAGTCGACCGTGCGGGCAAAGGTTTCGACTTGCTGAAAGGCGTAATCAGGGTCGAGCCGGTCCAAGCCTCCGCCCGGCAAGACCTGGCAAAGATAGTCCGGTATCGGACAGCTATATCGTCGGAATTCCTGATGCGTATAATGGCTGTCCTTCGCCCAACATCACCTGCGCCGCCGCTGGGGCGACTATCAGCGCGCGTACCTTTTTGCGCCCGCGTGCGGCAGCGATGTACACGTCACTCATCGACTTATTACTGGTATAGATCAAATCGAGTTCCGGCTTCCCGGTGGGCGCGGGGTGCCCTTTTGCAAAGTCATCTCGCCACTCGGTACATCCAAGATGCTCAATCGTAGCTCCTGCAACGGCTTTAGCATGGCCGGGTTTGCCGTCCCACAATTCTGGATGCATTTCGAGCCAGGTCGCCGTCGCCTGATTCCCGTGGCGGCCGAACTGGGGAAGCTGGAAATGACCCGTGACGAGTACGAAGACGAGGCTCCGGTTGCGGGCAGATTTCGGTAGCGAGGAGAAATAATGCGCCAGAGCGAGTACCCCAGCACCGCCGTTCTCTTCGCACGCATTAGGTCCATCGGTGTGGGTGTTGATGATGATTGTCTCAAGCAGGTTGCAGCCCGGCAAAACCGCATAAATCGTATCGGTCGCAACGTCTTCCAACGTGCCATCCAAGGTCAGGCGACCGCTCAAACCGTGCTTGCTCGCGGCTTTGATCCGCTCTCCTTCAGATTGCGCCACCCATATTGCAGGTAAGCCCCAATACGGTGTGGTGAATGGCAGCACCTGCCCCTTCAACTGCACTTCCGAGACGCCTTCGAAAATGCAAACGACGGCTAAAACCCCTGCTTCACGCGCCTTGTCGATCGGTACGCCAAGCAAACCGGTGATAAGCGGCGTGGTTACGGCTTTGGGAAAGTCTATGCCTTCCGGCAGGCTGCCGCGTCGATTGGTCACCAGTTCGAGGAATGCCGCCAGATCCCGACGCTTTACCGTCACCACCGCAATTTTGCCGCGGGCTTTCTCAAACGCCTGAACCCGACCGTTGAAAAGAACCATCTTACCCGAGATACCGCCGGGAGGTGTAAGCCCGGAATACGGGAACGGCGCCGCTACCTCAATTACTTCACCATTTGACAGTTTGAACGCGGTGGTTCGTGGCATCCACCGGCGCATCGTGAGTTGATCGCGCTTCACCTCAAGGCCCATCCCTCTCAACTCACCAGCAAGATAATCGATTGCCCGTGCTTGCGCCGGGCTGCCGGTCAATCGGGGGCCGAAACTGTTGAGCCTTTTGATCCAACTCCAAAGTTTCCGCTGATCAGGGAGTGCGGGGATGGACGGCTTTCGCTGCTCACTGAATCCGGTGCTGGGAAAAGCCGGGAATACGATCCCGGCGAGAAGAGCAGTGAGCCCAACAGTCGAAAAATCTCTTCGTTTCAAGACTAACCTCCGCGCCTCTCTATCACGAATGGAAGCGATACCTATGGCCGCACGCCGCCCGTGTCCTTGCAAATCCAGTGCCATTAAAAGCACACGTCTAATCTTCAGTTTTGAATTGAACGCGCAGTCTGAATCGGTTTTGGACCGCGTGCGAAGTCAATGCAGCTTTCGGACAGACTCCGCGCAAGCATCTGAAGTGGTTGAAGAGTCACTTTACTGATCTAGGAACGCGTCGTTGGTTCAATGCCTTTAAGAGCGACTTTATCTTGAGCCTAGTCTCGGGTCGGCCAAAAACCTTTGCCTGCTTGCAGACGACCATCAGTCGCCGAATGCAGCGGCAAGACTGTAAACTGTTGACCACGATAGGCGCTGCGCGTTGGACCTTTGTCACAACAACCTATCAAAACCCTCTATTTTATCCGGCGGACTTTCATTGCCGCCAAGGTTCTGGAGCTAGCGGCAAATCAGCCCCGACTGCCAATCTATTCAATGCTAGCGTCGCTGATAGTGATGCTGGCGCCCGAACCGCCGCCTGTTTGAGGCTCCAGCCGGATAATGACGGTCTGTGGCTGACGGCAAGACGGGTCATCGGGCAAGGGAAACCCAAATCGTTGAGGCTTTGCCCCGTCCAATACCGAAAACGCCTTGTTCGGAAAAATACCAAACCTACCAATTTCGCGAACGTTACTGCCGCAGTCAAGCGAAACGACCGTCGTCACTGGTCCTGAAGTCGACGGTTCATAACCAGTGACAGTAAGGACGACCCGCGCACTGGTATCAGCCGATGAGTGGACTGCTCTGCTCGATATGGTTATCGTCGCGGGCTTACTGGTCGTTGCCCGCATGTCGCTCTCGTTAGCTTGAACCGGGCTGACGATGCGCAGCATCGATAATGCCGCCGCACGAATAGCGATAAGCACCCAACGATGATAGCGCATCGATGTCTCCACAACCCAGCCAGTCGGGATGTTAGGCGGACACTATGGCTATTTCTAGCTTTGCGGGCTCTACGGCGCCGGGTTTGCCCGCTCCCGATCCGACAGGAATGAGCTGCAGGTCGATGGCCTCGCCATCCGTCTGCCCCCTTCCGCCGTAAACCCGCTGGATCGCGTCCGTCAGATCGAGGACGAAGGATGGTTTGCGATGATGGTCGCCGTCATGACCGAGAACGGCGAAAGAACCGACGTAATGGGGATCGGTGACGGGCGTATCGGCCTTAAGGTCGTTCTTGCCGAGAAACACCCGAACGCTGGTCGTGCTGGCACTGGTGATCTCGACATCGCGCAGGAATGCCAGCACACGAGGAGCGGAGGCCGCCTGCTCCTGTGCCGCGCCGAAATCCATTGTATCCATGCCGGATGGCAGAGGCGGTTGGCGGACGATCTCCTGCAATGCGCCCGCCGGGATCTTGATCGGCAGCGAAAGCGGCACGTTTTCCGTTGCCGCCTTGCTGTTGTCCGTGGAGGTGGTCGTCACGCCGGCGATTGCAGCATCGGTCGCCGTCGCCGCGATCACGGACGTGAGTTTATCGTTCAGGGCCAGCGTTTTGGCGCTCGCCGCCGCGACCTTGAAGTAGGTCCGGAAACCATAATTGTATCCGAGTTCCTCTGGAACATAAAGGTCAGAGACCTTCGGGGACCAGAAGTTGCCGTCGACATCGTAGAAATTGTCGGTGAACGGCATGTCGGCCCAGAGCCGATCCGTGCTGTTGGCGTTGCGCAAATTCCACGTCGCCCAGATGCGGTCGATGTTGCAATGATGCATGAAGAAGATCGGATCGCGGGGCGACGACATTTCCGGCATCCAGCCACCGATATTGTTGTGCACCTGATTGTGCGGTGTGTATTCCAGCGTCCCCTGCGTGCCGCTGCTGGTGGTGACCCAGGAAGGATCGAGTGAGTTCTGTCCCTCGGGGCGGGTGGTGCCGAAGACCTCGTATGGCTTCGCCGTTAGGATGGTGTTGAGAACCTGTGGCCCAACTATATTGTCCGGCATCGGCTGCGTGATTGGCCAGGTGCGCGACGAAACATAAAGTGGATTGTCCTTGCCGTCGGGCGTCTTTTGCATTGTGAACACTTCGGGCAGGTACGGATTGTCGGTCCAGTCCCAGAACGGCATAGCGAAATCGTTGTTCTTGGTCACGTGCCGAACGATGCGCTCGTACATAGCCGTATAGGCCCTGTGCCACGGCAGGAAATACCAGTTGCCATGCGGGCAGTATTTGACGACGTCACCGCTGCCGTGAATTTTCGAGAGGTTGACCCAGTTGAATTTGTCGCTGGCGGGAAGGGCGTTGAGAAGGCGCACTGCGTCGCGATAGGTCTCGATGATCGGGTCGTTCCAGGCCAAGCCCTGCAGTGAGCGCCGCCAAGGGATTGACGGTATCTGCGCGAAGGCTTTTGTCCCCGGTAGGCCGCTGGCGAGCAGGCCTGCTGCAATGACGCCACCCTGAACGATGACATGTCTGCGTGTGATGCTCATCTTACTCTCCCTTGGATTTGAATTGTCCTTCGCCAAGATAATGCCGCTTTTAGGCCGGTTCCGCGCCGTCTGGGCGCGGGAGCAGTGGGCAATTCGCACCACCATAGAGCTTGCGTTGGCTCTTTCTGAGTTTCGGTGAATCGGCGGCATGAGAAATGAAGCAAGCGACGTGCCACTCGAAAATGCAGCGTAAAATGCGAGCTAAAAACGCTACTACCGATCGTATTCCTGCATTCCAGTTGGAATCCAGATTCCGGAAAACTTAGTATCGCATTCCATGATCGTTCGAGCGACGGCTTGCCGACCAGCCACGGCAAGCACGTTCGGTTGCGAAAACCTCAAATGATCAAGCTGAAACAGTTGTTCAGACCGGTGAGAGGGCCCAAGATGCTGAAAACGCCCTGTGCGACGATAGAGAAGCACGCATCTCGAACAGGCTTTCGCTATCGGGCCCCCAGCAATGACGGAGCCGTAGCCCGCTCGCTCTCAAATTCAAAACTGCGAAGCAGGCACCACTCCGTGGCTTGACGGGTGCGTAGAGCAGAGCGGGACAAACTGATTGTCGTGATCTCGACAAATGCGACAAAGGGCGGCGGCTGTCCGACATTTGCGAGAATAGCGGCGGGATCTCCGCGCGGGAACAACGGGCTCACCAAGTGATCCCACTTTCAGTCCCATTGTGCCCACTCATTCGGGCTTACTGTCGGACCCTATCGAGACCTCGCCGCAGCTGCGAAGCCCCACTCATATCCGTTTGAATTTGGCATCAAGGCTTGACGCTTGCCGTCCACACGGGGCAATTCGGGCAGTGTATTAGCCTGCTGTCCCGCTCGTTTCCTAACCCGACATCACAGCGGGGCAGGCTGATTTGGGGATCATCGCTCATTTGGGCCATGGTCTCAAGCGTCATATACCTGGCGCGTTGAACGGCCCATTCATCATTCTGTTCGAGCAGCAATGCACCGACGAGACGGACGATGGCTTCGTCGTTCGGAAAGATGCCGACGACCTCGGTGCGTCGCTTGATTTCGCCGTTGAGACGCTCAATTGGATTCGTCGAGTGCAGCTTTGCCCGGTGCTCTTTCGGGAAGGTCATGTAGGCGAGCACGTCCTCTTCAGCGTCGTCCATGATGGTGGCAAGCTTCGGCACTTTCGGCCTGATTTGATCGGCGACACTGCGCCATTGTGCGGCTTGCTGCCTCCGGGGTCTCCTGGGCAAAGGCCGTCGCGATGAAGGCGGATACGACCCGCCTGCCGCTCTTTCCAGCATGCGCGAGCACGTTCCTCATGAAGTGAACCCGGCACCTTTGCCAAGTGGCATTGAGAACCTTGGAAACGGCAGCCTTGATGCCCTCATGTGCATCAGAGACAACCAACTTCACCCCGCGTAGACCGCGGCGCGTTAGCCTGCGCAGGAATTCCGTCCAGATCGGTTCGGCCTCCGAGGTGCCAACTTCCATACCCAGGACCTCGCGCCGACCGTCGCTGTTGACGCCCACCGCGATAATGACGGCGACTGAGACGATGCGGCCGCCACGCCGGACCTTGAGATAGGTCGCGTCCACCACAGGTCGTCGACAGAACGGGTCGAGATTCCCTGGATATACGCTTCCTGGATAACGGCCGTCAGAGCTTTCTCTGCCATGCGGCGCGGTTCAAGGAAGCTCGGAAAGTAGCTGCCTTTGCGCAGCTTCGGAATGCGAAGCTCCACGGTGCCAGCCCGCGTCTCCCGATGTCACGGTAGCCATTGCGTTGAGTGAGCCGCATCGAGTTCTTCACACCGAAGTCTGCACCCGTAGCCGAGCCTACTTCCAGCTCCATCAGCCGCTCGGCAGCAAGACCGATCATCTCACGCAACAAATCTGCATCGGCACTCTTCTCAACAAGGGAGCGCACGTTCATCATGTCATTGGTCATCGGTGATCTTTCCGTCAGGTTGGTCTTGAACAACCCGACCCTAGCGGAAAACACTGATGGCCGCCCGCAAAGCCGATCACCCGCTACAGCGCAGCGAGAAGCGCGCGGGCACTCGGCTTTACTCCCTCCCGTCAGCTACACCAGGTGCTGGGACACGATCCGCGTGCCGGTTGCTCACACCGCGCCACTTGGCGTATTCAAAACCGCCGAGGCTCTAATCGCCGCTGGATGAAAGTTCAGTGGCAGGTCACGCAGGCTCAAGACCCTCAAGGGCCTCACACTACGAGTTCGTCTGCAAGACATAGACTTCGCAGCCTGAACGTTTCACCCTCGATCCGCTCCATGAAAATGCCGGGACTGAACAACGACGGCTGAGTGCAGGCATCAAGACTTAAGTCTGTCGTAAAGCAGACAAAGCGAATACAAACGTGGTGCGAACTGTCGGCTATTGGCTGACACGAAGATGCAGAACCCTCGACGTGCTGGAGGTGCCCCAGGCACCTGCTATCATCGCAGGTTGGGGCCAAGGCTGGCCTGCTCTGATCCCCGGTAGTGGGCGGGGTACACCCTGCCGATTTCAATGAAGCTACGCCTTTTTTCCCGGCTGATCTCGTCCACCGTTCAAAGGCCCCACCGCCACGTCAGCAGCGTTTAGGCGAATATACGCTCCAGCATCTCTCTTAACTGCAGCGCTTCGCCGCCATCTGAGGTTTCGCGACCGCACGCGCTTGCCATGGCAGGTCCCGCAATCCGTCGCCCAAAGCCGTTATGGATGCAATACGAAATTTCCCGGCAATCTGGACATCTGCCGCGTGAGACCTGGAATGCAATATTCGAGTTCTGGTGCCTATTCAGCTCGCATTCGTGCTGCATGTCCGAGTGGCACGTCCCTTGCTTCACTTCATGCTACTGATTCACCGCAGAGAGCGAGGATGAACTGACGTAAACTCTATTTCTATCGCCCCAGTCGCTTTGTCGGAGATGGGTCACGAGCCGCATCGACGGGGCAGGAAGGCCTCAGATCGGGATTTAGCCCCAACGAAGCTGAAACCAGGGAGGCGCTCGCGCCGTGCTGGCCTTCGCGCCAAGGGCCGGCGAATTCTCCTGCGATATCGTGGCGCGGATGCACTCTGAGCCTCGAGAGGTAAGTGCTACCCTGCTCGTCAACGAGACGCCAATGAGCGTGCGGCGTCACAGAAACATATGGGACGGATTTTTTCCACGGTAAACGTCCGTACTTTCGAAAGCTGGCAATGGTGAATCCTTCAACATACTCTGCGCAACTCGCCGACGGCACTATCTCGGTTCACGTGGATCGAAGCCTTGTACCCCCCATCGAGATGTTCGGCTTCGGGCAGCGAATCAACCCGAACCGCTCGTTTCTGTTTGTTTCCAAGGTTCTTGGTCGATTCCTGCCGATCCGCCCTTCGGTCATGGGAAATGCATTCGACCTCCTTGCACGTCAGATTCCTGCCGATATTCCTGGTCCGGTTTTGTTCATCGGAATAGCCGAAGCGGGCATTGGCCTTGGTGCGGGTGTCCATCGGCGGTTCCGCGAACTCACTGGTCGCGGCGATGCAATATATATCTGCTCCACTCGCCATGATCTTAAACTGCCGCTGCTGTGCGAATTTGAGGAAGAGCATAGCCATGCCCCGCGGCACCTCCTGCACGAACCATGCGAGGCAAGGCTCCGCGACTTGGTTCATGGTGCGACCGGCTTGGTACTCGTTGACGATGAGGCTTCGACAGGTAAGACATTTGCCAACATCTTCGCTGCCCTTCCTGCAAAAATTCGTTTGAAGCTGAAGCACACAGTCCTACTTACGCTTACCGACTGGTCAGAAGGCGCTGCCCGCGCGGAGATCACGGGAACAGTCAGTGAGGCTACTATCGTTTCCGGACGGTACAGTTGGACTCCGCGTGGGGATTTCACGGCAGCTACTCCGCAGGTCCCTTCCTGTGACCGTCCTAAGCGGCCCGAGGTCTGTCCCGACGTCGCTCGAGACTGGGCGCGTCTCGGCGTCGTCGATCACTTGCAGGGTCTCAATGCAAACGCTGCCGATGACGGGATTACCCTCGTACTCGGAACGGGCGAACACGTGTGGCAGCCCTTCCTGCTTGCGGAGCGCTTGGAAAAGGAGGGCGCTGAGGTTTTCTATTCATCCGTGACGCGTTCTCCCCTGTCGAAAGGCCACGCGATCGGTTCAGTACTTTCGTTCTCCGACAACTACGGCGGAACGGTTCCACATTACCTCTACAACGTCGATCCAGCGCTGTACTCGAAAATTATACTCTGCTCGGAGACAGGCCCGGAAAATGTCTGTGCCAGCCTGATGTCCGCACTGGGCGATCCCATTGTCCTTTCAGACGTAGAAGGTGAATGAAGCCGCCTTAGGCCATGCGGTCTGCCGCTTCGAAATCGGCTCACTCGATCGGACATTTCCGCCAGTCCACAGCGACACAACACTGCTGTCGCGTTACCTAAGGACATCACTCCCATGGGGGATACCTATGACAGCATCGCCTCCCCTGCCACACTAGGCTCCTACGCCGAATACGACGTGACGCTCCTTCTCAAGAGAGTGGATATTCAGCCTACTGACACGGCCACGAGGGAAGAGGCCATCCAATCCGGGCGGCGGCATTACTCGGAAATGATTTCCGCCGAGATGGCCCCGACCCGCGAATACATGGAGCTGTTTGCTAAGGCCATGGCCACTGGTGGCCCGCGCATGGGCGCCGAGACGGCACGCCTCGCCCTCGCGATCGTGCAGTCGGTCGAGGGTCCTATTACCCTTGTCAGTTTGGTCCGCGCCGGCGTGCCCTTCGGCATCCTTCTCAAGAGGGCCATCGCCTTACTCGGCCGGGACGTCGGACACTACGGGTTGTCGATCATTCGCGACAAGGGCGTTGACGACGAGGCTATGCGCCACATTCTTGCCAGGCGTCCTGTCGAGAGCATCGTCTTCGTAGATAGCTGGACGGGCAAAGGAGCAATTGCGAACCAACTCGAAAAGAGCTTCAAGGACTACTCAGACCGGCCTGCGCGGCTAGTTGTATTGGCCGACCCCTGCGGCTGCGCATGGCTCGCCGCATCGGGCGACGACTGGCTTATTCCCTCCGGAATGCTAGGATGCACCGTATCCGGGCTTATCAGCCGCTCGATCCTCAACGCTGCCCTCGTCGGTCCCGGTGACTTCCACGCCTGCGTCCAGTGGGATAATCTCGCGGAACACGATATTTCCCGATCATTCGTGGATGGTATGTGGAATGATGTCTCCACTGTGATTGCAACCGAAATCCCGAGCGTCTGGAGTATCGAGACCCGCCGGGCGCATCGCGATGCCGCCGCCGCTGCCGTCGCCTGGGTGATGGGGGAGGACGCCGTAACGAACATCAACCGAGTAAAGCCGGGCATTGCGGAGGCGACCAGAGCCATCCTGCGACGTGTGCCGGAAAAGGTGTACGTCTCGTCGCCAACCGATCCAGAACTCGCGGCCCTCATGTACCTGATCGACAACAAAGGCGTCCCGTATGTCGTCTCCCCTAGAAAGATCGCCCCCTACCGCGCCGTCACGCTGATCCGGCACGTCTCCTAATCTCCACGTATGTCTACTTACGAGCTCGGCGCGCAGGTCAAGGAAACTGAGATGTGACAAATTCCGTATCGTAAAATTCATTGCCAATGGAGAATCCGCGAAAGCTCACATCTGGCAATCGATCAGATATTTAACCAGTCGCATTTTGGAGTACGCATATGAAGCCCATTGCTCTGGTGGACCTCGACGACACCTTGTTTCAAACCAAGAAAAAGATACCGGAGATTGCGGAAGCCGATCTGGTATTGGCGTCCAAATCCATTAATGGAAGCAACTCCTATATGACGAAGATTCAAGCTGCCTTTGTCGAGTGGCTGCTCGTCTCCACGGAGGCCATCCCGGTTACGGCGCGCGGCTCTGAGGCTCTTTCGCGCGTTACGATCGCGTTTGAAAGCTACTCAATCGTATCGAACGGTGCCGTCATCCTCAAAAAGGACGGCAAGCCTGACGCCGAATGGCATGAGGTCGTCGCAAGGGAGCTCCGGCCGCTTGCCGGCTTTTTCGATAAGCTCCTCGATGAGGGCAGGACCAAGGCGAGGGAACTTGGCGTCCACATCCGGTGCTGGTCGGTGATGGAAGCTGATCTCGCGACATATGTTGTCTTCAAAGAGATTGACGGAGACGGCTCACGCCTTGAAGAGATTGTGCCGATCATTCGAGAAAAACGGGGTTGGGTTCGACACCACAACGGCAATAACCTTGCGCTAGTTCCGCCTGCGATCTCAAAACGGGTGGCCTCACAATTTCTGCTCAAAAAGCTTCGGACGGAGCATCCAGGTCGCCCAGTGATCGGCTACGGTGACAGTGTGAGCGACTTCTCCTACCTGTCCCTCTGCGACTGGTGGGGCGCTCCGGGTAACTCTCAAATGACAGACCTTGTCGTTTCCGCTGTTGCGCGTGAGAGATAGGTGACACGCGTACTGCGAACGTGGTGATATGTGAGGAGGGTGCAGGAATGATCCTGCACCTCCAGTCTTTCAGTAGAAACTTCCTATGGGTAAAACGCCGCGCCATATCGCGGTAAGAACCATGGCAAGCGCGGCGAGGATCGCGAGATTCCCGTCGGCTTTTACCACGAGTACGTAGAGCTTGTATTTCAGCATGATATGACCTTTCGATGAGCTCATTAGGAACTGCCGTCTCGACGGTTCGTGCCTTACTTGCGCAGAGCGAAATTTCGCGCCCATGATCCTCTCGGCGTCGATCCGCCGGAAATGGTCGACGATGGGTTGATCGTCATAGACCATGGCCGCGCTCTTGACGCAGCCGAACATCATGGCCTTCAAAGACGCGACCGGGCCCTCGCCCGCAGCCGGCGCTGGAGATAGGAAAACTTGGTTGCTTGCCACACGCGTCCTGTCGATCTTATAAAAACGCAACGTTAGCCGAAGCGGGATCCATTTGGGATCCACGGCAACCAGCCGCCGGTCTCCCGCTCGAAACAGCAGCACATCGGCGCGCATGTCCGGCGTGAACCGTTTGCCGAACCAGCCAAGATCTTCGAGCACACCATCGAACGATGCCCCGTCGATTGGCGACTGTCTATCCATTCAAGCGGCCAGTGCGGCTGCTCGGCGTCACGCTTTCAACGCTGACGACCTCCGATCGGCAATGCACGACCCCAGTCCCAACTTGATCTCGGGCTCTGACGGCCCATCGCCCCGAAATAGAAAAGCCTGCCGCGGGAGGAGGTGCGGCAGGCTTTCCTAAAAGAACCGAACGGCGACCTGGGAGGAGGAGTGCCGCTGTTCCCACAGACGTCCCTTTGGGAGGAGGAGTGGGCCGTCTAAACTTCGAAGCGTTGCGGGAGGAAGCATCGCTTCGATGAAAATAGCAATACTCGGGCCAGCGCCATGAAGCCAGCGTCTATGTTGCACTGCAGCTATGCACCCGCCGCAACAATCGGCAGGACATCGAGCATTCCTACCCCTGATTTTGTCGGCGGCTCTGCCGCTGTTACAGAGTGGAACCGCTACAACGTCAATTTCGATATCGAAAGCCCCAAGAAGGCCGTGACAGTTCGCGGCGGCCCTGCCGTCATGGAAAGTAGCGCCGCTGGAGACGGTGGCCGGCAGCTAAGCTGGATCGGTGCGGTTCGCGACAGTCATTAGGGGACACCCGGTGACAGACAGTATGAAGTGGCAGTCGCTCCCAGAAGCGCAAGATGTTCTGCGGGTATGTTTTCACCGTTAAGACCCGGCTGTACAATCCCGATCCGGTACTCGATGAACTTGCGTCGGGCAGCCTTTCGAAGCGTGGCCAAGTCATTCAGGCTGCCTCGAATGAAACGGGCCCGGCCCTTAAGATGTGATGTTTCTCTCACGGTCAGGTGGTTGATGAGGTTCTTCAAGCTCCATGTCCCCTTCACCCCCTTCTGTGCTTGACCGCAAACGAGGTAAAGATCGTCCGCCCGGCGCCCCATTACTGCCTGCGAGTATTTCAGATGCCAGAGAAGTACGGTGACGGTATCGTCCGTCTCCTCGATCGCCACGACGTCCGCGCTCTCCCAGGTGTCATCGTCATCTCTTCCGGGAGAGTGGGCAGACAATCCTCGCAATGGGCGTTCCGCTGATCGCACCTCCTTTGGTTTTCTGACCACTTTACCGCCCGAAGCGTGACCTCTCGCTTTTGAGGCAAGTGTCCGAGCGTAAAGCGAAGCTATTGAATCTTGTAAAGAATTCGGTTGCGCAGCGGGCGGATTCCCGCTATCTTTTTCGATAGGGCAGTACGCGCTGCCCTGGGGTGTGGAAACCCCTACACGTGGTTGATGCCGGCCGTAACGGCATCACACTCCTTGACCTTCGGTCGAGGAGCCTGTGGCGTATGTCCAGGTTCCTCGGAACTAAAGGCCACAGGACCGTCGTGTACGGTTTCCAACTCCCCGATCAGTGGGTTTAGCGAGTTTTCAGCGGGGGCGCACCGCGTGAAACTCTCCATCGGGGTGTCCACCATGAAGCGCTATGCAGCAGCACAGGTCCGGACTTCGAGGCCTGCGCAAGCCGAACAGTCGAATGTAGCGCGCGAGTTGGTGCATCCAGTTGATCGGCATGTCGGACAGCAAATCCGTATCCGCCGAATGCAGTCGAATGTATCCCTAGGGGATCTCGGCGCCGGCATCGGGGTCAGTTTGCAGCAGGTACAAAAATATGAAAGCGGTAAGAACCGCGTCAGCGCTTCGATGCTCTACGAGCTTGCCAATTGCCTCAAGATCCCTGTTTCGAGGTTTTTCGAAGGTCTTCCAGATCCCAAAACCACTCAGGGCCAGCAAATCATAACAGAGATCGATGAGAAGATTGCCTACATTTCCACGGCGGAGGGACGGCGTCTGATAGACGACGTTTTGCTCCTTTCTCCGCGTGTGCGCAGCCGGGTCGTTGCCCTCGTCAGCTCGATTGTCGATGAAGAGATGGAAGAACAGAAGCCGGTTGGTTCATCTGCTGGTTCTTAGCTCCCTACCGGTCGATTTTCTCCGCTGCTTCAAGCGAAAATTCGACGCGCAATACCGCCTTCTGTGCTCGCGAAAAATCGGCGGCGACGTGTTCTGCCCGCTCTTGCGCGGCGCGCCGGGCGGCTTTGTGTTGCGCAAGCGATAGGCCGGCATCGGCTTCATGGCTGCGCAATACGGATTGTCGCATCAGCGCGTCCTGAAGCTCGGCGGCGGCGATGACACCACTCTTGCGCAATACGTCGACGACAGGATTGCCGGCGGCCCGGCTTGCCGCGATGTCGAGCGCTTCGGAGGCTTTCGTTTCCCGCTCCCGCGCGCTTTCGGCATCCGCCCGCGCCTCGGAGAGGCTGCGGGAAAGATTGTCCGCCCGCAGGCTGCGGATCTGCAGCAACTGCCTGAGAGATTTCAACGCCTTCATATCAGCCGCTCAGGCACCGTTGTTCGTCGTCAGGATTTCCAGCTGGCCGCCCTTGATGACCTTGATGCTGTCGGCTTGCTGCCGGCTCAGCACGTCTTCGACGGCCTTGGTGAAGACGGCGGGCCCGCGCACCAGCACCAAGCCGCTGGCGGGATCTTCACGCAGCGCATCGTCCGGCAGCAGCGGGAACAGCGCGCGAATGGCGTTTTGCTCGGTCTTCCAGCTGCGGCCGCCGCGATCGAGGACAACGGTGGAGACCTCCTGCTTCGGCGCGATGATGATGCGGCTGCCGTCATAGGCGACGAAGAGATTGCTGGCATCGCCAAGCTTGACAAAGGCCTTAGCTCCGCTTTCCCGGACGGACCAGTGCTCGACCTTGCCGCTCAGCGTCCCGACTGTCGTGACCGGGATGCCGGACATGAAGGACAGCGTCTGGACGACATCGCCAAGCGGCAGGGAGACGACATCCAGGCGCACCTCCCGCTCGCTGGCGCCGGCCGGTGGAGGAAAGGAGGCCAGCAGTCCGATAGCGGCCATGTAAACAAAACGCGCAAACATCTGAGTTTACCTCACGATCCGGATATCGCCCGACAACTAATGAACGAATGAAGGCAGGGCTGCGAAATCCAATCTATTAATAATTATCTGATCTACTGTTGCAGATCATCGGTCCGCTGGGAACAGGACGGATATCCATTTCGCGCATTTGTTGTACATATCGCGAATTAATAACTTTTTAACATAAGCTATTGAATTCGATCTTGAATTCTGCAAGGCTCTGGCCGCCAAAACCATGCAAGGAGTTCAAGACATGGCTAGTACTTCGACACTTGATGCGGGCATCGGCTCGGCGATTTCCGCCTTCAAGTCGGCCCAGAACGAAGCGACCGAGCAGAGCCTGAAGGTTGCAACCGAAATCACCAAGATCAACGGCGTCGCAAACGCCATCAAGAAGATCGGCCCAGGCTGATTGAAACAATGGCGAGACGGGTTCGCCCGTCTCGCTTCCCCGCTCTCGAAGACAATAAAAGCCGCTCGACGGACGGTTCGGGAACAAGATGGTTATGGATCTAGATTCCTCTTCGCCGACATTCAGAGGTAACGCCGGCAACGCTGCGTCAGGCAGCGGCGGACCGGTCTTGCGCATCACGCGTGCCGGGCGCAGCTCCAATCTGCCGCTGACGGCGGAGCGGCAGGTGGTCGGCGGCAGCGCCGATTGCGACCTGATCATCCTCGGCGCCAAACCAGAACCCGCCTTTGCCATCAGTTTGCAGCGCTCCCGCGGCTCCGACACGGTGTCGTTGACCGCGCTGCGGGATGACGTCGTGATCAACGGTCGTTCCATCCCACGCGATCGGACGATGACCCTTACGAAGAGGCAGACCATCTCCTTCGACGGCACGGCCTGCGAACTCGAAGGTCTCGGCGCCGGGCGCGTGCGGTTCGCGCCACGCCGGATTGCGGCTGCCGGCCTTCTCGGGCTGGCGGCGTTGCTTTTGCTGGCCGGGCTTTACAACAGCGATGCGCCGGCTCACGAAGCCCCGCTCGTCAGGGTTTCCGCCGCGCCGGAACCGGCGCCGTCATCGGCGGCAATTGCTGCCGAAATCCGCCAGGTCATTCGTATGGCTCAGCTTCCCCAAGATCTGAGCATCGTCGCCACCGCCGACGAGATTCGCATCGGCGAAGGATCGCGCCCTCTCTGCCTGCCCGACAAGGCCAAGCTGCGCAGCATCATCGCCTCGATGAGCCGGCGCGGTTCCGTTTCCATCGTCGATCTCACCGCCCTCTCTTCCGGTCTCGACGGCTTCGTCGCCGCCGCCGGCTATACGCCCGTCAGATTCATCATCGGCTCCGACGGCCGCCGCTACGAGGAAGGCGATGTCGTTTCGAGCGGCTGGCGGATCAAGGAGATCGGCAAAGACCAGATGACCGTTTCCCGCGACAGTGAGGACGATACGGTCAATTTCGCCCCCGCCGGCAGTGCCGAGCCGAAGCTCGCCGAAATTTCCAGCAGCGAACAAGAATAGGCGATGGCGTCGGAAGCCGGATCATGAAGGTAAGGTCATCCGCCATCGCCATGCTTGCGCAACGCACCGATATGCTGCTTGCGGTGTTTTTCGCCTCCGTCGTGACGATGCTGGTGCTGCCGCTTCCGACAATCGTTCTGGACGTGCTGATCGCTTTCAATCTCTCCTTCGCTTTCGTGGTGCTGATCACCACGACCTATCTGAAGAGCGTGCTTGAAATCTCGACCTTTCCCGCGGTCATTCTGATCGGCACGCTGTTCCGCCTGGCCTTGACGATTTCCTCGACCCGGCTCGTGCTGGCGGACGCCGATGCCGGCGAGATCATCATGGCCTTCGGCGATTTCGTCGTTGCGGGAAATGTCGTCGTCGGGCTGATCATTTTCCTGATCGTGGCGCTGGTGCAGTTCATCGTGGTGACGAAGGGCGCCGAGCGCATCGCCGAGGTCGGCGCGCGTTTCACGCTCGACGCCATGCCCGGCAAGCAGCTCGCCATCGACAGCGACCTGCGTAACGGCCATATCACCACGGAAGCCGCGCAGAAGCGCCGGTCGCGCCTCGAACAGGAGAGCCAGTTCTTCGGGGCGATGGACGGCGCGATGCGCTTCGTCAAGGGCGATGCGGTCGCAGGATTGGTGATCGTCGCCGTCAATCTCATCGGCGGCCTGGCGATCGGTATCTTCCAGAAGGGCCTGAGCTTCGCCGAGGCCGCCCATCTCTATACGCTGCTGTCGATCGGCGACGGTCTGGTGTCGCAGATTCCGTCCATTCTGATGGCAGTCTCGGCCGGTATCGTCGTGACCCGCGTGTCCGATGACGGCAACGGCAGTCTCGGCAGCGATATCGGCCGCGAACTCTTCCGGGAGCCCCGTGCATTGGCGATTGCGGCGGCGCTGACGATCTGCGCGGGCTTCGTGCCGGGATTTCCCACAGGCGTGCTCGGCGCGATCGGCCTGTGTCTGGCGGGCCTTGCCTTCATGGTGCATCGCCGGCGCGCCGGCCCAGCCGCGGCCGGATCGGCAAATGCCGTGGAAAGCGCCAATTCCTATCCGCTCGACAGGACGAAATATGGCGATCCCGTCATCGCCACCGTCGCGGTGGAAACGCTGGCGCGGCTTGAGGCGATGCGACTCGGCGAAATGCTGGACGGGCGGATCCGCATGGCGGCGCGCGCCGTCGGCGTCTCCGTGACGGTGCCGACGTTCAACGCCGATCCCCGCATGGCCGAGGATCTGATCCACCTTCAGGTCGAAAACGTGCCCGCCGGTCTCGTCAGCTGCGGTCCCGAACGGACGGCCGAACAGATTGCCGACGACATCGTGCGCATCGTCCGCCGCCATATCGGCGCCCTGTTCAGCGTCGACGACGCGGCACAATGGCTGGGCAGCCTCGAACCGCGTCTCGGCAAACTGGCGATCGACGTCGCCACCCAGGTGCCGCTGATGCTGACGGTCGCGGTCGTCAGACGCCTGCTGGATTCCGGCGTGACGCTTTCCCAGCCGCGCGGACTGCTGGAAGTGATGCTGCACGCCGGCACCGATCACGCGCCGGATGCCCTGGCCGAAATGGCGCGCGCCGCGCTGGTCAAGCAGATCGCCTTCGGGCTTCTCGACCGGCGCGGATTGCTGCCGGCGCTGGTGCTTCCCGCCGAATGGGACCACTTCATCCGCTCCTATGACGCCGCTGGAGCGACCGAGAAGATCGAGATAGCCGAAAGGCTGCGCCTGCTGGCCGAGAAAGCCAGGCAGGCTCTCGAGGACGCCAACGAGCGGGGATACGATCCCATCATCATCGTGCCGGGCGAGTGGCGCCTGCTCACCCAGACGCTGATGATCCACCACAACTGCCGCATTCCGGTGCTGGCGGCGGAGGAGATCGACAGGGATATAACGATCGAAACCATCGGAGAGATCGGGCAAATCCGGAACGCTGCCGGCTCCAAACAAAGGCCGGGCTGATAGAGCAAGTGAAGTAGACGAGACCAACTGGGGATGAATGCAATGTGTGGCGTAGATGGACAAAGGCCCATAGACTTCGACAGAACCTCCCGTTTCGACCTTGAGTCCGATTGCCTTGGCGGCAGCAATAGGGCCGACACGGATTTCACCGCCATCCGAACCCGCAAGGTCTCGCCCTTCGAAGATTTCTCCGGCAACCCGCCGACGCTGACCTCCTATGTGCCGAAGTCGCGGGAAACGTCGGAAAACGGCATGGATTCCGACCCCAAGGATCTGCTGCGCAAGCACATCAACTGGCAATCCCACTCCAAGAAGGTGGATCCATCCGACGAGAAACAGGCCACGACTTTGCAGACCACGACGGAAAAACCCGACCTCTCGAAAGAGGGCAGCGTCATCGTCGTCAACGAGCCGATCGTCGTGGATGGCGGCGTGTTCGACGGCAAGGGCGCGACCTATACGGCCTCGTCCAAGCTCGGCGATGGCGGCCAGTCCGAAACCCAATCGCCGCTGTTCATTCTCAAGAACGGCGCGACGCTCAAGAATGTCAATCTCGGCGAGAATGGCGCCGACGGAATCCACGTCTATGGCGGCGCGACGCTCGAAAACGTCAATTGGCAGAATGTCGGCGAGGATGCGCTGACGGTAAAAAGCGCCGGCGACGTCACTATTGTCGGTGGCTCCGCCAAGGGCGCGACCGACAAGATCTTCCAGATCAATGCCGACACGAGGTTCTATCTGAAGGATTTCGTCGCTGACGGCTTTACCACGCTCGTGCGCACCAACGGCGGCAAGCAGATCGACGCCGACGTCACCATCGACGGCGGGGCGTTCTCCCACGGCAGCAACGTCTTCCGCACCGACAGCTCACTTGCCAGCGTGACGTTCCTCTCCGATATCACGCTGGACGATGTGAAGAACTGGACGCGTGTAGGTGACAACCAATCGGGCGTCTGAGACGCCCGACCACCGGAACCGCAAAGCGAAGATCAAGCGGGCGGCTTAGGCTCCCGCTTTTCATTGCCGGCCTGGTCCTTGCCTGCGCGGCGGGCTGCTGCGCATTTCCGCGCCGATTTGCCGGCGCGCCGATTTCAGCTTCGGGTCGCCCTGGGTATCCTTGTATTCGCGCCGCGCCTCGGTCTTGGTCATGCGGTGTTCGTGCCTGAACAACGCGCGCGAAATGCGGATATCGAAAAACGCCGCGGCCACCATGATGCCGGCGGCAATGACGAGGATCGAGCCGAGGAGATGGGCTGTCGCGGAGAGCGTGCATGCTTCTCCGCAAAGAGGCGACCAGAAGATGCTGTTGAGGAAATAGAGGATCGCACCGCCGCCGGCGGTGGCGAGCAGGACAAACTTGACGAGCCCCTTGACGAACTCGGCGATGCTCGCGAGCGAAAAAAGCCTCTTGATGCCCTCGAACGGATTGAGCCGGGTGAAATCGAAGCTCATATGTTTGAACGATACGGGAAACCCCTGCCCGTCGAGGATCGACACCAGGATGGTCGCGGCAAGACCCGTGGCAAGCGGCAGCCAGATGAGATCGAGCAGCGCCACGCCGGTTTCGCTCAAGCCGACAGTGACGGCGTCGGAGAGGTCGGCCCGTCCGGCGGACTGCAGGCCGCTATCGAAACTGCGGGTGAAATCCTCGAGGATAGCAGGCAAGCCCCAGGTGACGTAGACGGCGATGGCAAGGACGGAGATCGCAACCGGGATTTCCTTCGAGCGGGGAACCTGGCCCTCGCGCCGGAGCCGATCGAGCTTCACCCGGCTCGGCGGCAGGGGTTTTTCCTCGGTATCGTCATTTTTGGCCATGGGTCACCTCCAGCATGGCTTTCACCTCGTTGAATCCGTCGATCCAGAGATCGTGGAAATAGCTGGAGATAAAGGCCGTGTAGATGACGAGAATGACCACGACCGCGAAGTTCTTGATGGCCGGCAGGCTATCGTTCAGCGGGAATTGTTTCGACGAGCGGCCAACGAAGGCCAGCGACAATTCGAGCGCGCAGGTGACGATCATGAACGGGGCGGCAAGCAATCCGGCCGCTTTGAACAGCCGGCCGAATACACCGAGGATCATGTCGAGCGGATCGTCGGGCATGGCGGGCATGAGCTTGAAGAGCGGCCAGAACTCGAACGACTTGTAGAAAATCGCGACCAGATCGATGATGCCGCCGGCGCTGACGAAAAGCACCAGGGCGATCGACATCATCAGCGAACCGAGCGGCGCGGTTTCCAGCGCGTTGATCTGGTCGAAGAGATTGGCGGCATTGGCGCCGCGATAGACATCGGTCATATCACCCGCCGCCTGGGCCGCCCAAAAGGGAATGCCGAGCCCCATGCCGATAAGCGCCCCGAAGCAAAGTTCCTTCATCGAAAGGGCGGCCAGATCGAACCAGGACGTATCTCCGAGAGCCAGCACCGAATAGGCGAAGGCGACGGAGGGCGCCGAAAGGCCGATTGCCAGGCCGAAACGCAGAATGCCGACGATGCTGAACAGCGAGAAGATCGGGAAGATCAGCAGGATCCCGAGCGCGCGGGCGGCGCCGAGCATCGCCGCGGCCGGTGCCGCGACCTCGATGCCGACGAGCGGAAGATGATCCGGCCCCATCCGCCCCGCCTCACTGAACCATGGTCGGGAAGTCGTTCAGGATATGAACGGAATGTTCGATCAGCGGCGTTGCCAGCACCCGGCCGAACAGCAGCAGGGTGATGGAGATCACGAAAATCTTGACGATCTGCGCGATGGTCTGCTCCTGGATTTGCGTTGCCGCCTGGAAAATGGCGATGATCAGCCCGAGAAGCGCGGCCAGGCCTAGAATGGGGCCGGCCAAGGCGAAGGTCGCCATGACGGACATGCCGATTTCGGCTGCGACCTGGTCTTCACCCATGACGGCAGGCCTTTCGCGTGGGCGCGGCAGGCGCTCGAACCGGGGCTTTCGTCAAGGCGCGATGCTCACTGCGCATAGGACAGCACCAGACCTTCCAGCAATCGCCGCCAGCCGTCGATCGAGACGAACAGCAGCAGCTTCAGCGGTGTCGACACCACGGTCGGGGACATCATCTGCATGCCGAGCGCCACCAGAATGGCGGAGACGGCGAAGTCGATCATCAGGAAGGGCAGATAGATCAGAAATCCGATTTCAAAGGCCCGCGTCAGTTCCGAAACGAGGAAGCTCGGCGTCAGCACGGTGATATCGTCGGAGGCAATGGGGGTTGCCGGCGCGTTTGCCCAGATCTTCTGCGACGCCTGCACGAAAAAGTCGCGCACCTCGGCGTCGGAAAATTTCAGCATGAAATCCTTCAGCGGCGCTGCCACTTTGATCATGCCGTCCGCCATGCCACTGACCGTGCCGAAATCGCCGCTATGGGCGAGCAGCAATTGCCAGCTGTTTTGCAGCACCGGGTTCATCACGAAGGCCGAGAGCACGATGGCAATCGCAAAGACCAGGAGATTCGGCGGCGTCTGCTGGATGCCGATCGCATTGCGCACGATCAGCAGGACGACTGAAATCTTGGTGAAGGAGGTTGCGATCACGGCAATGACCGGCAGCATCGAGATCGCCGCCATTGCCGCGAGGCTCTGGGCAAGAGGAAAGCTCTGTTCCATCAGTCGTGCAGCGCCGTGACGCGAACGGCGCTCAACCCATCCACGGAAATGATTTCGCCCCGTCCGATAATGCGGCCCTGGGCGATGATATCGACGGCGTCCGACAATGGCCTGTCGAGGTTGAACACATAGCCCTCGCCGATCGTCTCGAGTGCGCGCAGCGGCAACTCCAGCCGTCCGGCATCGAAGACCAGCTTGATCGGGATGCTATCGACAGGCGACGGACGCGGCTCGCCCTGCAATTCCTGATCGACGGTGTCATTCGTCATGAAATGCCTCATTGGTCCGGTTGGCGTCGACAGGAGCGGCTCGGTGAGGACCGCGCCTTTGTCCGAGCGCATGCAGGTTGCGAGGTAACGTTCACCCGTGATCGCGACCACGGTCTCCGCTGCCCCCCCATCGATGACGATGCCGTCCCCCAATCGCAGGGATTTGATCTGACCGACCGACAGCACGGCATAACCGCGCCGGATGTTGACCGCCGTCGTCAGGGCATTGAGCGTGCGGCGCGGTAGGCGGCTTGCCCAGCCGACGAGGCCGGCAAGGAAGGTTTCATCGAAACGGCCGCTCAAGGGCAGGCTCATGCCGCTCCAGCCGATTTCGAAGCCGAAATTGCCGCTGAAATCCGGCTGCGGCTCTGCACCGATCTGCAGCAGCGACAGGCTGATGCCGATCTTGTTCTCGATTTCCTCGAAGGCCTCGACGAACTGATGTTCGACCACCGCCGCCTGTTCGTGCGGTGACAGTTTTTCCCAGAGGAGCAGCGGTTCAAGCCTTTCGGCCAGCAACCACAATGCGCCGGCCGACGCAATCAGCGTCTGCTCCCGTTCGCCGACGCGGCAGAGAATGCCGACTGGATCGGCAATCCGCGCGGCTGCGATATCGGGGGACAGCGGGCGAACGGAAAGCGTCTGCTCCCGGACCGGAATTTGCCAGGCGGCGCGCATCGTCGTGCCGGAACGGGAAAAGAAGCTCCCGGCCATCGATGAGCGGGGCCATGCGGGCGCGGCGATATTCATCGGACAAGCTCCTCGAGCGCTTCGACGATCGCGCCGAACGGCTGCGGCTTGCCCTGGCCGTCAAACAGGAAGCGCTGGATGAGCCCGTGTTTGGCGACGGCCTCGTCGACGGCTGCGTCGCGCCCCTGGCGATATTCGCCGACGCGGATCAGCAGTTCCACCTCGTCATAGAGGGCAAGCAGGGCGCGCAGCCTGTCGGCTGCCTGGCGATGGCTCTCGCTCACCACTGCGCTCATCGTCCGGCTTCGGCTGGCCAGCACATCGATCGCCGGAAAATTGCCTGCCTTGGCAATCTTGTCGGAGAGCACGATATGGCCGTCCAGCAGCGATCTGGTTTCTTCGGCAATCGGATCGTCTTGCTCTTCGCCTTCGACGAGCACCGTATAGAAAGCCGTCATCATGCCGTTTGCGCTGTTGCCGGCACGCTCGAAGATTTGCGGCAGGACGGCGAATACGGAAGGCGGAAAGCCGCGCCGCACCGGCGGTTCGCCGGCGGCAAGCCCCACTTCGCGCAAGGCGCGGGCCATGCGGGTGACGCTGTCGATGACGAGCAGCACGTGTTTTCCCTGCTCGCGAAAATATTCGGCGATCGCCGTTGCCGTCATCACCGCCTTGAACCGCTCCAGCGCCGGGCGGTCGGATGTGGCGACAACCAGCGTCACATTCGAGGGGACGCCTTCCGGCATGTTGCCGGCAACGAATTCGCCGACCTCGCGTCCGCGTTCGCCCACCAGGGCGCAGACGATCACATCGGCCTTGTTGTTGGCGACGATCTGGGACACCAGCGTCGACTTGCCGGCGCCAGGCGCGCCGAAAATACCGATGCGCTGGCCCTGCCCGCAGGTCAGCAATCCGTCCAGGGCGGCAATTCCCGAGGTGAACGGCTGGCGGATGGGACGGCGCGACAAGGGGTTGACCGGCTGGCCGTAGAGCGGCTGCAGGAAACGCGCGTCCTCGCCGGCCGGATTGGCGGAGGGACGCAGGACGTTGCCGTGCGCATCGACGATCGCGCCGAGCAGGAAGTTGCCGACAGAGATCGCCGGCTCCCGGCCGGTCGGGACGATTTCCGTGCGCTGGGAGATGCCGCGGGTTTCGCCGTGAAGCGAGAGAAGTGCCGTCTCGCCGTCGATACCGACGACATCGGCGAGGCCGATGCGGCCCCTGCCCGGCTCATGCAGTTCGCAGAGCTCGCCGATCCGAACCGAGGGGATGAGCGCCCGCACCAGCAGGCCCGAAACACTCGTCACGCGGCCGCTCTGCCGTCGCACGTCCGTCTGTTCGAGCGTCCGCTCCATGCGAAGCAATGCGTCAGCCATGGACGAGGGCCTCGATCACGGTGGCGAGCTGGTCTTTCAAGCCGATCTGGCTTCGTCCCGCCGATGTCTCCAGGACGATCTCGCCGGCAGACATCAGCGGATCCGTTTCGATAGTGATGCGATGATCGATATCCGCAATTGCCTGGGCGATCATGGCGGCATCCTCGGGGGCGACATGGAGGGCGATCTCCTGGGCCTCTGCGGTCTGGGATATGGCGTGGCGGACCAATCGCCTGGTGCGTTCGTCGGCCTCCATCGATCCGAGGATCAATCCGACCGATTTCAGAACCACCGCCTCGACCCAGCTGTCGAGATTGGCAATCTCCTGTTCGGCTTTTCCGAGCGAGGCGGCAAGCCGTGCGGCGGCATCACGAACGCCCTGTTCGAACCCGTCGCGATAGCCGTTTTGGGCGGCCTGCTCGCTGGCGGCTGCAAGTGTGGCCTGGGATTGGGCGGCGTCCTGGCGGGCAGCCGCCAGAATTTGCGCCGCCTCCCTGATCTGGCCGAAGTTTTCCGCCGGAATGATGCGGTCGTGGCGTGCAAATCCCGAGCTCATCGTCCGGCGCCTTCCTGTGTGGAGGCGACCTCGTCGACGGCGGCCGTCGCCAGAACGAGCGCCGGGCTCTTCAACAGGGAAGCCGAGCCGTTTTCGGCCATGTCGCGCCAGCCCGCCCACCGCCATGCCGCAGAGATCCGATATTCGTCTGCCAGAAGCGTCAGCATCGACCAGCCATCGGCCTCGACGACATGCCTTGCCTGCTCGCTCAACAGATCAAGCGGCGGCGTTGCCGTGGAAAGATTGATGTGGCCGAGGGCGAATGCGACCGCTTCCTCGCCGTAGGCGGCCCTGAGCCTCGCAAGGGTCGGGCGATCGACCGCGGGGCAGAAGGCTGCGAGATGATAGGCGAAGCCCGCCCGGAACGCGGCCTTTGCGAGTCCGTCCGCGTCCATGGAAATCAGGCGGCGGGCGCCGTCGGCAAATGTGGCGGGGTCGCCATGGGCTTCTGCGATCTCCGTGAAAAGCCGCCGGTGCAGCCGCCGCGACAGGGTAGACCCATCGGCAAGGAGCGGCGCGGTCCCATCCCATCGGGCGGCCGTCAGCATATCCGCGGAAAGCAGCGCTGCCCTGCGGATCCTCGCCGCATCCGAGATCGCCTCGCCGTCCGAACGCGGCGTGCGCATGCTCAGCGCTCCTTCCGCTGCGGCAACAGCAGCAGCAGGCATGCCCCGATGGCGAGGATAATTGCGCCGATCACGGCCAGATTGGGGGCCTTGAAAGCCGAGAGAGCGCTTTGCACCATCGAGAATGGCGCTGCGGCGGGTGCCGGCGTCACGGTTGCCGCCGGGGCCGATGCTGCCGTTGCCGGCGGGGCCGCCGGCGCGCCGACCTCCGACCAGGGGCTGACCACCACCGAGACATCTTCGTAAGAGAGATCACGGATGCTGTTGACCAGAACGGACCGGCTTTTCATGTCGATCTCGTTGAGATTGGCGCCGGGGCGATATTGCAACACGGCCGCCGCCCTCGCCTTTTCCTTGATGAGCCCGCGGCCGTTTTCCTCCGGCAGCACCACATGGACGCGCGCCGTCGCCACGCCGTCAAGCCCCGAAAGCGTTTCGGCAAGCTGCTGCTCGATGGCGTAGCTCATCCGGGCTTTTTGTTCGTAAGGCGTCACAAGGAAGCCGTTGCCGGGAAAGAGTTCGGCGACATTTCCGAACGACTGACGCGGCAGACCGGCGCCCGCCAGCAACTCGATCGCCCGGGCATGATCGGCTGATTCAGCGGCGATCGCATAGGTCCCGCCCTTTTCGCTCTTCATGGTGACGGAGATGCCGGCGCGTTCGAGCAGGACCTGAGCATCCAACGCATCGCGCTGATCGAGTCCCGTCAGCACGTCCTGGCTGCAGGCGGCGAGGAACAGGCAGAGGGCGAGCATGGCGGCCTTCGGAAGGACTTTGCGCGCGGGCGAAGTGATCGGTGATCTCGCAAGGGCCGATGTGATCATGATATTCACTGGCCCTGCGTCAGCCGTTTGGACGACGACATCACCGACTGGGTGAGTGACGACAGCAGCGTCGTGCCGGTCGCGAATTGCTGTGATTTCTCCAGCCGGTCGATCGATGTCGTGATGTCTTCGATCTTCGGGCCGCTGTGATCCTTGTCCGCGGCAAATCGCACCAGCGGCGTCTCCGGCTGGCCGTTCCCGGCCACCGGCATGAAGAATGCCGACAGCCGGTCGAGAATGCTGGAGGGCCTGGTATTGCCTTCCGGTGAATAGGAGGGCGGGACGGCGTCGGACTCAGGCGCGATCTTGCGGCCCTGGATGTTGGGAATGGAGGTGAGTTCGGTTGGCCGAAGGCCGGCGAAATCCGCCGGCTGCAGCCCGATCCGCTCCGCCACGATCTCCGAGGTCTTCAGCACATTGCCTGTCGATACGCCATCAACGGGCGGCGTAAAGGCGCGGCCGGTAAGTTCTTCTCCGCTCATTGCAATTCCTCAACTCGGTACACGTCAACTGCAAACGATGAACGGGAACGCTACTCGTCGCTGCCTTCGTCGATCGCCTCCTTGGCGAAATTGAAAAGCGAATTGTTCAGCATCAGGGTGTTGGAAATCATGCCTGGCAGAAACGCGTCCACGGCAGCGGAGAGTATCTCGCTCTCGCTGTTCGGATCGACCTTTTTCGTCGTGCTGCCGGTGGTGTCCTTGGAACCCGTCTTATCGGTCGTCAGCTCCACCGAGACAGGGTTTGCGAGCGCCAGGTTGAGGTCGGAGTTCACTGAATCTACGGCCATATGAGCACTTCCATCAAGGAGTTATCAAAATGAATGCATGATTTGATATGGATAAAAAAACGGCCGGTCAATTGTTTAAACTTAACCGATGGTTAATTTTCGGAACTTGCAATCGGCATTGACAACTTTATCGACCTTTATATTAAAATTGAACGTTTTTTATCCGTAAAGCGCAGCAGATATCCAGATTGCGCATGAAATTCATACTTAAATTTATTGCTATCAAATGTTCACAGGCCAGACTGCCTCTACGCCAACCGGGCCTGTGAGTACCCAGATATTTGGTGTTGCGAAAGCGTCCCGGATCAGCCCACCGCCGTACCGCGGCGCTTCTCGATATCGGCGATGATCGCGTCCCAGTTCTCAGGGGTCAGCTCGCGCTGTTCCGGGTCGCGGGGCGCGGGGGCGACGCCGCCCTTGGCGCCGACGATCGGGCCGGTCTTGGCGTAGATGCCGACCGTGTCGTTGACAGTGCGCTTAAGCATGTCGTTCATCATGTCGGTCTGCTTGTGGAAGGCTTTTTCCTGCTTGATGCTCTGGTAGATGGCAAAGCCCGCCCAGGCCGCCCAGGACACCGCGCAGGCGACTGCGAAGGCGAGCGAGAAGCCGCCGGAGACGAGCGCTACCGTTGCGCCCGTGCGCCCGAGGAAGGTGGAATTCACCAGCATATTGGCAACGCCTGCGATGCCCTCGATCGCGCCGACCGTGTCCGCCGCGGTTCCGATACCCATGAAGATGAGATCGACCGGATCGCCCTTGCCACTGGTGAGCCCCTGCAGGAACTGGTAATATTCCACCGGCAGCCAGGCGACGCCGGCAACGGCGCCAACCGTCGTCCCGGTATTCTTGAAAAAGGCGGAGAGCACGCTGCGCTGCGCCCGCGCCAGCTCGTCGGAAACGCCGACGAGTGAACTGATCCCATCCAGCAGCGAAAAATTCGAGGCTTTGATCGCCGAGCCGAGCGCACTGCCCATGTGCGCGAGAGCGCCAAGGGCGTGCAGAACCACGATGCCGATGCTGTCCCAGGTCGGGCTGGTCATGTTGAGGCCGGCATAGATGGAGCGGGATGCGGTGAGCACCGACATCACGCCGGAAGAGAGCGCCGCCTTGTATTTGACAGGATCGACCCCTGCCGGCGCCGCCGTCGCGGTCTTGTCGATCAGCTTGGCAAGGTCGGCCTTGATCGTTTCGACGCTGCCGCCCGGTCGCATCGTCGCCCAAAGCGCGGTGAAGATCGTCGTGAAATTGGTCTTGTATTGCGCCATGGCATCGGCATTGCCCTTGAACAGGGTTTCCGCCAGCGCGTCGAGGCTCGGGGCGATGATCTTCTTGATCGCCTCTTCGGCGGTCTTGCCGTCGACGATGATTGGATCGATCACATCCGTGCCGGGCATCAGCGTCTTCATCAGGCCTGACATGGAAAGTCCCATGTCCTTGAGGCTCGATGTCAGATATTCGCTGTCGATATAGGGCAGATCGAGACTTTGGATGGTCTTGCTCCAGCCATTGTCCTTGGTGGCGAACATGCGCTCGGCGATCCAGGCGTCGCCCCCGCTGCCGGCGAAGAAGCGCCCGCCGTCTGAGCCGTTGGCGGCAATGCCCTTGCCGGCCAGCCCGGTGCCGATCATGATCGCCGCCATGACGTCGTTGAACGAATAGCTGGCGAGATTGCTGGAGGGCAGCGGCGAGACGCTCTTGTCCCACTCGGCATTGGCCGGCAACTTCGAGACCAGGCTGGCGCCCATGACGAGCCCTTCCAGCGCGGTCTGCACCGCATGGCGGTAGCCCAAGACCTCCTTGCCGCCGGGTGCGCTCAGGCGCGACGTCAGGCGCTCCAGATTGCCGGCGAGATCGCCGATGCCGATTTCTCCGGCGCCTACCTTGTCGAGCAGCGGACCGAGAAGCGCCTTGACGTCGGCCTTGAACTGATCGCGCACCTCGGGGCTGTCTGACCCGTAAAACTGGTTGGCCATCGCCTGGATGGTCGGGTTGAACAGGTGGGTGATATTGTTGGGCACGGTGCTGCCGAATTCGGAAGCGGCAACCTTTTTCAAACCGTCGAGGTCGATCTTGAGATCGGGGAACAGGCTGCCGCCGAGCCCGAGCGACTGGTCGAAATCCATAACCGGCAGGATGGAGCCGAGCCCCTTCAGTTCCCGCTCGGTCTTGTTGCCGGCCAGTCCCATGCGGATCAGGCCATCGAGCGCCGTCGTCGGATCGGAGATCGTCGGCAGCACGTTCTTGTCGAAGAATTCGGCATAGGTCTTGTCGGCAATCGCCGAGCGCTGCTTTACGAAATCGTCGGGAAGCACCATGGAATAGAAGCCGAGGGCGGCATTATATTCCTTGAGAATGGTGGTGACGTCCTTGCCGGATTTGAGACCGTCATTCAGCAGGCCGCCATTGACGATGTCGCGCTCAAAGGCATCCTCGACCTTCGTACGCAGGTCCTTCATCTTCTCGTCACGCGTTATCGTGTCGTTGATGATCTCGGAAGCGTCCTTGTTCGTATCGGGCGGCGCCACGCGATAACCGGAGAAGATCAGCTTGAAGGCCTTCAGCGCCTTCTCCGTCATCAGCGAGTTGACGTCGGGGTCCGAGCCCAGGATGGCGATCGACTTGTCGAGATCCTTCAGGATCTCCTGGTCGTTGTAGATGCCGCGCTGGTTGTCGCCGAGGCTGTCCTTGTATTGGCCGAAGGTCGCCTTGGTCTGAAGCAGATCGAGATACATGATCAGTTTCTGCTCGGCAGTGTAATTGTGAGGGTTTTTGACGACGTCGATGCTCTCGAAGGATTTGTCCTTGTCCTTCAGCCCTTCCATGAAGCCCTGATTGATCTCGCTCATGAAATCGGAATTGAACAGGAGATCGATGACCGGCTGGATCGGCGCGGTAGGGCGGGACGTGCCATTCGACGTGGCGGCCAGCGAAACGAACTTCGGACTGCTCGTCTGCGCCGATATAGAGGAGAAAATCGTCAGGGCTGCCGTCGTGGTCCCGTCAGAGGCAAAAGGCGATGCCTTCTTGACCGTGGTGCTCGTGGTTTTGCCCTGGCTCGTGGAATTTTCGGACTTTGGATCGGAATTGGCGTTTAGCCGGAGAAATGAAACCGTATCGATATCCGAAGATGCTGGTGCGATCGATGACATGCGTTCCCTTTGATTTTCTTTTTCCGCTTTTCGCGGATGACGTCGTTTACCTTACGTTAGGCATAAGATCGACCTTTGCGTGATAATTCAAGCCCGATCGCGACATCGCGGTTGCATAAAATGCAGCGGCCTCGCGCCTGGAGATCAAAAATCACATTTTTACCGAGGGGTCGCAGGGTATTTCCCAGGCTGTGGCGGTCATCGTTGCCGCCCCTCTGCCTCTACCAGATGAATGACGGGTCTGGCCCAAATTCGAGATGCACGGACTCGCCGGTGTAGCGTTCAAGCTTCTCGTTCAGCTGCTTTTCCATTTTGTCGAGCTTCTTCACGCCATTGGCCATATCCCACAGGCCAAGCGCTAGCCCGACGGCCGAGGCAACGAGGCCGGTGACCAGTCCGGCCGCGGCAAGGCCGGTTTTGGCGGCGCTGCTGAAGATGGTCACGACTTCCGGCGCCACCGTTCCGAGTCCGGAAAAGGCACGGGACATGGCATTGGTCAGATAAAGCATCGCCTCGGAGAAACCGATGAGCGCGTTGCCGGTACCGGCAATGCCGCCGATTATTTCGAGCGCGCCCTTGGCGCGGTCGCCGGCCTTCATCGACCGCGACGCCGAATAGAAGCCGAGGCCGGCCATGGCGAGGCCGCCGGCCGCGCCGAGGATCTTGCCTGCCGCTTCCATCGTCTTCGGCGAGAAGTTCATCGAGATCCCCTTGCCCCAGCTGCCAGGCTGATTGCCGAAGGCGCTGAACGGTTTGCCGGCAACGTCGAGGTTCTTGCCGAGACCTTCCATCGTCATGCCGACGATCTGTGTCGCCGAGCCGACCGCAGCGGCGATATCGGCCGGCGTCCACTTGCCGCCGACACCGAGGCCGCGCGCCACCAGCACGCTCGACATCGTCAGCATCTGCACGGCGTGCATCAGACCGGCCTTGTACACTTCGGCATCGATGCCGGCAGGTGTCCGGGTCTGGCGCGGCAGATCGAGCGAATCCTTGAAGGAGGCAAGCGCATCGTCGAGCTTCATACCGCCGCGCATCATCCGCAGAACGCCGTCGACGTCGCGTGCTATGTCCTGTGCCAGGTTCTGTTTCAGCGTCTCGCCGCCATCGGCCGGGCCGTTTTTGCTGATGAAATCCTCGGCGAAGGTGTTTGCCAACTGGCTGATGGCGTCATTCGTCGCCCCGGGCTCGAAGGTGTCATCCGGCCCCGACAGCAGCGGCTCGAGATCGACACCCTGGCCGTCGCCGATATAATGTTCCTTGACGATATTGGCGAAGGTGACGTTCGCGGCGTCGAGATGCGCATCGATATAATCCTGGGGCAGGAGATCGACGAGGGTGTTGAGTTCGGAATAATAATCCTTCAGGGCATCTTCGAAGCTCTTGCCGGCGCTCAGCGCCCGGTCGATCGCCTTGCCGCCGCCGATATCGATCAGATAGGCGTCTTCGATGTTGGTGAGCAGATCGGAATTCGCCGGGCGTTGCAGATATTCCTTCATGCCGCTCGCGAAGATATCCGAGAGATGCTGCTGCGTCGCCGGATCGGCCGTCAGCTTTTCGATCCGCGCATCGAGGTCCTTGCCGACGCGCTCGCCATCGGGCACGCTGTCGCCATACTGGTTCATATAGCCATTGAACTGCTGTTTGATCTCGATGAGATCGTAGAGCAGCGTCGCCTTCTGTTCCGGCGTCAGCTGGTCGAGGTGGTCCATGTTGTCGGGCGCGACGAAATCCCGGCTCACGTCCTTCACGGCGTCGCCGAGAATGCCGTATTTGAGTTCGTCGAGCTTCTTCAGCGTCGGCTCATAGGCGGTCGACGGAGCGTAGCCGCGCAGCAGCTTGCTTTCCAGGATGTCGTTCTCGTCGATCGGGCGCTCCACGACCGGCTCGATGGCATCCGAGCCCGACATGACAAGGTCCATCTTCTTGAGGCTCGATGTCAGATAGTCGCTGTCGATATAGGGCAGATCGAGATTTTGGATGGTCTTGCTCCAGCCATTGTCCTTGGTGCCGAACATACGCTCGGCGATCCAGGCGTCGCCGCCGCTGCCGGCGAAGAAGCGTCCGTCACCTGAGCCGTTGGCGGCGATCTCCTTGCCGGCCAGCCCAGTGCCGACCATGATCATAGCCATGACGTCGTTGAAGGAATAGCTGGCGAGATTGCTGGAAGGCAGCGGCGAGAAATTCTTGTCCCAGTCCGGATTGGCCGGCATCTTCGAGACGAGGCTGGCGCTCATGACGAGCCCTTCCAGCGCGGTCTGCACCGCGTGACGGTAACCCCAGACTTCCTTGCCGCCGGGAGCGATCAGACGCGAGGTCAGGCGCTCCAGATTGCCGGCGAGATCGCCAATGCCGATTTCTCCCGCGCCAACCTTGTCGAGCAGCGGACCGAGAAGCGCCTTGACGTCGGCCTTGAACCTGTCGCGGACCTCGACGCTGTCTCCCCCGTAAAACTGGTTGGCCATCGCCTCGATGGTCGGGTTGAACAGGTGAGTGATATTATTGGGCACGGTGCTGCCGAATTCGGAAGCGGCAACCTTTTTCAAGCCGTCCAGGTCGATCTTGAGATCGTTGCCCGGGTCGGTTTCGGGCGTGCTCACCTTTGCATCGACCAGGATCGCGGTGGCGCCGCTTTTGCTCTGGGTAAATCCGACGAAGCCCCGCGCAGCGGAGATGTCGAGTGCCTGCCCGTTGCCGCTCGGCGCGATCTTGCGTATTTCGCCGGCGTCGATGGTTTTTGTCGATGCAGAACGGCCAGTCACGTCTTTCTGGCCGAGGTCCACGACCAGGGTTTCGACCTCTTTCGATCCGCTGCCAACACGTTCCAACATGATTTCGTCACTCCTGATCGACGGCCGCACCCTGAACGGAGGCCCGGAAAGCCTCGTTAGGTCAGAAGTTTTTCAGTGATATGACAAATGGGTGCTATCGGAGCGGCAAAATTGAACCATTGACCCCCACATAGCGCTTCCAAATTATACCGCAGTACAAATGCTGGTGACACCGCAGTCGCCAAGGTGCGGCGCAATAGAGCACGCTCCCGTAGGGAATGCGCTCACGAGACAGATCGAAGTCGGTCCTCGGGCTCGGTTTTCAGACTGCATTGTCCGGCAAATCGGTATAAGCCGTCCTCTCGAACAAATCAGGGGACAACATGGAAACCGTGGAAATCAGCAGCCGCAGCGACTTCGGCCTTTGGGCAATTGAGCGGGCGCGGGAAATCGTAACGTCCGAGGGAACTGCTTTTGCGATGGCCGCTCGCGATATGGACGACGAGGCGCTTGCAAACGCTGCAGCCGCGCTAGGCAAGGCCATCAGCGATGCGATGGTGGAAGTGTTTGACGGCCTGATAGATGAATCGTGATTGTGAAGAGACAGCGGGTCACTGACCGATAAAAATTGGTCAGCACCGTCCGGGCTCGCCGTCTTCCCCTCTCATTGCAAACTGTCAGAAACTTGCATATATTTCTGACAAGAGAAATGCCATGCAAAAGCTGACATAGCAAATCATGGGACATGCTGAACGACTGCCGGAAGGATCCGCGCTTTCGGCAAAGAGTTTTTTGCATCTCGGAAATCGAGCCGCCCTGGATCAGGCTCTGTCGCGCCTGGCCGAGCGTGGCGAGCTCGTCCGGGCGGGCCGTGGTATCTATATGCGGCCCGTCAAAAGTCGCTTTGGCAGTCGGCCGCCGACGGTCGAACAGGCCGTAGAGGCGGTGGCGCAGCAGCGCGGTGAGGTCATCGTCTCGAATGGCGCCGCCGCGGCAAATGCCCTGGGCCTGACCTCCCAGGTCCCGGTCCGCTCCGTCTACCTGACATCCGGCCGTAGCCGGACGATGACCCTTGGACAGCAGACGGTCGAGCTCAAGCACGTGCCGCGCTGGCAATTGGCCTTGGCCGATCGACCTGCTGGCGTGGCGGTCCGCGCACTTGCATGGCTTGGGCCGGAGAGGGCCGATGAAGCACTGTCGCGGATCAAGCGAAAGCTGCCGCCGGAGGCGTTCGGCGAGCTGGTGGCGGCGGCTCCGCAGTTTCCGACCTGGCTTGCAAGAAGCGTAGGAAGGGCTGCGCATCGCTGATCTATTCCTGAGCTTGTCAAAGATGACCGGCGCGAAGCCTTGGCTGTGGCAGCCGACCACAGCGGACGGCCCATTCATCTCCTCGAAAAGGATGTCTGGGTCGTCTGGACGCTGCAGACGCTCTTTTCGTCCAAGCTCGGTGAGCATCTCGTCTTCAAGGGCGGCACCTCGCTTTCGAAAGCCTACGGTGTCATCAAAAGGTTCTCCGAGGATGTCGACCTGACCTACGATATCCGCGCCCTGGCGCCGGACTGTTGGCGACAATGACGAAGCACTGCCGAAAACCCGCAGCGAGGAGAAACACTGGACCAGCGAGGTGCGAAAGCGGCTTCCGGTCTGGGTGGCGGGCTCGGTGGAGCCGGTTATGGCGCGTTGCGCGTTCAATCTCTTCCGGCGGCAATCCGCCTCGAGGACGATACGCTCTACCTCGACTATGAAGCGGTGAGCAGCGGATCCGGCTATGTCGCCCCGAGCGTCATGCTCGAATTCGGAGCGCGTCGACCGGCGAGCCGGCCAGTATCCGCGATATCGACTGTGACGCGTCGGGCCAGGTTGATGGTGTCGAATTTCCGAAAGCGAGTCCCCGCGTCATGCACGCGGAGCGGACGTTCTGGGAGAAAGCGACCGCCATCCATGTCTTCTGCCTGCAGGAGCGCCTTCGCGGCGATCGTTTTGCCCGCCACTGGCATGATGTCGTCCGGCTGGACGATGCTGGTTTCGCCGACAAAGCATCCGCGGATCGGCAACTCGCCAATGCCGTGGCGAAACACAAATCCATGTTTTTTGCGGAAAAGGCGGCCGACCGCTCGCCCATCGACTACGCCGCAGCCGTCAACGGCAATCTGGTTCTGACGCCATCCGGAGAAGGTCTGCGTGCGCTCGGCGAGGATTACGTGCGCATGGTCGACGACGGCCTGCTGCTCGGCGATTCCGAGCCGTTCGAGCACCTGATCGAGCGATGCACGCAAATTCAGGCGCATGCCAACAAAAGCGACGCGTCAAAATAAGCAATTGCCGGCCCACAGCCGCACCTGCCCATTACTGTGAGTGCCCTGTCACCGACGCGGTTTGGCTTCGCGCCAATTATTAGGCGTTTGCTCGTGGCAGGCACCCTTGATGTGATGAGAGTGACCCGGTTATTCCGGCTCCGGCCTCGGCGAGGATGTGGCCAAATACCGCACGGGCGCGGGTTCGTTTGAGGAAAGTTGCGCCACGTAAAACGAAGATCCGGTGTGTTTGCAGTGAAGGCATTCTAATTCCCAATTTCAATCTCGCCGGAAGCCCGAGCAAGCTCAAAATCGCTGACGCGAGAATCGACACGGATGTTCCACTTGCCGCAACGGCACGTTCTCGCGCCAAGTGCCATCCTCCCACTGGCGCGCCGCACGCTTGATTGGCTCTATTCCCGCAGGGGGGTCGACAAGACGACGGTCACTTCTTGGCGTCCAGCGGATCGATGTCGCCTTTCATCAGGAAGGCCGCAATCTCGACAGGGCCAGCGCGCCCGGGCGTGACGATGATTTTTGCCATCGCCTTGTCTGAATGAAGATGCGTCGAAGCCGGCTGTGCTGCCGCAGCGATAGGCGCGCGGTGGCGGCGTGAATCGCCAAGTTGCCGCAACGGCCAGCACGAGGAACTCGACCAACGTCTCGGCGGCGAAATAGCGGAAGGTGCATTCCGGTAAACCACGGCGATCGAAACTTAAATCCGTCGCAATCTTCTCGACACTCACGTAGCATGAGCCTCGCGAACAAACGCCGCCACGCCACTATGGCAATTTCACTTCTCCTCCTCGGGATGCCGACTAACACGTTCGCCCATCCCCATATCTTCGTTGATGCGAAATTCGAGGCGGTCGCGGCGCCCGATGGAAGCCTCCAGGAGCTGCGCGACACATGGCAGTTCGATGAGGTGTTTTCGTCGTCAGTGCTGCTCGACTACGACAAGAACCGCAACAATGCCCTCGACCCTGCGGAAGTTGCTGCCGTCGCCAAAACAGTCCGGGAGTCGCTTGCGCAGTACAACTATGTGAGTTCATGCTGAACCGCGACTTGCGGGCTTGGTCAAGCTAACCTGCATACCGCATCTGGGCGAGCAGTTTCTTGCGGAAGACCTCTGCGGGCGTTCGATAGCCAAGACATTTGCGTGGCGTATCATTGAGCCGATTGCAGACGTCGATCAGGTCGGCGTCGGTCACGGACAGTGGATCGACCTCTCTCGAAAGCCATTTCCGGACCCGGCCATTGGTGTTCTCGACGGTGCCTTTTTGCCAGGGCGATTGCGGATCACAAAACCAGGTTTGGGCGCCGATGCTGGCTTGCAGATACGGCCAGTCAGTGAACTCCGTCCCCCGGTCGAAGGTGATGGAACGGCGAGCAAGGTGGGGCAGGGCCTGCAGTGCTTGAACAAGGCCGTCCATGACAGGACGGGACTGACGGTCATTGTTGCGCAGGAAGATCGCGAAGCGGCTGACTCGTTCGACCAGCGACGTCACATTGGCCTTGCCGAACTTTTTCCGAAACTGGATCAGGTCGCATTCCCAATGCCCAAACTGCTTGCGCTCGGCAACGACATCGGGGCGCCGCAAGATGTTGAGTTCCGGGCTAAACCGTTGACCATGCTTGCGTCTGGCATGTCGTGGTCGGCGTCGCGCACGATGCTCCGGTAGGTGCCGCCACAGCTTGATGGCGTGCCCGTCGGGCGAATATGCGAACTTGTAGATCGTCTCGTGGCTGACAGAGATCGGATGGCGTTCCAGGCGCATGCGTCCTGCAATCTGCTGTGGCGACCAGCCGTGTACGATCCGGTCGATGACAGATTGTCTGACGTCAGAGAAGCGCGCCAGCTTCCGCAGCTTCGTACGCCGGTCACAAGCGATATCATGCGCTGTGACGCAGTAGTAGCCGTTGAGATCCGGAACATCGTTGTCGATAAACGTGTTGCGTTTGATCTCCCGAAAGATCGTCGAACGATGCCGGCCGAGCTTCTCGGCAATACTCTCAACGCTCAGGCCAGTCATTCGCCACCGGGCGATCTTGCGTCGTTCATCCAGATCAATATGGGAGTAGGTCCGTTTCATTGCATCTTCCTTGCGAGTGATAACCCATTGGTATCATTCGCAAGTCGCACTTCATCCTTGAACCCACCCTATTATATGAACATCACGATCAATGGGAAAACACTCGCGCTTGCGAAGCCGGACATCCTGCATGGGACCTATGAGAACGGCTCCCTCACCCTGTCTTTCGCACAGAAGCCAATGGCCAAGACGCCGCTCAAAGGATTGATTGTTTTCGGCGTTTATGATCCGACACTCTATACTGCTCTCGATTTTGCCAGCGATGCCGATCTGAAAATCTCGGGCGAAGGCTTTAGCGGTTGCACTCACAAAGTCGTCAGGCCTGGCTCGAAAGAAATCCTTTCCGAAAATCAGGCGATGCTGACGACGATGTTCTTCAACGATCCAGTGGGCACAGACTACTCGCAGATTGTTGCGACCCGATTGGAAGTGCGCTGTTAAGGAGTGTCGAGGCATAATTGCGAACTATCGAACCTCGTTGTCGCCTCTGTCATGATGATCGATGTCATTCAGGTCTTTGTTTACATCACGGAGAGCACCAGATGCGTTCCAGGCTCAACCTTTTGCTAGCAACGGGGTTGGTCATCCTGGCACCAATGCTGTCCGGATCAACTCCCGCACGTGCCGCGGGCAAGAGTTCGCCTTTCCCGGCTTGGATAGCAGACTACGTCGGCGACGGGAAAGGCCAGATCACGCGCGTGGTTCTGGAGCGGGCGCGGAGGTTATATCTGGAGAAGGTCGCGGAGGGAACGGTCAAGAACGCCTGTTACTTCGCAATGGATGCGACACGACCCAACGATCTGACAGTTGGCTGGTTCTACGTGATCTGCGAGGCGAAGCAGTCGTTTCGGGTGATCTCGGCAGGGCATGGTGGCGGCCTCAACCTCCCTGGCGTGGTCAACTTCTCCAACGGCCGGGAATGCGCTAAGAATTTTGGCAACGCGCTGGACTCAAACTTGACCGCCGGCGCGTATCTGACAAGCGAGATCAAGACCTCGTTCAAAGGCTATTATCTGGCGCCTTCTAACAGAGAGGCGGTTTTGACCCGCTCGTTTGTTCAATTCGATGGGATCGGCGATACCGCCAACGCCAGACAACGCGCCATCGGCGGGCATGCTGCGGCGCTCGTCTCTGGGATCTGCATGCAGAAAAAGCCGGAGAGCCCATATGCCGATCGGAAAGGCTATGTCCCTGTCGAGAAGTTGGTCACCTATGCGGGCGGGCGAAGCGACGGATGCACCAGCTGGTCGCCGGAAGAGACCCCGGAAGTCTTGTCGATGGTCAAGGATAATCCGACGACGCTCTATATCTACCCGGAGGCGCGCGACATCGCCGCGGTCGGCCGGGCAACGACATCGGGCAAGTCGCCAGTAAGCGCTGGATCATACTGGAACGCTACCTGCCTTGGCGAGATCGGCTCTCCGCAGTTCTGGCCGAAAGAGCGGCTGGAGCCGATCATCGCAAGATATAAGCAGGATCATCCAGCACCACCGCCGCGTCCAATTCCCCTCTGCCAAGCATCCAATTGAAAAGCGGGTGGCATCTGAGAAAACGATCGTCGTTTTGAATGTCACCTTTAGCTTTGACGACCAAAGTCCTCTGCGTATAACATTGCTGCAGCAGCCTCCTCGTCGCCGCCAATGCTTGGAGCACACTGAGATGGAACTCGCTCGTTCTATCCTGAATGCCGCGACACTCGCAACCTCGGGAACCACAGGCACAAACACGCACGAATTTTGCTTTTCCTCGCAGGGCAAAATTATTCTGGCAGGGTGCTGCTGGCGAGCGCCCGGCAGGAGAAGCTGGAAAGTGGCAAGGTCGTGCGCGTCGACAGCACGTCACCGCCGCACTGATCCATGAGCCGAGCGACCGTAGCCTATTATGGGACGCTGTCCGGGTGACGGTGCGGCTGTTGCAGCAGGCCGTGGCACTGGGTAGAGCCATCCCATGGCACGACCACCGCCGCGCGGCAAAGAAGCGGGCTCGAGCGATCGAATACCCGCGGCCGCCCCAAACGGATCAAGCACTACCGCGAACTGCTCAAGATCACGCGCACGACCTTGAGTTATCTGCAGCAGGCGAGTGAACAGTTGCCCCTGACGGCTGGCCCGGCCGGCGAACTGTGGCAGACCCAGCTCCGCCACTATAAGCTGCTGATCGACCGGATCATCGGCCAGACCGAACGGCGGGTCCTGGCCGGCGAGCCGGTGCCGGCTGGCGAGAAGCTGGTGAGCCTCTTCGAGCCGCATGCCGACATCATCGTCGAAGGCAGCCGCGACGTCGACTACGGCCACAAACTCAATCTGACCACCGGCAGAAGCGGACTGGTCCTCGACCTCGTCGTCGAAACCGGCAACCGGCAGACAGCAAGCGTTTGCTGCCGATGCTGGAACGCCACATCGCCTTTTATGGCCAGGCGCCGCATCAGGGCCGGCTATGCCAGCCGCGATAATTTGAGCCGAGCCAAAGCCTGCGGCATCCGCGACATGGCCTTCCACAAGAAGTGCGGCCTCAAGATCGAAGATATGGTCGGTAGCCGGGGTCTATCGCAAGCTCAGAAACTTCCGCGCCGGCATCGAGGCCGGCATCTCATGTTTGAAACGCGCTTGTGGCTTGGGGCGCTGCACCTGGCGTGGGCTCGACCACTTCAAGGCTTATGTCTGGTCATCGGTGGTCGCTTACAATCTCGCCCTCTTTGCCCGCCTCCGGCCGGATCGTCGGCGTTGGTGAGGCGAACAATGCTGTCCGCGATGGCGAGGACGTTCTTCGACCGGTGGCCGATCCGTCAGCAGCCGATGCTCGGACGCTTCCAGCGCCTCTATCCGCCGGTACTCCGTCATGTCGATTTACGATCCGAAAAATAAAGCATCCTTCCGTCGTCCCCATGGATGGGACTTAAATGCAAGCGGTTCCAGAACTGCTCCCCGTTCTTCTTATAATTCAAGATCTCGACGCTCACCTCCCGCTCGTCGGCGATGCAGCGCGAAGTTCGGCGACGGCGATCGGAGACGTCGCCGGGCCCTAAAGGAAACGACAATTCCGGCCCAGCACCTCTCCGGCGGCGCAACCGGTCAGCTCGAGGAATGATCTGTAGGCCAGCCCGATCGGCAGATCCGGCTTGCGCGCGTCATTGACGACCATCGGCATCCTATTCGTTCGAACGCGACCGCCGCAAGTTCTTTCCGGTCGGCCAAGGCTGCTTCTGACGATACCGAAGGTAAGTCTTTGTCAAATTGGGTCGTCATCCTTCCACGCTCAATAAGAGGTCCGATAACGTCGCACGCCGTCTTTTTCCTAAAAGACGATCGACCGACTTGGCCTATGCGGCAGGCTTCCCGACCAGCCCGTCCGGGAGTCACGGTTCGATGGCGTTGTCATTGCGCCTGTATGGGATGAGGTAAGGCAATTCCGCTTGCGCGACCGGAAGGATCAGGCGCAGAATAAAATCATGAACTCCATTTCCACCTCCAGTCGCGCTCGGGAGCGCTTTCTCGAAGCAATCCTTCAGAGTGCCATCGAATATGCGATCATCGCCCTGGATCTCGACTCCCGAGTGATCACCTGGAATGAGGGTGCCCGCCGAATTCTCGGATGGGATGAGACCGAAATCGTCGGCCATCCCGTGGCCGTTATTTTCACTGAGGAAGACCGCGCGGCGGGCATTCCTCAACGGGAAATGACCGCCGCACTGACCCAGGGCCATGGAGATGATGAGCGCTGGCACCTTCGAAAGGACGGCTCGTTATTCTGGGCGTCGGGCCAGATGATGGCGTTGAGATCGGATGATGGCGAACTCGAAGGCTTCGTGAAGATCCTCAGGGATCGAACCGAGCAGCGGGAAAATGAGGAGCGACAGCGCGTCCTGATGCACGAACTTTCTCACCGCATCAAGAACACGCTGGCAGTCGTTCAGGCGATCACCAACCAGTCATTCCGGAACGCCGCCAGCATCGAAGCCGCGGAGCAGTCGATCTCGTCGCGCATCAAGGCATATGCAAACGCGCACGATATTTTGCTGCAGAAGAACTGGTTATCCGCAGCCGTCGATACGATCATCGAAGCGACCGCGGTGAATCTCGGCGTTGAACCGAGCCGCATCAAAGCAAGCGGTCCGGCAGTCAGCCTGAACCCGCAAGCGGCTCTTGGCTTCGCCCTCGTGCTGCATGAGCTTGTCACCAATGCGACAAAGTACGGGGCTCTATCAGGGGATACAGGAACTGTCGAGATCGAGTGGTCCGTGCGCAAAAATGTCGGCGACGATCGCTTCAATCTCCATTGGCAAGAGAGCGGTGGCCCAGCCGTGGAAGCCCCAAAGAAGAAGGGCTTCGGCTCCCGCTTGGTCAATACGAGCCTGTCCGCTTTCGGAGACGTCTCGTTTGACTACGCCGCAACCGGCTTCAAGCTCGACCTCGAGGCATCGCTTCAGAAACTGCAATATCAAAATTGTCCGGATCTTGAAGTATGAAGAGATGTCAAATGCTGCCCCGAGGCTCCGTGTCGTCGCCGATGCCAAGATCAGCGAAACAACTGGCCTTCATGCGCCTACTCGGCCTCAGCCTCTTCGATCTCCTGAGGAGACAGGTGGTAGATGACGAGTTTTTCGACGACGTATTCCAGGTCCTGGTCCATCCTGAGAAGGTCGGTTGATTTGCCCAGGTGGCCGCATTCACCGAGATAGTCGAAGCACATACCCCACACCGCATTGCGAAGCTTAAGAACCTTCCTCGTCGTCTCCGGCGAGAAATATGGTTCTTCACTGAAATCGAGGGCATCAGACACGTCCCGCGCTCGCCGCGACATAGCGTCCGACGAGACCTCGAACCATCTTCCGCGAACACTTCATAGCACTGCCTGCAACGTTCTACTGCAATCTTCAGTACATCATTAAGCGAGATGTCTTGGTCGTGTCTGAACAACACCGTAGGCATGCCGGATCCTCCGTATTCGAGATGGAATAGAGCGCCTCAGGAATGTTCCCATTTCGTTCCTTTCAAAAAAGGAGTCAGGGGCGCGCTTTTTTCGATGGTCGTCATAAGGCGCTCACTATCCAACGGGTCCACCGGATTTCGTCGGCTATGCCTTGCACCATGGTCTCGGCCTCGGAGGACAGCTCTTGCGGCCGCAGACGAATGGTACTGCAAGGCCTTCGCTGATCAGAATGCTGCCGACTGTCAATCGGCGTCCAAAGTTCACCCCTTATCGGCGTCCAATTTTGGGTCTGACTCATTCTCGATGATGTTTCGGATTCTACTGGCCTGGTTCTTGAAGGAGAATCAGCGCCATGCGAGCTTATTTTCAGCCTTCCGATTTAATCCCTGCCGAGTTGAACGTGGAGGCAGTGCATCACAGACCCGATGTGATCGTCGTCACCGCACATGGTCAGTCCCGAGGTTGCAGGTGTCCCGAATGCGGCACGACCTCCCATCGTGTTCATAGTCGCTATTCTCGGATTATCACCGATCTGCCGTGTGCGGGCCGAAGGATCAAATTGCACCTGACGGTCCGACGCTTCGTCTGCATTGTCGTCCATTGCCAGCGAAAGATTTTCGCCGAGCGTTTCGGTGATGGCGTGATCCGACCCATGGCCCGCCGGACAGCGCGCCTGGAGACCTTGGTTCACCATCTCGCTTTGGCATTGGGTGGTCGGCCAGCAGCACGGTTCGCAGATCGTCTCGGGTTACCGGTTAGCAATGACACGCTGCTTCGAACCGTTCGCCGATATGATCGCCCACCACCACCGCCGCCAAGCGTCATCGGCATTGATGACTGGGCGTGGCGTCGCAATCACCGATATGGCACTATCATCTGCGATCTGGAACGGCGAAAGACGATCGCGTTGTTGCCCGACCGAGAACCCTCGACCGCAAAGGCTTGGCTGGTCGAGCAGCCGCAGATCGAAATCGTCGCACGAGACCGCGGCGGCGGGTATGCGCAGGCCGCTGCACAAGCCCTGCCACACGCCGAACAGGTCGCCGACCGCTGGCATCTGATGGAAAACGCCAGCCACGCCTTTCTTGACGCCGTTCGCAAGTCAATGCGGCAGGTCCGCATTGCAATCGGCACAGCAACTGTAAATCCAAAGCTTCTGACAGCTGCCGAGCGACTGCAATATGAGGGATATCTGCGGCGTGAAGAGGCAAACGCCGTCATCCGTGGTCTCGTCAGCGAAGGCGTATCCATCAAGGAGATCGTGCGCAGAACCGGGCACAGCCGAAAGCTGGTTCGCAGTGTCGTCCGTGGTCAGCGGACCGACATCTTTCGGATCCGGCAAACTTCCCTGGAACCGCATCTCCCTTGGCTTGAAGCGCAATGGGACGCCGGATTGCGGAACGGCGCTGAACTTTGGCGGCAGCTTCGGTTGGCTGGCTTCGGCGGCGGTCTGCGTGTTGTCACCGAATGGGCAACGCGGCGAAGGCGTGCCGAAAAGGCCGAGAACGGACTCGGACATGCGCCGGCCGCACGCACTATCGTCCGCCTGATGACGCTTGAACGCAACAACCTGACCACGGCTCAAACGATGACAGTCGCCGCCATCGAAGAGAGGCTACCGGATCTTGTCGAGGCCAGGGATGTCGTCGAGAGCTTCCACAAAATGCTGCGCAGCAAGTCTAAAGATGATCTGGAAGCTTGGATCGACCGCGCGGCGAGAAGCCTGGTCGCGTCATTCGCCAACGGCGTCATCCGCGACCGGGCAGCGGTCCAGAATGCAATAACTTCGATGTGGTCGAACGGCCAGACTGAGGGCCAGATCACCAAGCTCAAACTCATCAAGCGGCAGATGTACGGCCGCGGAAAGCTGGATCTGCTCGAAGCACGTATTGTCGGAGCGCCCTGATGTCATCGAGATTGCGTCAGACCCAAATTTGCACGCCGAAACACATATCGGAGAGTTCTTGAGTCGATTTGCCTCAGCAAAACAACTCCTTACCATCCATGTGCGATTCTCCTGCCTGGTGAAGCTGTCTCGTCTGGTCGTCACTTCAATCGCCCGCAACCGGCGCCTTAAGGTAGTCGAGAAACGTCCGGAGAGCGGACGGCACCTGTCGATGCGAAACGTAGTATGCATGAAAACCCGGCCCGGTAGAGGTCCAGTCCGGCAGCACGACTTCGAGTGAACCGGCCGCAAGTTTGTCCTCGACCCGGGCCTGCAGGCAATAAAAGAGACCGCCTCCCTCCTCCGCCATGCGGATAGATAGTTCCGAATCTCCGAGCGTGAGAAGTCCCGGAACGTCGAGAGAAACCATGCGATCGCCGTCGCCAAGTTCCCATTTGCAGAGGTGATCTGTACCGGTTCGGATCCGGATGCACTCGTGCGTCAAGAGATCTTCCGGCCGCGCGGGCCGCCCTCGTTCGTTGAGATAGGCCGGAGAACCGACTACGATCCATTCGAGTTCGGATGTCAGACGCGACGCGATCATCCCCTCGGGAACCGTTCCCCCATAACGGATGCCCGCGTCAAAACCTTCGGCGACCATATCGATGAAGCGATCCTCGACGCTGACTTCGACCTCGACATCTGGGTAGCTCTTGCGAAAACTGTGCAGTCGAGGAGCGATCAGCAGCTCGGCGGCGTCACGCAGGGTGGTCACTCTCACTCTGCCCGTAGGCCCGCTCCTGAAACTGTCTAGGAGATCCATCGCAGCTTGAATGCCGAGGAAACGGGGCTCCAGTTCGGCAAGCAGCACTTCGCCGGCGGCGGTGAGACTGATGCTCCTGCTTGTCCGATGAAACAGACGGACGCCCAGACGGGCCTCCAAACCCCTGATCGAGTGGCTGAGGGCAGACCCGGAAACGCCGCGAAGCGCGGCGGCCTTTCGGAACCCCCCGCACGCGCGATCGCGACGAAAGTTTCAAGGTCGGCCCGCGTTGATACCATGAGTTATGGATACTCGCACTTGTACTGAAAAAGATCGCCCTTGCCGGCGCCGACCTTGCTTCAGGCCGGCCGGCACCTTCAATCCTTATTTAACTGGCCCTGTATTTGGTATGTGATGGCCGAGGAAGCAGTCAAAAATTTGACCTAGTGATCCATGTTGGATCCTGCGAAGGACGGCGGAGATGGCCCGGTCGCTGAAAAACGAAAACGTCCGGGATTAGATCGTCATGCAATGAAGATCTTCGTGTCCACAGCCACGAGAGACGGCACCGGTTGGTTCCGCGAGGCGGTCTAACAGTCCCGGAGGTTCTAGTTCTGAGCTCTCGAAAACGCGGGCTACCAGTCCTGCCGGGTTGGATGGACGAAATGTCGTTGATCGTGATCTCCGGGGGCTGGTCTAGTGCATAGACCACGGCTTCAGCCACCGACGACGGCGGAATACCCTGCTTGTTGAGCTCTCCGGCGATCTTTCTGCCCGTCTCGTCATGAACCTTGTCGGCCCAGCCGGTATCGATCACGCCAGGGCTGATCATAGACACTTGGATCCCGCTACCCACGCCCACCTCCTTCCTGAGGCTTTCGGTAATACCGCGTATGAAGAACTTCGTGGCTCCGTAAACCCCTGCCGCCTCGCCGACATGAACGCCGGCGATAGAGCTCATATTCAGGATGCGGCCGGACCGGCGCTCCAACATCGACGGCAGCACCGCGGCGATCGCATGCAGATAGCCACGCAGATTGGTATCGATCATCTTGTTCCAATCGCCGACGGCGGCATCCTTCCAATAGGAAAAGAGCATGAGGCCGGCATTGTTGACCAATATATCGACCGGGCCGTACGTCGTTGTGGCGAACGCGACGAGGGCCTTGGTACTCTCAAAATCCGTGGCATCAGCAACCTTGTAGCTGGCAATACCTCCCGAACCGGTGATGTCTTCGACGATCTGACTGAGGCGTTCCTCATTGCGGCCGGCAAGGACGACGCGCGCACCTTTTTCCGCCAATCCTCTGGCGGTCGCCGCTCCAATGCCCGAGGAAGCCCCTGTGACGATGGCGACCTTGTTTTTCAGATGTGACATGACGTGCTCCTTCACTGCGGTTGGGTCAATTCGGCTTGCCGCGCGGCTTTGACGGGCTCGGGGGTCGTCCGGTTTTCCAACACCTGGCGCTTGGTTTCCTGATCTCCGCCGACGATATGGTCGATGCCGTTCATGAGAGCCTCGAACCCCTGCTGGGCGACGAGCGTCTTGTCGTTTTTTTGTTGGCCACCGAGCTTCGTACCGCCCATTCCAGCGTTCGCGTGGAAGTCGCTGTTGGTGGCGCCCGGAAGGAGTGCCGTCACCGTGACCCCGGTCGAGCGCAACTCCTCGCGCAGACGCGAACATATAACCAAATGCCTTCGACGGGCCGTAAACGGTTTCGTATGGCGTGGGCAGGGTCGCCGAAACCGAGGAGGTTATGAGAATCCTGCCGCGGCCGTTCTTGACCATATGTTGGACGACGCGTTTGGCCATATGGACGGTCCCGGTTACATTGATCGCAAGCAGGCGAAGCTCATCCTCGAGATCGTTATCGACAAAGGCGCCGCCAATACCGATACCGACGTTCAGAGCCGCGGCTTCCAAGGGGCGCCCCAGCCCGTGCGTAAAGGTCCAGAACCTCTCGACGCCATCGTACGTCGAGGCATCCGCTTTGAACGGATATGCTTCGGCATCAAGGCTTCGTAGCGCATCGGCGGCCTCGTTCACCTTGTCGCTTGAGCCTGAAATGGCGACATCGAATCCATTCTTGGCGAATTGTTTGGCAAGCTCGAAGCCTATTCCAGATGAGCCGCCCGTGATCATTGCGAGTGGTTTATTCCCTGTCATGATTTCACTCCTTTGGTTTGGTCAGCACCACGATCGTCTCGAGGCGCTGGTGACCAAATGCCCGTGGAGCCGATTGGTTACATGAGCAAAATTGATCGGGGCGGTGAGTGAAAATCATCCACCGATCTGGCAGGGACCAGGAGTGCGTTACCTTTTTGGTCCCGTCCGCGGTCGAACTGGCCAGGCATTCCCTACGTCACGAAGGCCCTTGAGTGAACACGGCTCATCGGTGCGTGCGATCCCGCTCACTTCAAGTAGCCGTCGCGCTACCCTATTCTTATAGTGCGATCGAACGGTCGTTCGCAGCCCGCGGATATGATCCGACGACCCAAGCGCCCGAGTAGCGTTGATGGACTTCTCTGCGCTGGTGCCATCGGCCGGCACGCTTCTCGGAGAAAAATTCCACGGCGACGGCTTGTCCGGCACACCTTCCAGCGGTGACGGTCCAATGACGGGAAAGACAAAAAATGAGCGAGAGAATGAACAGCGTCGTTGCTCCTGGCCGCGTTGCGGTCATCACGGGAGCTGCGAAGGGCATCGGCTTGGCAATCGCGAGGGCTCTCGCGGCCCGCGGCATGAAGCTCGCGCTGCTGGATCTCGACGCCGACGCACTTGAGGATGTTACTTCGACACTCGACACGGACATCCTGATCGTGAGCGGCGACGTATCAGATTTGTCGGCACTGACCAGGTTGCGGGACGAAACGATTTCGCGGTTTGGCGACGTGGCCGTTCTAGTAAACAACGCGGGCATAACGCAAGGAGCCGGCCCTTGGGACAATCCTGCAAAGTGGCGACGCCAGATCGATGTAAACTTCCGAGGTGTTCAGGCCGCGCAACACGTCTTCGTGCCCTACATGATCGAAGCCGGTCGCCAGTCGGCCGTTGTCAACCTCGGCTCCAAGGAAGGTATTACGACTCCTCCAGGTAACGCCGCATATTCGGTGGCGAAGGCAGCTGTCAAAGTCCTGACCGAACAGCTGTCGCACGAGCTTCTGAAGGAGACGGGAGGTCGTGTTTCGGCTCATCTCCTCGTCCCTGGCTACACGTGGACACCCATGAACATCGCACTCAAGCCGCAGGGCATTGCGAAACCCGATGAGGCATGGACCGCAGAGCAACTGGTGGAATACTTCCTGGTCCGTCTGCTCGACGAGAATTTTTACATCATCTGTCCGGATAACGCGGTTACGTCTGCGATCGATGCCAGAAGGATCCGCTGGGCGGCCGACGACATGATCCTGAACCGGCCGGCGCTTTCACGCTGGCACCCCGACTGGATGGATAAATTCGCAGCCTGGTTGAAGGCAGGTCACTGACGGTGGAATGTTTGTAGAGGAGAGTAATCCAATGCCCAGACCCTATGTAATCTGTCACATGATGTCGCCGCTGGATGGCCGATTGATCGTCAATGATTGGGCCGAGGCAACCGGCCATTCGGTCGATGAGCTCGTGAAGATCTATGACGGCCTGCATGAGAAGATCGGTGCCGACGCCTGGCTTTCGGGAAGAGCGACGGGAGAAGAGTTCGCGGACGCCGTCGACCGCCCCTATCAAGCAACCGGCACAGCCGCGCGACCGATCCATATCGCCAACCCGGACGCCGGCGAGTTCGCTGTCATCGTGGATAAGGACGGTCGGCTACGCTGGGACAAGAGCGACATTGACGGAGCTCACCTTGTGGTCCTGACAGGATCTGACGTGGATGATGCTTACCTGGCGGGCCTCACCCAGGCTGGCGTTTCCTATATCGTCTCGGAGAAAGATGGCGTCGATCTGAAAAACGCGCTTGACCTTCTTGGAACCGAGTTCGGTGTGAAGCGCTTGATGCTGGAAGGCGGGGCGCAAACCAATGGCCATTTCTTGAAGGCGGGTCTTGTTGACGAGGTCAGCCTGGTCATCTTCCCTGCGATCGGAGGCAAGTCGAATACACCGGCCATATTCGAGGGCGGCGAGGATGGGCTTGCCGGCAGGGCGAGGCTCACGTTTATCAGCGCCGAAGCCGCTGGCCTCGGCTCCGTGCATCTGAGATATCGCGTTGGACGTCCATAAGAGACGTCCATAGGAGAAGATTGTGGAAGGGCTCCCTCCTGCCGTCGTCGAAATGATCGTCGAGGAGCAGGGCGCGATACTCCTGAGCAAGCAACCTTGTTTCGAGATCATCGCGCAGCGCAGAGAGCCGGAAGAACTGGCGTAGTCTGCCCGTGGTGTCTCTCCGATTAGGCGGTGTGATGAACGGTATGTGACGCCGACATTAATGCCCGCGGCGGTGACCGCGATATGAGCGTCAAGGCGTTGCTCGAGTGCAGCTCGACAAACAAACAAGGTGAGACGCGTATTGCCGCACGTAACGATGCTCCCCACAAAAATGTCGGGCCTACTACACCTGCTGTCAGGTTTGTCAGGTGCGCGCCATGGTGCTGTTCCGCCCGACTTCCTACCGCGCTCTCGTGGAAGTCCTTGAAGCATAGGCACAAGATTCCTTCTGAGGCTCGATCCGGCCAGAGTGGCATGAGTCTTGAAACTTTCTCGTCGCGCGGCGGCAGCTGTCTTCTCCCGAGAAAGCGCGCGAGTCAAAGTCGAATTGCAGGTGAACGCATGGTGACGCAGTAGAACTTTGTGGATGCGGTTCGACCCGGGGAGAACAAAACTCCGGGCAGAGGTTTGGGAGGGTTGTTTGTCTGTGTCTGACAAAATTGCGATCTTCGGTATGGCGAGCGTTTTTTCGGTCACCCATGCGCTATTCGCAGTCGCTCAAGAGGCCAGGGCCGTGACTAACCCCCTGGCCTATATGCTGCAACCTATCACAAAATCCCAGGGGATGCTGAAAACCTTCGAACAAAGCCGGGAGACATTTCCGGGCGAGGTTCTGCTCGATATGAACGCTACCTATCTCGACCGACAGATCTACAATCCGGCCACGGCGCGCTACGACCACGTTAAACTGCGCGGCTATCAAGACGCCCGCCAGACCGGCTTATCCGGTGCCGACACGCCATTGGTTGGACCGACCATCGATCTACGGCCCGGTCAGACGGTGCGGGTAACGCTTCACAACCTGTTCCCTCAGGATTCCACCTGCGGCATCGGCGGTGGCAGTGCCAATACCCCCCATTGCTTCAACGGTACCAACCTGCATTCGCACGGTCTCTGGGTAAATCCGTCTGGCAATGGCGATAATGTGCTGATCTCAATCCGTCCCGGCGTTTCGTTCCAATATGAATACAACATCGCCGTTGAGCATCCCGCCGGCACCTTCTGGTATCACCCACACCTACACGGATCAACCGCATTGCAGGTGTCGAGTGGCATGTCCGGGGCGTTGATCATCCGTGGCGATCGCATGCCGACACCGACCGAGACTGGCGATATAGACCGCCTATTGAAGCAGCCGGGCGGCTCCGATATCGCCGAACGGGTTTTGGTGCTACAGCAGATTCAATATGCTTGCACCGATAACAATGGCGACATCACTTATGATTGCCAGCCAGGACAGGTGGGCGGCATCGAAAGCTACGATCAGTTCGGACCTGGCAGTTGGCCGGCTTCGGGCCGCTTCACCAGCGTCAACGGCCAGGTGCTTGGTCAGTTGGCATCAGCGGAGGCTGGCTCGGTCGAGCGGTGGCGGATGATACACGCCGGGGTTCGCGACACCATCAATTTCGAAATCCGGCGCAAGACCGGGACGACCGCGTTCCGCACGCTTGCGGCAGCGGACACCGACAGATGGATCGACCAGAATTGCGGCAAGGATACTATTCCGTATGGGGTGGTGGCCCAGGACGGGCTGACAATGGCGCAGGTGCAGATGCGGCAGCAAGCGATCCTGCAACCGGGCTACCGCGTTGACGCGCTGGTGGTGTTGCCAGGAGCGGGTGACTACTGCATCATCGATGGCGCCGCACCGGCAGCGGCCAGCGTCAACCAGGAGGCTCCAAGCCGACGGCTTCTCGGCATAGTCACTGCAGTAGGCGGCCATGCCGTCAATGGCGAGATCGGCACCTATCTTCAGGATTGGCTGATTTCGGCGGCTGAGCGCACGATGTCACAGAATGTCGCCGGCAAGGTTATCGATGACCTCAAGAACGAGATGTCGCTCTCAAGCTTTATTCCCCATCCGGACATCGACGCGGGCGAGGTCACCGGCGAGCAGCAACTGGTGTTTAACATCGATGTGAAACAGCCGGGTGCCACCTTCTTCGAGGTTGACGGCAAACCTTATGATCCCAACCGCATCGACCGGATGTTGCCGCTGAGCGGAGTCGACGAATGGACGCTCCGCTCGGATTTCGTCAGCCACCCATTCCATATCCATGTCAATCCGTTTCAGATCATCAAAATTGTCGATGCGGCCGGCAACGATGTCAGCGCGCTTGGCGCCGATGACGACGGCGATCCGCAATATCCAGGCTTGAAAAATGTCTGGAAGGACACGCTGTGGATCAAGAATCCCGGCACCGATCCGTCGGCGCGTTACACGATCACCGTGCGGACGCACTACCAGCGCTATATCGGCGAGTTCGTTCTGCATTGCCACATCCTCGATCATGAGGACCAGGGCATGATGCAGAACATCAGGATCACCCTGCCGGACGGCCAGGGTGGCACCGTTTCCGGCCATCATTAGGGCGTCGATCGCCATTGGGAGGAACTATGAGCTTCACTGGCACTTGGAGTTATCGCAGCCTGATCAACAATCCCGATTTATCGGTTGATTTCAATGCACTGGAATTTGGCCAGGGAACGCTGGTGCTGACCGAGTTGGCTCGGCGCAAGGTCGGCGGAACCATTGGTGGGCCCGGGTGGTCGCTGGAATTGACCGGTACGGTGCGTCCGGGAGACCCTGTCGAGCTGCAATTCACTGGAAAGGGCGATGTGGCCGGCGAGACCTGGATCTACAGCTATCGCGGCTACATCGTGCCGAACTGGCCGAATGGCGTCGATCAAAGGGACGCCATTGTCGGTAGCATCGTCCGCGACGTCCCGCATTCGCATGGGGTCGCCGCAGCCGGCTACGTTGCCTCCTGGTATGCCGTGCGACAGTGATGCTCCAGCATTTGCCGCAGCTCGAAGACATTCGGATCAACATTCACCGGCCAGGGTCTAGGTCGACGGACCGATGCCTCACATTTGAACCGCGTGCTCTGGCGGTTCAGCGGGATGTGCTGCCCGAACTTGTCGAACACGATCGTCGCCAGCAACTGAGGGCCGATGAAGCCGCGCGGGCGTCGCATGGAACGGTGCGGGAGCCTGACTGATCGCCTCGCAATCGCGGCAGGTAAATTTCTCGCGCACCGTCTCGATCACCTTGAATCGGCGCGGGATATCCTCCAGCGTTTCCGTCACATCCTCGCCCAGCTTCGACAGCCGCGAGCCGCCACAGCAGGCACATGCCGTCGGCGCTTCGATGACGATGCGTGCGCGCTCGACGTCTTTGGGCCACGCCTTGCGCACTGGACGCTTGCGGGCGAAGGCGCGCACGGACTGCGTTCTGGCCGCGGCCTCTTGGACGCTCAGTTCGTCCTCGGCGGCCTACGCCACGAGCTCTTCGAGCTGCAAATTCCAACTGATCGATCAGCCGCTGCGTGCGCTCGCGGCGCGGCCCGTGCTTCTCGCGCTCCAGCTTGCCGGTCAGCAACTGCAAATGCACGTTGAGCGCCTCAATGCTCGACAGCCGCGCCTTCGCGTTGGCCGCGTCCGCCTCAGCTTGCAGCCGCGCAGCACGTTCGGCCAGCAGCGCCGGATGAGCGCTGGCAAGGTCCGATGGCAGGGTAAGCGGCGGCAATGTCATAACGACATTGAATCAGATTTATCAACAATTTCAATGCAAAAATTGAGTCAAACCCGGCTGGGGCGCCAGGTTTCCTGCCGTGCGCGCCAGTCAATTCCCTCCAGCGACAACGCATGTTGATGCCCCTCCTGGTGAGGCTGAATGATTCTCAGATCGAGTTGATGAATGGTACGGTTGCGAAGGTCGCGAACCGCGTTGACGACCGCTGGGGAATTTTGGAACAAATATGCTCCGGTTGATTGCTGGTCGATGAGCAGGCGCTTCCGCCTGATTTGAACGTAAATCCAATTGACGGGAATATCGAGCCTGGCGGCAAGTTGTACGGCGCTGAGCAAACTAGGTTCGTGTGTCCATCTGTTGCGCTGTGCCTTTACCTAGATGCCCGCTGCAAGGCGGAGGCGTTGCACAGTGATTGGCAAAACCTTCTCCTCACAATTGGGCGAATGGTGTCCTTCGCGCGTCAGTATTTCAGGCTTCGACATATCCCTGTGTCGCAGACACGGGTATCAGCAAGGTCGATCCACCACGATGTTCAACCTCATACGACGGCGCGAAGTTGCCGCCTCTACGTCCCACCTCACGCATCACATTAAAGGAGCGTCCAAATAACGGATGGCTCGGATCCAGCACCTCGATCTTGTCCGGTGATGATTCGTCAGACTCACAAGCAGGGATATTTCTGTAGACCTTCGAGCAGATAACCGAGCTGCGCCGGTGTGATCACCACCGTGCCGTCAGCGGCTGACGGCCAGATGAAGCGGCCGCGCTCCAGCTTCTTCGTGAACAGACAAGCGCCCTGGCCGTCACGCTAGATAAACCTTCCTCGCTCCAATTTTTTCGTGAACAGGCAGGCCCCCTGGCCATCGTGCCAAACGACCTTGATCAGATCGCCGCGTTTGCCCCAAGGCGGCGCATCCTCGGATGCTTACTTTTGTCCGGAAAGTTTTGGCCGCATTGAACTCATCAAATAAGGATTTGCGCCGCGCGGACGAGCACGCGGCGCTTTTATTCGGCAGGGAAAGCAGCTTCGTCTAAGCCTTTGGCCATATTCGATGAATTCTTGCTCCACAATCTCTGACGGGCCAGCGCCGGCAGGGCAGAGGAGATTAATCCTTCAAGAGGCTTTTGTTCTCAGTCGTCGGCACGTACTGGAAAGTGTCTTGTCCTTGCTCAATGGCCGGACCGGAGCCGCCTTCGTAAGCGAGGTTCCAGCTCGTGACTATCTCAGTGTTGTTGCCGTTGACCTGTGCGTAGCCGGTCCATCCGGTTGCGGAATTGCAGTTCTCCGTCGAATTGTTCCAGCCGACCGAAAATGCGATGAACGTCCCGTTTACCCTTCCTGTTAGCGGATAGGGCGAGTTCTGGCATCCGGTGCCCTGGGCTCTGTTTACATATTGGCCGGAGACATTTCCGAACGAGTCGACTTGAATGATCATCGTCGAGCCGGACTGGTTCTGCCAACTGCTGGAAGCCGATGCGATGCTTGAAAAATCCTTGAAGTTGCTTGCATCGAAAGCAAGAGCTGAGGTTGCTACAGCAAACACAAGTGCTGCAACTGCATTAGTACGGATCATGGTTTTTCCTCCTGATGTGCGCCGACCGTCGGCGATCGTACCGAAGGTTGCATATAAACTCGTAATAATCAATCAATCCGAGTAGCAATTTCCCGGGTTGAGAAAACCGAAAGACGGGCCGCGCGTTGCGTGGCGCGGCCCGAGAACGAGCATCAGGAGTGAAGACTTACACGATGCAAATTACGAACGGGATAGCGCAACGCTAATATTTGACCATCATTGGAACGGACAAACTGCATGGCCGCAACCCCGAGAGCTACCTCACGGACGTCCTAACCCAGATCAAAGATTAACCGGTAGATAGGCTTGAAGACCTGTTGCCGTGGAATATGCTTCCGACGGTCTCCACTGCGCAAAAGGCCGCCTGATGGCTCGTTCGATGCATATCTGCACGATCGAAGACGTGGCCACCATGACCGGCGAGAACCTCGAACTGCTCAGAGAGATCGTATCCATCCGAGCAGGGCCGCGGGATTTTGGGCGCCGCGCGTAGTAACGTCGGTTCATGGAGATCGGATCGAACTGCACGGAGATCGGGTGAGAATCGGCGCCGACGGTACGCCATCACATGACCGCGACAGACCCGATCATCCGCCAACACTTGCCGATCGTGCATGAGGCGATGCATCACGTCACCCATATGACCGTGCGCAACCGCGGCACCTTCGGCGGCAGCGTCGCGCATGCGGATCCAGCGACCGAGATGCCGATGATGACACGGTTCCTCGGTGGGACGGTCATCGCCTCCTCTCAGCGCGGCAGACGCGAAATACCTGCAGCCGATTTTTTGTCGGATCGCTGGTCAACTCGTTGGAACCGGACGAGTTTGTAATTCGCGTCGAGCTCGACGCGATGAGACCGGATGCCGGATGGGGATTTGAGGAGTTTGCAAAACGCCACGGGGACTTCGCACTCGCTTGCTTTGCGACGACGCTGCATTGTGTAGATGGCAGGGCGTCTGACGTTCGCGTTGGCATGATGGGCGTTGGTGAAACCCCGCTGCGGCTTGAAGAGATCATCGAGGACGGATGTTTCCGAGCCGGCTCTCGATACGGTGGCGGATCGCCTGGCTGGAATCCTCACGCCCAACACGGATATCCATGCCTCTGCAGATTACCGCAGGCATCTCTCAGGCGTCCTTGCCAAACGGGCCCTTCGCGCCGCCTGGAGCCGCGCGAACCACGAAAGGCTTCAAGCAAGATGAGTGAGAAGACGATCACCGTCAGCGTCAACGAAGCGTATATGACGCGCACGATCGAAGCACGAACGCTGCTGAGCCACTTCCTGCGCCAGGATCCTTTGCCTGACCGGAACCCATGTCGGGTGCGAACATGGCGTTTGCGGTGCCTGCACCGTCATTCTCGATGGAAGGAGCGCACGCTCCTGTCTGATGCTTGCAGTGCAGGCAGACGGGAGCGAAATCGAAACCATGGCCAGGGAAGCGTCGATACTCGGACGAATCCAAGAAGCGTTCCGCCAGCATCATGGCCTGCAATGCGAATTTGTAGGCCCAGTTTCATCGTTGGCGATCATCGACCTTCTTCGCCACCATCCGCTGGAAACCGATGATAAGATCAGGGAAGCGCTCTCAGGAAACATCTGTCGTTGTACGGGCTATGAAAACATCGTCAACGCCGTCCGCGAACTGGCTAGCAAGAGAGGACCTTAAGATGAAGATGCATTTTCTCGAGGCCGGCCGCCTTCGTATGCGCCGGTCCATCTACGTCCCTGGGGCGCTGAAGGAAGAAGCGATTGAATTGCCGGTTCACGCCACCCTGATGCGCCATCCCCAAGGCAACGCGCTGTTCGATAGCGGATGCAATCCAGAGGCCGCCATCGATCCAGGCGCGCGATGGGGTGGGTTAAGCAAGGTTATGACCCCGATCTTTTCGCCAGAGCGGACGGTCGTTCATCAGTTGAAGACTCTTGCTCTCGATCCCGAGGACATAGATGTTGTGATCTGTTCACATCTGCATCCCGATCATTGCGGCTGCAACGCGTACTTTCGGCGCGCAACGATCCTCTGCCACGAAGCGGAGGCGCAGGCCGCCACGGCAAGCGGTGCAGAAAATCAAGGCTATCTTCGAGGAGAATGGGACCAGCCCCAGGGTTTCCAGACCTTCAATGCCGAGCATGACGTCTTTGGCGACGGGCGCATCGTCTTGCTGCCCATGCCGGGTCATACCCCCGGAATGACCGTCGCCCGTGTCGAGCTGGAAAAAGATGGTTCATTTATACTCGCTTCAGATGCTGCCCCGCTCCAGGCGAGCGTCGACACCGGTATCGCTCCGAGAAATACTTGGAACATCGAACTCGCCGCAGAGGCACTCGCTCGCCTGAAAGCTCTTCGGGAGCGGGGAGCTTCTATCATTTTCGGCCACGACGACGCGCAATGGCAAGAGTTGCGAAAGGGTGTGGAGTTCTACGAATGAGCCAGCAGGACCATTCCGTCGAGCTGCGGCCCAAACTTGTCGGCAAGCGGGACAAGCGCACCGAAGATCCACGTCTGCTGACGGGTGTTGGTCAGTATGTCGATGACATGGCGCCGCGGTATGTTGCATATCGCATTGCGACGCTCCGACCAGCCACATGCCCGAATCCTGAACATCGATGTCGGCGATGCGTTCTCGGTGCCCGGCGTCGTCGCGATCTATAACGCGAGCGACCTGGAAGGAGAGATCAAACCTGCCATACCGACCTCGCGTATGCCTGGTTATTACGCCACCCCCATATGGCCACTTGCACGCGGGAAAAGGTGGCCGTTCTATCGGATCGTGTCCCAGTACGTGGCGTAGGTGACGGTAGGGAGTAAAGCCGAGCGCCCGCGCGCTTCTCGTTGCGCTGTAGCGGGTGACCGGCTTTGCGGGCGGCCATCAGTGTTTTTCCGCTAGGGTCGGGTTGTTCAAGACCAACCTGACGGAAAGATCACCGATGACCAATGACATGATGAACGTGCGCTCCCTTGTTGAGAAGAGTGCCGATGCAGATTTGTTGCGTGAGATGATCGGTCTTGCTGCCGATCGGCTGATGGAGCTGGAAGTAGGCTCGGCTACGGGTGCAGACTTCGGTGTGAAGAACTCGATGCGGCTCGCACAACGCAATGGCTACCGTGACATCGGGAGACGCGGGCTGGCACCGTCGAGCTTCGCATTCCGAAGCTGCGCAAAGGCAGCTACTTTCCGAGCTTCCTTGAACCGCGCCGCATGGCAGAGAAAGCTCTGACGGCCGTTATCCAGGAAGCGCATATCCAGGGAATCTCGACTCGTTCTGTCGACGACTTGGTCAAGGCCATGGGTATGAGCGGCATCTCCAAAAGCCAGGTGAGCAGCCTAACATCGGGACGAACGCAATCTGCGGGGCGAAGGTGGCTGCGACGGCCATCCTCATCAGCGGCTGGAGATAGATCAGATAACCGCCCACGGTGACAAGGATGCCGATCTGGAGTAGCGGCTCGGAGATGCTGGTCCCAACGAAACTGCCCACCGGTTCCGCTTCCGCAAAGACGATCGACAGCTCAACCCCCTCGAGCGTGGATTCCGATGGCGGCGTCTCGGCCCGATGCAGAACGCGCGCCCCGAGCCAAAGCGTGCTTTTTTCGCCCACCCAGCTTCTTTAGAGGTTGGAGGTGAATTTATCGCGCCCTTCAACACTGCGACCGCGAGATAGAGGGAGACGAGAAAGAGAAGAGACCGGTATGACGCTTGCTCGGTCGCCTCATTGACGATCCGGCGCTGGAGTTCGAGAGGCGCCGCGCCGATAACGAAAAGAGCCAGGGACAGCCCTGCGACCAACGCCTGATGACGCCTTCCCATCAGCCAGATGAAGCCGAATAGTTCGGAGAGCATCGAATCCGTCGCGCCATTTGCGGGACGCGGCCGGACAATTAAATCCTGGAGGGCCAGATGTTCATCGCGCACTCACGGGTCAGAGAGAGCGCTCGACGCGCCCGGTTCGGGAGTCGTCGGATGGCCTCACCAGTAGGACGCTCACGACCGTCCCCACCATGAGGATCAGGATGACGAGGAGAAGCCTCGACACGACGGCGTCTGCGATGACCCTGACAAACATGACGGAAACTCCAGGGACGATTTCATAGTTTGAGAGAGCTCACCATGCGGTATCCAGGGTGATGTTGTTTACCACGCCGCCGACGCCGCGGATGCTTTCCGCCGCCACCCTGGCCGCCGAGCATTCCAGCTCCGTCTCGACCTCTCCCCTCAGGGTCACTGCCCCGTCGGAGACGGTCGCATTGACGATGGGGAACCTTATTTCGAACTCGGTTTCCAGGCGGCCACGAACGGCCGTCCCTAGGGCCTCGTCGCCGGAAGCAGTACACTGCCGTCGAACATCGAGAAGCGCTCGCATCGAGTCGTGACGGCTGATTATGCCGGCGAGTCTGCCGTTCGGTGTTTGATGTCGTGGGCCTGCAGGAGTTCTGCGAGCTGGCTCGCGGTTGCGCTCGGGGCGGCGCTGACGACGGGCGTCGACATCACGTCCTTGACGCGCCAGCTTCGGGCCTTCACATAGTCCGCCAGTGCATCTTCGCGGTCGCGCGTATGCGGTACCGCCCGTCTCGCCCAGGATGACGCCACCCGGCGCAGCAGGTCTCCCCGGTGACGATGCCGGTGAGCCGCCCTTCGCCATCGATGACGGGCACCGCGCCGATCTTGCTGGCGTTGACGATCTCGACGGCTTCCCTGACGTTGTGTCCCTCGTCGAGCGTCGTCACGGGGTCGTCATGATGTCTCTAGCAAGCATCGCGCTGTCTCCTTTTCGATCGGACAATTACGGAGCCAACTTGTTGAGCGCATTGACGTGGATCAAGGCAGACACGAAGCCGCGGGAGGCATCCTTCACGCGTCGTCGTCTCTGAAGCCTTCCGACGAAGTGCGGCGTCAGGCTCGCCCGCATTGCAACTTATTGAGGATCGAGGCGTTACGGTTCGGTCTCGTCCTCGCGCGGCGTACCAAATTCTTCCCGCGCCGTCGCAAGGAGTCTTATGCAGCAACCCGTCAAGCTGGTATCCGTCGGCACCGCCGTTCCGCCACATGTCATCGACCAGCGTGACGCGGCGCGAGCCTCGCACACCGCGTTCTCATCGCGATTTGGCGATTTCGAAAAGCTGGCAAGGGTGTTCGAAACCTCGGGAATTCGGCGCCGCTATGCCGTCCGGCCGATCGAGTGGTATCTCGAGACGTCGGGATGGCCCGAACGAAACCTCGCTCATATCGAGGGCGCTGGTGCAATGTTCGTCGCCGCCGCCAGCAAGGCTCTCGTGTCGGCGGGCATTGCAGCAGGCGATGTCGACACGATCGTAACCGTCTCCTCGACTGGTATTGCGACACCTAGTCTGGAAGCGAGGGTAAGCCGAGAACTGGGCTTCCGGGACGATGTCGAACGGGTTCCCGTGTTTGGCCTCGGCTGTGCCGGCGGAGTCTCTGGGCTTTCAATCGGGTCACGGCTGGCGGCATCCCGGCCAGGCTCAGTCGTGCTGGTGGTCGCCGTCGAGACCTGCACGTTGGCATTTCGCATGGACAAGCTTACGAAGGCGAACATCGTGGCGACCGCCCTCTTCGGCGACGGGGCCGCCGCCTGCGTGGTGCGTGCTAGTGAGACCGGTCTGGCCGAGGTCGAACTTGCAGGCCAGCATACGTGGCCCGACACGCTAGACATCATGGGATGGAGCGTCGATCCGGAGGGTCTGGGCGTGATCTTCGATCGTGCGATACCACCGTTCGCCGAAACTCATGTGCTGAAGGGCGTAACGTCCATACTCGCCCGATCAGATCTTGCTCCTGCCGACGTTGACCGGTTTGCGTGCCACCCCGGTGGATCAAAGGTTATCACCGCCTTGGAATCGGCGCTTAAACTAAGCCAGGGAACCCTCGACCAGGAACGTGAGGTTCTCTCGGACTATGGGAACATGTCCTCGCCAACCGCGCTGTTCGTACTCGAGAAGCTTCTTGCGCAAGGACTACCCAGGAGAACTGTCCTGACGGCGATGGGACCGGGCTTCACCCTTAGCTGCCTCTCGTTGACGGCTGCAGCATGACCCGGCGATCATTCTCCAGGACGTTTTAAGATCGCATCGTTTGCAGAACGAACAGGACTCGAAACACGTAGCTGACGCTGCAAAGGCTGCGATTGCCGTGGGACACCCCAAGTCGAAGGCGAGGTTGCCACCTCGCACTCGAATCCTTTCTCTTGCGTGCCGGCGTAGCTGCGGCAGTATGGCTGGTGGTAGTCGCTACCCAATCCGGTCCTCTGTCGCACTAGGAGGAGCGTGCCCAGCGCCAATTCTGGATTTCCGGCAAGTCTTCTCCACGCTCCCGCACGAACGCCCGGTGCTCGTCGAGCTTTGCATGCAAGGCTGCCGTCACATCTGGCACCTTTTCGGCGAGGCCGGGCACGCGCGCGATCGGTCGCGATGTCTATCTGCGTGTATCTGAACCATGCGATCCAGCCATGGCACTGAATGTGCATCGGCAAACAAAAGCGGATTTACAACCAACGTTGTCAGATACGTCTCCCCCAAGCGGGATTGATGTCTCGGGGGCCAGTGTCTCTCGATTACGCCTGTCATCGATCGCCGACCTCGGCAGGCCACAAGGAGTGGGAAACTTTGATCTCCTACGCACTTTGCTCATCGCTTCCCATTCCTAGCTGCATTGAAGCGTATCTGGGGCAGAGTGACTTCAAATAGGCGCTTCAGCGGAGTCCACCGACCGAGGCACTGGATGTTCGCAACCAACTGCCGCTTTTCCGGAAGATGATGAGTTAAGGTGGCAGGAAACGGAATAAGACTGGTTGACGAGAAGCCCGGGAAAAACAACAGAAACTGGTTCGAAAGTTCTTGTTCGTTCATCAGCGCTTTTTGTTGGATTGTGAGAGCACGGATCCTGCCAACTGCTTGGTAGCAGTGCTGTATTTCGTGCTCGATAGAACCTGCGAAGCCTTGTCCTCCATCGCAGCTCCTGTCTGCTTTGAGGTGCCCGCCTGCAAGGGCTCTGTTGCAAGATCGACTCCGACTATGTCCTGATGTACCCGGCGATCCGCCCCGGCAGCTACGTCCTCATTTCCGTGACCGACACCGGCACCGGAATGACGTCCGATGTGATGGAGAGGGCTTTCGACCGTTCTTCACCGCGAAACCGACGGGCTCGGGAACGGGGCTTGGGCTGAGCATGGTCTACGGTTTCGCAAAGCAATCCGCAGGGCACCTGCAGCTCTACAGCGAACTTGGCGAAGGGACGACGGTGCGCCTCTTTCTTCCACGCGCCGACGCCGGAAAGGATTCTCATCCGAACGAGCAGCGGGCTGAGGAAGCCCCGCCTCGGGGCACGGAAACTATCCTGGTGGTCGAGGACGACGCGAGAGTTCGCCGAGTGACGGTCAGCCGCCTGCAGACGCTTGCCTACTTCGTGATCGAAGCTACGAACGGGATCGACGCGGTGAAGGAGCTGGAGGCGGGGCATGACGTAGCGCTCCTGTTCAGTGATGTGGCCATGCCGGGAATGAACGACGACGAACTGGCCCGGAATGTCCGGGAGCGCTGGCCGAGGGTGAAAATTCTCCTGACGTCGGGCTTTTCTGAACCCCATGCCGCGGACAAGGAGATCGAAGCGGGCGCCGGCTGGCTGAAGAAGCCGTACACTGCATCGGAGATGTCGACCCGTCTCAGGCTGCTGCTCGCCACGAGGCCTAATAGCGATTCTGCTCGACAGCAGGATTTCAATTTAGAAAAATCAAACCCAAACCTCAATCGCGCTGCCGTTGCGGGGACTCATATCTTTCTTCGCGGAAGATCCCAGCCTACGTCGCCACCCAAGGTCGCTCTCCAAGAACATCAATGGTCGCCTTGTGCTCGCGACGGAGGCTCTGCAACGGGTGGTGCGGAATTTCGTTCCGAAGACGAGATCTGCGCGCAAGTCGATCAAGGAAATTGGGCTCTATGCGAAGGGCGCTCAGCGGCGCCCTTGCTGCTGAGTGTGGGCAGAGCAGTAATGTCTAGCCAATCCCGATATTCGATCACCCGACCGTCAGTCGGTCGTCGAGAGTGCTGATCCCTGGAGCGGACCATGCAGCGCGCTCCGCCGCCTGCCGTTCCGACCAGGTCTTCACCTTGCCGGAGAGGATTACCTTTCTGCCTTGGACGTCGATTCTGATTGCATCGGCCTCAAGAGCGGCGTCGCGCTGGAAAGCATCCTCGATGCGTTTCTTGACATCCACCGCCGTAATATGCGGCTTCAGCTCCACTAGGTTGGACACCCCTACTACGCCGGCGAGATCCCGCACGGCGTCGTAGGCCGCGTTCTTTTGATATTGCCACTCGACCTCTCCCCGCAAGGTGATCCACCCTTTGAGGACCCGCACCTGCACCGAATCCTTTGGCACGGAAACGTTCCAGTCGAGCATTTTGACAGCTCGCCGGGCGATGTCGTCGTCGTCTGTTTCCTTCGGCCCGAAAATCCGGACCTCGATATCGGCAGCTATTCCGCGCACGCCCTTGACGCGACTAACCACGCGCTCTGCGGCTTCTTTCTCCGCGTAGGAGCGCACGTGACCAGTCAGTGTGACGATCCCGCTATCGACCGCGACGCCGATATCAGCCGCGTCGATGCTGGGCTCGAATTCCATTTCGTCGAGAATGTTCTGTCTGAGTTGAATGTCGTTCATGACAACCTCCTTCAGGTTTGCGACGTGCCGATCGTGACAGCGCCGCAGATTTTCGTCGTTGATCTTCATCAAGCAGGAGAGCGACCTTGGAATTTCAGCGGACAGAACACGGTCTGCGGGCTGCTACTGGGTCTGCACGTCAGCGGCCACGAAGAGGCGGTGGCCGTTCCTCACGACGGTGATGAGAGCACGGGCATGCTCCTTCACGAGTATTGAGAGGAGTTGCCCGACGTCCGTCACCGGCTGCTGGTCGAGAGCGACGATAACGTCGTCCGGCTGCAGGCCGGCCTGTGCCGCGACCGAACCCTCGGCGACGACGACGACGCGGGCGCCGGGACCATCGGGAGAGTTCGCCATCTCGGCGTCGGCGAGAGGGCCGCGGGCGATATGAATGGTACGCGAAGCAGCCGGTTCGGCAACCGGTGCGTCGGACACCACGGGAAATGCTTCTATCCTTCGGCTCGCGCGGTCGATCTGGAAGGACGGCTTGGACTGCAACGGTAGCGATCCCACAAGCCTTCGAACGTCGGACGCGCCGCGCACCGTCCTTCCGTCGACCATCCGAATGACGTCGCCCGGCTGAATTCCTGCATTTGCCGCCGGTGAACCCGGAAGGACTTCGCTGACCAGCGCGCCCGCCCCTTCATCGACGCCGAACGCCTTTGCGAGACCGGGCGTCAGGTCCTGCGTTAAAATTCCCACCTCGCCGCGTACCAACTTGCCGGTCAGGATGAGCTGCCGCATCACGATGCCGACAGTCTCGGCTGGGACCGCAAAACCGATGCCGATGCTTCCTCCGGCGGGGCCGATGATCGCGCTATTGATCCCGACCACGACGCCGTCCACGCTTACAAGCGCGCCGCCCGAATTGCCGGGATTGGTCGACGCGTCCGTCTGAATGAATCCTTCGTACCCCTCCGATCCCACGGCACGGCGCCCAAGCGCGCTTACGATGCCCATCGTCGCGGTCTGGCCCAGGCCGAAGGGATTCCCGATCGCCACGACGACGTCGCCGACGTGAAGCGAGGACGCGCTTCCAAACTCGGCTTGAACAAGATGATCAGGTGGAATTTGAACGACAGCGACATCCGTCTCGGGATCGGCGCCGACAAGTTTCGCTTGGAAGCGTCGGCCGTCGGAGAGCGCCACCTCGATTTTTGAGGCGCTTGCTATGACATGCTGGTTGGTGACGATGTAGCCGTGGACCTCGTCGATGACGACACCCGATCCGGCCGATTGGAAGCTGTGCTCTGCCGGCGCAGCGTCGTCAGGTAGTCCGAAGAACTTTCTGTAGAAGGGATCAGCAAGCGTTGCATCCGCGTCGTCGAGTTCCCTGCCCTGCACCGAGATGCTGACGACGCTCGGCACGACACGCTGGAGCATCGGCGCGAGCGACAGGCTGTCTGCAACGGCTGGAGCCGACAATAGGCTCTCACCTGCGATGAAGAGCGCCGCCAAGGCGAGCAACGAACGCGACATCTCTGATCTCCTTGCGGAAGCGCCGCCGGTTGTCGGCGGACGTCTTGACGAAGAAGCTTTTGTGTAGCGCAAGCAAAGCGCATTGATCCTTGTCAAGGGGAACATCGGCTACGGAACGATCACGGCGGCTCCAGAGACACGGCCTGCGCGCAGATCGTCGAGAGCCTCGTTCGCATGCTCGAGGGGGTAGACGCTGGTGAAGCATCTGACCCCTGCCGCCTTCCCGATCGAGAAGAATTCCGCCCCGTCGCTCCGCGTCAGGTTCGCCACCGAGACGACCCGCCGCTCGCCCCAGAGCAGACGATAGGGCATGCTCGGAATGTCTGACATGTCGATGCCGCCGCAGACCAACGAGGCCGGACGGAAGTTCACGCTTGATCTTGGCGCCGTCTGGACCGGGTTTTCCGGTGAAAGGCCGCCGGTGCCGCTCGACGCCGCCATCATCTTCGCGCCGGCCGGCGAGCTCGTGCCAATGGCGCTCGACGTGGTGCGGAAGGGCGGAACGGTTGCCGACCGGCAAAGATCTCGTCTTGAATCAGAGCGCCCGCGCGAAACGCGGGTGCGAGGTGAAATTAGATGTGGCGCTTGGATATAGGCCGCGTAGATATGGCATGTGGTGCTCCGATTGTGGGATGCGGGTTCGGCTCGAGCATCGACGGTCATTCCGTTCTGACTGCACTGCGTCCCGACACGGCCGTGACGGCAATGCCGTAGAAGACATGAGGAGAGCCATCGGGCATGGGGAACTCCTGGGGCTTTATAGAGCCGATTTCCCACCAGTCCGAATACTTTTGGAGAAGACCACGCGTGGAGCCGTTCGCTTTGTCGCGCCTCGCTGTCAGGAAATTCCTCGAACCTGCCTTCGACGACGATGCTCGTCCACCCGCCGGCGCTCGAACGCTGCTCGATGTGTAGGCAGACCTTGTCGTTCCCCGCATCCAGTCGAGCTTCTTGCCGGGCATGGTGAAGCTATAGGCGACGCCGTTGGAAAAGGCGAAATAGATCGCCGCCACGTAGAGCTGCCCATCCTTGCAGCATGCCAGATGACCGAAACGCTCGTTCTCCAGGATGCGGTAGCACTCACCGGGGTTGATCTCCGTCAGATTGATCGTCATGGCCGTGTCCTCCAGCTTCGATGAAGGCGCGATTATAGGAGCTTCATTGCGCCGCGGCCTTGACCAAGCGCAATGCGAACTCTCTCAGCGGCATGCATCATGACGGAAGTTTAACCTCAGGAGGCAAGCATGAAGCCGCAGTTCCATCTCCCGTTGTCGACCTATCCCGACGCGAGTTCCTTCGCCATAATCGACAATGCTATCGGCCTCGCTAGGCAGAATGACGCCCATCTCGTCGCCAGTATCCCACAAGTCCGGATCCCCCAGGTCCATCCGCCCTTTCCCACCGTTATCGATGTCGAGACATGGCGGGGACAAGCAGAACGGTATAGCCGGGACAGCGGGACTTCGCTGCGGGGACACATCGCCGACGCTATTTCGGAAACTGGCTTCGAGGTGCGAATCCACGGATTCGAGGTCAGGGAACCGTTCGTCTATGAACGCTTTTCTGAAATTGCCAAGTGCTACGACCTTTCCATCGTCGAAGCCTCGGAGCTCTCCCGGCAACTCTCCGAAACGCTGCTATTCGGAAGCGGCCGTCCGCTCGTGCTATTTCCAGCCACCAGCGTCTACTCTCGTGTGGACACGATCGCCGTCGCCTGGGACGGCAGCGCCACCGCAGCGCGCGCCCTTTCCAGCGCACGGGTCTTCATCGAACGCGCGATCAAGGTGCAGGTCATCTCGATCACCGACGACAAGGAGATCGACGAGGCGAACCGCGCCCTCCTGATCTCTTCGTTGAAGCATTCGGGACTCGACGTGGATGACGTATCGATCCAGGCAGGCGGCGAGACCGCGACAGGCGCCATCCAATCGGCCGCGCTGGAACGAAAGGCGGACCTTCTGGTCGCGGGCGGATTTGGCCATTCGCGGCTTCGTGAGTTCATCCTCGGCGGCGTCACTCGAGAACTTCTCGTCAAGGCCGAGCTACTAGTGCTTCTCGCCCATTAGAGGGCGCGAAGGGCGTTTAGAATGACCGCGACGTCGATGGCCTCCTAAAGCAATGCCCCGCCGACTGGCGGAAGGTATTGAAGCCGGTCTTCGAGCGTGATCGTGCCAGCCGGCGTGCCGTCAAACACTACCTTGACACGCATTGCGCTGCCTGACCCGTTAGGCGTCTCCTCCGACGCCGACGCGCACGCCATCGACGATTCCGGATCCCGCGGTCTCGGTCACCTCCGATGGGCGGCTCACTCCCAACCCACGTCTATGCGCCTCGTCCACCAGCGCGCGTCCGACCACATGGCCCGACGCCTGGTCCAGCGAGGCGGCCAGCCGCAGGATCCTGTTAGGATGCTCCGATCCCTCGATGTGGCCGACTTCGGGCTGTCCCGCGGTGAGCGTCCCCGTCTTGTCGAACACCGCCACGGTGGCCTGGACGAGTGCCTCGAGAGGTCCCGCACCCTTCACCAGAACGCCCTCCTTCGCAAGTGCGACGGGTACGGCCAGGATCAACGGACAGGGCGTGGCGACGACCAGCACGGCCACGATCCTTGACAGGTCTCCGGACATGAACGCCGAGACGCCTGCAATCGCTACCGTGGCGAACAAGAACCACACCGAGAACCGGTCGGCCAGTCGCATCAGCTTCGCCTTGGAGCGCCTCGATGCTTCCACGAGCCTCACTATTCCGGTATTCCGGCATAGGTGCTGTCTCGGCGCGACTTAGAACGCGGATTTCGATCACGTCCCCCTCGTTCGTAGCGCCACTTGAAATGTTGCCATCCCTCGCGATGCGCACCCTTAAAGGCTCTCCGGTCAGGACCGCCTGGTCGATCGTCGCGACTTCGCTGACGAGAGCCCCGTCGGCCGGTACGACGTCGCCCTTGCGTATCAGGAGCACGTCGCCGACCGCGATCTTCTCGATTGACCCCCTTGCTATGTAGATCAGCGCTTCGCCTGCCCGGCGCTGGCCGGGGCCAGATCTGAGACCGTGCGATGCAGATATTCGGCACAGGACCCCGCAGGACCATATTCATCTTCATTGTCTTCACGACTTCGAATCAAATCAACTGCTTAGCCTTGAAAGACGGCCTATTCTCCAAACGGAAGTTCAATTTCTTCGCCGTTTCTTTTTCCGCCCTCGGTCAGGACCGTGTTGAGCCGCTCGGCATCTTGTGCTGGCAGCATTCCCGCCCCGGTTCGAATACCTTCTCGCCATGTAGGCCCGCGCCTCCATGCTTCGTTGTAGACGAGCGCCAAGTCGGTAGATCGCCTTGTCTGCTGCAGCGCTTCGAAGAGCAGCGCAGCTTGTCGGATGTCCTTCTCACGCTTCGCCGGCCCCTGCCCGTCCGTGTTTCGGCGGCTGGCGACTATTAGCTTGTGGACGGCATACCGGGACGGATCAGGGACGACGACCGGAACACCGCTTCGGTGGAGCAGCATTGTCCTGACGGGTTCCCTTATGAGGAAGTCGAGAAAGCGCAGTGGATCCGCGCTGGCGCCACCAAGAGCGGGCATCTTCGCCGGCTGATCGATGTAGTCATCCGAACCACGGTTCGACGTCAGGAACTCAACCCTGTAGCCGTCGGCATTCTGAAACGCTGACGATACCGCGGCTCCCGATCGATGTGGAACTGGACGAAAGCTGGCGTCGACGCCCTGCAGCAACTCAAGGATCGGAGGCAGACTATCTTCGACCTCCCGACTGATGGCATAGTCCTGGGCGATGTCAGCATCGCCGGTCAGGATCGCAGCCATGGGAAGACGGACACCGAGCAGTCCTGAATAGCACTGAAAGGCCACCGTGCCTATGAGAATACCCCGGAGCCGAAAGAGACCGCCATCGGCAAGAGCCTCGACGATATCGCCCGACATGGCGTCAGGGGCGATCATCCCGCCTTCGCGGGTCAGGGTATTTACCAAGCGCCTGCGAGCGCGTAGATCGTCCTTGTCCCGCTTATGATCAGCTACGCGCTGTGCGATAACCGGATCATCAGCGGAACCGACGTAACGACGTTTCGTACCACCATGTCCATCCGGGATGTCGAAATACCAGTACTTGCGCCCCTTGATGTTTGCCGGGGTGAACCGACCCTCCGGAGGGAAATCGGCCGTCCAAGCGGCGTCGAGCGAGCGCTGACCGAGCTCAGCGAGCATCGTCTGATACATGAGGTCGATGGACTTCATAGCTCGACTCCAGGGTTATACTGTTTTTCAAAAACAGTATAACGGTCGTGAGGATAGGTCGCAAGATAGGATGCCGCCTCTATCGCCTTGAAAGGACACCTGCAACAAGCTTAAAAGGCAGGCAGCGCGTCACGCTCATCGTTCAAACCGCTCCAGCATTTTTCTCAACTGCGCGTTTTGCAACGTTAGCTTTCTGGCCAGCTGATCCCTGAGCATCCTGATCTCGTCATCGAGGCTCATCCCGTTTGCAGTTTGGATAAATTGGGGATCGTCTGCAATCGCCACCGCTTCCTTGCTGCGGCTCCTTTGCTCGCGCGGTGCGACTCGGCAATTCGCTTGAGCCTAGCGGCATCATTCGCAGCGGTGACGTCGAAACCAGTACCACCTGATATAGCGGGATCAGCGACCTCCACGATTTCGGCAACTTCGCCGTCGACCTTGTCGTGGACATCGCTTTCGGCTTCTTCGGAATGCACAGGCTTGAGGGAAATTGCACCGGGTTGACCGTGACGAGGTAGCTCCGCGCCTGCCGGCCGACCATCGCTATTCAGGCTGTCCTCGGCAGGCGTTTCAGTCGGACCAGAACTAGGCAACGCCTCCGGCGAAACCTTCTCGGTCGAGCCGCTTTCTCGCTTTTGTTCGCGTCCCGGTGAGACCAGTCGGGCAAGAAATTTCCAGGGAGACGCCATCTATCCGACCTCGCGTTTTATCCCGCAAGCAGGCAGTAAGTCTTCATTCCGGCAACAGCTCACCGTCGCCAAATTTTATCTCTTGATAAGCATGGAAATGCGGCCGGCGATTGACCAGCTGCTTTTATCAATCGAGCTTGAGCCGTTTGCGCAGATCGGCATTTTCAGCGCGAAGTTTTTCAGCCAGAAGCTTGCGCAGCCGCTGATTTTCCTCTTCTAACTGCAGGAGGTCCGCCATTTCATCGATCGCTGTCATCGGCGCGGCAGGCGCCGGCTGCACAGCCTTTGGAGCGCGGCGCACCGGTGCGCGTTTGGCACTCGCCGCAGCTTCGACCACCTTTGTCTTGCGCCCTCTCCTCTTCACACCACCGGCGCCGGCCAGAGCAGCTGCTGGCTCTGCCGTAGTGTCAGCTGACGCGGTTTCGAGTGCCGCGGCTTTCTTGGCCCTGGGTTTGCGCTGTTTCTTCGGCGTAATTGGCGTTTCGACAACGGCCGGCACATCGGCACTGGTTGCAGTATCAGTCTCGTCGGCCATGCTCGTCTCCTGTGTATCTGATGCAGTTGTCGACGGCTCAAGAGGCGGTGTCAACAACGACTCAGCCTGATCTGGTTTTGGTAGAGAAATTTCGCTGTTGGATTTGCCACTCTGAGAGCTATCCGACAGAAACGGCATTGCCTCTTTGTCTAGGTCGCGAGCGACGGATTTTAGGTCCACGTTGCCCCAGATCGAGTTCGACCTAGTATCGAGTTTTCGTCTGCCGCTTTTGTACTCGACGGCAAAACTGCGTTGCACTTTTTTCAATATAAAAGCCCTTGAAAAATTCACGGGATGATTTGGTGATGGGGTGGTGTATCCGAAATAACGATTACCGGACTGCCCGTCTATAGCCACGCTCGAATGTCCACCTCACCTTTCCAGGAGCAGAATTCGTGGCCAGTCGAATGGGGGATGAGACGGGTGAGGCTACATTGGCCCTGAACGAAGTCAAACCGTACTGATTCAAAAGTTGCACGTGGGCAACTTATCGGCGAGCTTCCTTGTTGTGCATCGCCGGAGTCTTAAAAGATTTTAACTGCCGAACCCTCAATCGAAGAAGCAATGCGCCTGTCAACCTTGTCTTTCTTTGCTCGCCTGCCGGGCCAGTTCCCTTCGATCCATTATGCGATCTTTTTAGCCCAGAACGTGAACACCGTGGCAACCAGCCAGGCAGCGGCCTTGAAAGCTCGTGGTGCCACAAAGGATCCGTCGGTTGCGAACCCCGCTTTATTACGTTTTCGATTTCCGCCAGCCGGCCGCCCAGGCTTCAAATTCTGAGCAGAACCAACGTTCTCCATACTCGGGACTAATCTTCGTTTGTACGTAGTATCGCTGCCCCGGCACGTGAAAAATGCGTTCGCCTGTTTCGATGCTGATATTGCCCTTGATCTTGCACGATTGTCCGGCGGCACCGGAAGCATTCCATGAAACGAGCAAGTCGCTGGCAGTCATTCCGCCGGCTGCACCGAACGCGAGCGCACCCATGAGCAAGCCCGGCGCCTCGAACAGAACAGATCTCTTCTGCGGATTGCGATAACTGCAACGCATGCCCCCATCCTCATCATTCGCGCGAAGATTGTAACTGCGCTGGAGCGCGGCGACTATCTATCCAAAAGACTTATGTCGACGCTCAGACCTTGCTGGGCCGCCGCGCGAGCGCGGGTGTGCCTGCGATAATTTGTCAGCACCACTGTTCATTGAAGGTTCATTGACCAGAAGCCTCAATGGACCCGTTCCGTCATCGGCGTCAAAGCTCAGGCGGAAGAGAAGACTGAAACGTCAACATCATTGACCGAGGCCAATCACATGTCGCACAAATTGCTTCTCTCCGCTGCCGGCTCGTTGCTTGCCGCTTTCATCATGTCGTCGCCGGCCGACGCGCTAACGATGAAAGAATGCAGCACAAAATATCAGGCGGCCAAAGCTGACGGCTCCGCCAAAGACATGAAGTGGAACGATTTCCGCGCCAAATTCTGTGGCGCGGACGCTGCCGCCGCCGATAAGGAAGACGAGGCGGACGTCGCAAAGACGACCGACAAAGAACCTGAAAAGGCTACGACCGCGGCGCCGAAGAGTGTCAAGTTCCCGAAGGCGATCGACAAGAAATATTCGAGCGAGGCGCCGGCCAAGGGCCGGCTGCACACTTGCGTCGACGCCTACCATGCCGCGAAAGATGCCGGCTCCCTCGGAGATCTGAAGTGGATTCAGAAGGGTGGCGGCTATTGGAGCCTTTGCAATACGAGCATCAAGGCCGCTGGCTGAATGAAGCACTAGCGTTCAAGAACGCGGAAGGCCGCCGCAAGCGGCCTTTTGCTTGCTAATGACCGCCCTATCACGACCGGGTCGTCTTGCCGCAAGCCCGAGCCGTAACCGAACAGTCCGCAAGTAGCGAGGGCCAGCGTTCATTCCTTATTGCCTTGAACGGGTTCGAACTGCGGACCTTGTGCACAAAAAAAATGTAAATGTTCGAAAATCGATTTTTTTAAGTCAAAGCGATCCGTGTCGGTAGTGAGTGGGAGTAAGCAGCGGTCGCAGCCACAACCTTATCTCGCTATGATTTATAAGGTGTCCCGCACATCACTTCTATGACTGCTTTGCGATGGCGGCGTTGACGTTCTTTTGGAATGTCGGATCTGATTTGTTTGTCGTTTGCAGTTCGGCCAACACCTCTCTCACTGAACCGGCAACAGAAGCGTCGACTTTCGGCAATAAAGTGAAGGTAAGCGCGATGTAGAGATTAACGCGGTATTCTCTCTTCGGGTCATTTTCAGTCGATCTGATGATTGCTGAAATCAGTGATTTCACGAGGGCCGCACGCCTTCCGGGATCGGCACTTCTATAAAACGCTGCCAAGCCTTCAGCGTATGTTCGTCTGGACGGGCTGAAAAACTGATCACGCATGGTCGCTGGATCGAGGCTCAGCAACGAGCTCGAAGCCTGATCGGAACTCTGAACTCCTTGCGGGTTTGTGATCGCGCCCTCAAATGTATCAATGTAATTTTCAGCTGCTCCAAGAAGGATAGAAAATGACTCTTCGTCGGTATACTTGGCCTTGTAATAGTCGATCACCGCGAGGGACAAATCTATTTTCTTTTCATCAATAAGATCAAAAATCTTGATCTTGTCGATATCGACTTGATGGGCAAATATCGCTTGTTCCCGTAAATCCTTGCGCAAGTCTAAGAATGTCGTCGCCCCCCATGCCACTAGACCTCCCAGGAGCCCCAGTGATGTCGGAAGCACCACTTTTTCAACGACATCACCCATACACCCCTCCTTTGTATCGCCTTGCTGAGCCAGCTGAACCGTTTGATTTTACGATGCCCGCCGTTACTGATCGGGTACACAGCAGATTGCTCACAGCAGTGATTGCGGCCGCGCCAAATTCACCCAGTCATGCAGGAAGATCTCCTCGAAATATCTCGAAGCCTCCGCGCTATAGATAATGAGACCGGCATCGCGGTTCGTTCCGGTGCCTTCGCCCGACCAGTTCTGGCTGCTGATCACACAGGTCTTGGAGTCGACGATCATCCCTTTGTTGTGGACATTCTTTTGAATGCGCAGGAAGTTAGCGGCGTCGATCCCCGCGTCCTGCAGCTTTTCAATCCATGGCCTGGTCTGGTATTCGCTCGTGATCAGGCGCACATCGATCCCCCGCTTGATCAGGTCGGCGACCGCCGTGATGAGCTCCATGTGCTTTATGTCGCCGGTGTCATCATCGGCCGCGATCGTATGAATATACTGCGTCTGCATGTAAAAGCGGTTTTCAGTGCTTTTGATAAGATCGAGGATCGGCCGTCGGTAGTCGTCGGGCGTCAACAATGGCTTGATCCTGATCTTGCCCGCCACAACCTTCGGCGGGAAAAACCGTTTCGGGGACCTCACCGCCATCTGTATGGCATCAAGGGGCGATTGAGGGGCGACCGAGGGTGTCCCCGCCGCGAGCCCCGCCGCAGCGGTGGCGTTTTGCGCGGCGCGTGCCGCTTCGGCATAGTCGTTCCTCAGATAGGCCTCGAAGATCGTCGCGAGTTCCGGACATTCGCATATGACATGCCAGTCGCGGTCCGCACGCTCGAAGGCCTGCGCAAGCGCTTTCTGATCGGTCGGATCGAGATTGGGCTGGTTCGAGGAGTTGAAATTGCCGGATGACAGCCAGAAGGCGGAACTGTCGCGAACCGCCACTTTGATATGGTAGGCGCTCGGAAAGGCCTTCGCCACCGATTCCTTCCCGAGCCCGGAAAGCGCCCAGGCAAACTGCAGCCTCGTTTGAAGGCCATTTTCCAGATCGGTTTCGGTATCCTCGACGGTCTGCTCCCGCTTGCCGGGCTGTTCGCCAGGCGAATCCAATGTCAACGTCAAATTGCCCGTTGAGCCGAGCGTTTCCGTAACTGCCCGGTCGATATGCGGAGCGGTGAACTCGTACATGCCGATTACCAGGCTTGACTGCGTCGCGCGGATAAACGGGCCGAGCTCGGCCCATCCTTGCTCCGGGCTGATATGAAGCGTCAGAGTGACGTCATACTCCCTTGCTTCCAGACTGTAACCGGGAGGCGGAGTATATTGGACGATAGGTTTCTGTCGCCTCGCTGCGAGCAACCCTGGCGATCCGGCATCACCTTGGAGCAATACCTCTCCAGGAAAGTCGGGCACGGCAAGCTCCTCGCGCACCGTCCCCGAAGCCGCGCTGGCAAACAGAAACGCTGTCCCGGGCGCGCTGAGCTGGGGACGAGGATCGGGCCTGACATCCACCGGTACGTCTCCGAATGAGGTTGGAAGGCGGCTTCTTACGACCTGCACCTCGGAAACAGGCGCCAATACGATGACCGCGCGGCGCGTGGTGATCCAGTCATTCTGGAAGTGCCATCCGACATAGGCCTTCGTTCCACCGGACGCCTTTAGTGTATCGAGGTTGGCATCGAGTGCTGCCTGCGCGGCTATCGGGGTCGCGGCCGCCAGACCAGACGGGATTCGAGCCATCGTAAAGGCACTGCTGCGCAGAGCCGTTGCACGGGCAAGCCACAACGAGCGGGATTGCTGCCGCGTGGACGTCGGCGCTTCAGGCGGCAGATCCGATAGCCGCTCATAGGTTTTCATGTGCTGATCGACAAAGCCTCGCAGTGTCGATCTGCCGCGAGCAGACGGCCGGCCGGGTATGTTTGCGATTCTCGGTCCGGCGACTTGGTCCAGCCAGTTCAGTTGCTGCATGCGACCGAGGACAGGGTTTCTCCAACTGAGATATCCACCGGGCAAAACTTGCCTTGGCGCCGTTATCTTTCCACTGAAACTGTAACGCGCGCCGGATGAAACGCTGGGGTCGTAATATCGTGGCGTGTAGAAATCACTGACCACTACGCCATCGATCATATAGGCATTGTCCTGATCTTCGGAGGGGTCGGCGGGTTCGACGAGGTACTCGAATTTTTCATCCGGCAGATCGATGATCACACCGCCCTTCACCGCTACGGCGGCGGAAGAAACCAGTCTATTTCCGCTGGGGTCGACGAGCATCTCGATGCATTCGTGACTTGCGGTCAACGACCAGGTCCGCCCACCCGTAACCAAGGCGTAGGGCTGCTTGTCGTCCGTCAAATGGAGGCCTTCTGCTCCATCGAAGCCGGTGTCGTCCACCACATAGACCGGCCAGACGCCAAGCGGAATTGCGTCGGGATCGGAGATCGCTGATATCGTGGCGCTGACATTCCATATGGGTTTCAGGTCACGCTCGATTTGCACGCCAATGGCAGCGGCAACACTGACCAGGTCCCGAAGCTGGACGGACGACGATCGGGACGCAAGTCCAAGTCTGATCGGCAGCATGATGTTTTCCCTTTGATCGCGACAAACCGCTAGACGACACGCTGAAACTTCACGGAATTTGCAGAAGCACTTGAATGTCATGATCGGCTTCGCGCCGATCGGAATGTGGCCGCTGGGCTATTCGCCCTTATGGCGATCGTAGAACTCGCACCACTGCTCGAAATCGCGCTTTACGACGTCCGCAGAAAGCTTGGCTTTGGCGAGCACAAAGTTATCCGGTTTGTCTTGAAGGTTTTCGGCGATGGCAGCGGAGACGTTGCCTGAGGCGACATGAATGGAAGCGAGATCCCGCCCCATGGCCATAATAAGATCGGGGTTGTAAGTCCGGGCATTGACCGAGGACAGATCGATCTTGCTGGAGTCTGCAGCGATCCGCCTGACGATGAAACCGTCGTGCGCGGTCAGGAAGGGGTCGGGGGAGCGGAAGCGCCCCGCGGCCAGGACAAGAAGAAGGCGCTCGTATTCTTTGGCAATACCAGCCCACGCCCATGCCGAAGGCACGATCGCCTTGCTCTCCCGGACCACCAAACAGCCATGCCACTCGCCGAAGGCGACAAAACGAGGACGTCCAAGCGAGCCTCCGCCGCGTTGCCGGGCCGCAAACTTAACATCGGTGATCGTTGCGGGCATCTCGGCCAGTAGACCGGCGCGAACCTGGATGGGAACGGTTTCGGGCTCGAGAACCTTCAGCTTGTCGAGACTATCCTCAAAATGGCCTTGCTTTGCCGCAGGTCTCTCGAGCAGAGCCTGCATCCATGGCATCTTGTCTGTAATGATCAAGGCCTTGGGCTTTTCGAGGCCTTTTCGATATCCCCTGAGTAGGGCGTCGATATTATCGGTTAAGCTACTCGGCAGACCTTTAGCCAGCACGAAACTGGTCGCGAGCCGAACGAGATCGTAGGTGTAGGGCAGTTCGGCAGCCTCATCGAAATCGTTGACACCCCACACGAGCCTGCCCTCAGCGTCGCGCCACGTACCCCAATTTTCGAAATGGGCGTCGCCGACCGACAAAACCCTCGGCGCTTTTGGATCCTTCGGTAGGATGCTTTCGATCTGAGTGGCGAACCGGAAACAGGTCGCACGGAAAAACATCAGCGGGTCACTGGCCATGCGCTCATGCTTCTTGACGAGCCCCTGTTCGACAACGTCGCAGTGCTGCCGGAGCCAGTGCTCGTAGCTTTTAACGACGTCAATCACCGACATGCGAGACCTCCCTCCCAACTGCGGCAGACGCACTTCTCCTCTGGCCAACGCAAATGTCACAGTGCCTGGACTTTGCTGTGTAGACGTTACGCAGAAGTAAACACCGAACAACGCTTGCTCGTTCGGTGACAAAACTTGCATATTTCAAGTAATTCTGATGAATTTTGTCCAGATATTAGAGGGCATGATATTATCTTCTTTTGTTTTTATCAATGATTTTTTACACTTTCAACGAGTGCTCTTATTTTCCAAATCATTGTCATTTAACGAGGACAAGCAATTTTACGACTACGATGCGACAAAGCGCCACATCGTCGTAAGCAATCTATGAGCAATTCCATTTCGCGATTCTATCAAACACAATTTATGACTGTACTTTGCAATAGCTCCGTATTACGTTTCACGACGGAAATAATATCGATACCATACGCAGTCATTTACCATCACGCCAGAGACGCCCCTGTCGATACTGCGACGTGGCGTAGATATACTTATGCCAACTCGGCGGTAAGGTCTTAACCCTTGACCATACCTCTGCCGTTCCTTCGGGGGAGGCATGGCGAATTACACGACTGATGGAGGGCGAAATGATTTCAGGTAAGGGCTGGGAACTGCATGTCGAGCGTCTTGCCGTCCACCAAAGCGGTCAACTCAGGCGCACCTACGGACGATATCAAGCATTCAGAGACGGCTCACCGTTAGACGGGCTCTCCGGCTTCATGTGCGAGAGCATCGGACCCGGCAACAACAAGCAAGCTGGCAACAACAAGCGGGTCGAAGCCGGCACTTATCCGCTTCATACGCAGTTCGGGCGTTACCGGACGATTGGATATTCGGAAGACACACAGCATCCGGGCGCCAACGCGATGCCGGGACTTCTGCTTTATCCGACAGGCAAGCGTGTCGGGATATTGATTCATCCCGGGCATCCTCCGAAACTCTACCTATCCAGCATAGGATGCCTCAATCCCAGCAAGGCGCTGACCGAAACGGAAACCATGGACTTCTGGGACTCGCGAGGCCGCGTCATTGCGCTCATCGAAAGCCTCAAACGCTTCGCTCCATCCGCTTTCGAGCATGAAGTAAGCACCGAAATCAAAGGCGCGAGTGTCGTCATAGACGGTGAGCCGAGCGAGATTGCTCGTTCCGCGTTCGCACTGGCATTTGCGGCAAGCGCTGAAACAGAACCCGCATCGCTGCCAATTTCCAAATCTTCGGCCGTAAAATGTGCGCAGTGGATGATGGACAATTTTGCCCAAAAGCTGCAGGCGGCTGTTCACGGCAAAGCCTATCAAAAGAAGCATCTTTGCGCGATCGTTTGCCAGGAGACGGCCTACAAATGGCTGCTCTGGCTCGGGAAGCTCTCAGTGCAGGACATACTTGCACGCAGCGTATTCGACGCGAGCGGAGATTACCCCGGCACCTCCAGAAGCGCGTTTCCGAAAAACACTGCAGCCTTTCGCGCGAAATATGGCGACCCGTTCACCGATATCCTGATCGAAGAAGCCAACAAGACCCGCCGGCTTCAGAACTACCCTGACGAAAGCTGGGTCTACAAGGGGTACGGCCTCTTCCAATACGACCTGCAAAACATCAAGACCGATGAGGCCTTCTTCCGCGAAAGGCAATGGGCCGACTTCGATCTTTGTCTCGAAAAATGCTGCGAAGAACTCGACGATAAGCTGAAGCATAACGGCAACGACCTTTGGAAAGCGATCCGGGCCTACAACGGGACCGGAGCTGCCGCGCAGCAATATATGCAGAATGTGAAAGCGTTCGCCGACTACTGCGCTCCCGTCACCGGGGATTAGTCGACACTGCTCAATCGACCGAAGCCACCAGCCAAGCGAGTACCTTCCATGGAACAACAGGCACTGACCCCCAAGCAGCACAACGATGACATCGAAAATGACATTGCCGAACGGACGAGAATTCACAAGGCAAACGTTGCGCGGCTGGCAGCAGCACGCGAAGCTGCGATGACGATCGGCGCTGCGGCGACCGCAGCCGGGAGATCGCTGGTCATGCTGGCCGAGGGCGACTCCTGGTTCGACTACCCTCTCACCGGCAATGGACTCCCCTTTCAGGATACTGACATCATTGCCCAGCTTCGCCACTATGGTGCACACCCACCGACGATCTTGAACCTCGCGCATCACGGGGATGCGGCAATCGACGAATTGTCGCTGCCAAAGCAAGAAAGGATGATCACCGCTCTGCGGGATAAAGGGAACTGGGTCGACGGCAAACCCGACGCCATTCTGATTTCCGCAGGGGGAAATGACATAGCCGGCGACCAGTTTTGCATCTTCCTGGATTTCAACGACGGAAAGGTCACGGGGCTGAATGCTGATCGGTTCGGAAAGGCGCTGGGTGCTGTCGAGGCCTGCTATTTGGCATTGTTTGAAATGAGGAACAGGCACGCTCCGGGTGTCCCGATCTACGGACATTCCTATGACTTTCCAATACCGAATGGGAAACATCCATCCTGCGCCGGACCTTGGCTGAAGCCGTCGTTGGATTTCTGCAATTGGGGTCTTGAAGACGGAACCAGGATAGCCAAAGAAGCACTTAGCGCCTTCCGGCAAATGCTGGAACGGCTCGCTGTGGAGCCCAAGAACAACTATCATCTCATCCAGACCCAAGGCACGCTGAAACCGGAAGATTGGGCCAATGAACTCCACCCCGGCGTTCTCGGCTTCGGAAAACTGGCCCAGAAATTCTACAACGTCCTCACGGCTGAAACTGTTGCGACTGCGCCAACGGTTTGATTTGAATAGAGGACTTCGACGGCAGCGTGCTACATCTTTCGAAGTCATGCATGTGATCTTGCGAACATTATCGTCGCGTCCGTCTCGATGTCGCTATCTACGCGGACGCGTCGGCCTCGACCAAGTTCGATCGTTACATCGCTGCGCTTCCGTCGAGAAGAGATGTTGTGGGCGGTCCGGTGCGGGCGAGCCTACCGTGGCGGTCTCGGATACGATCATCGGCAGCAAGTGGCCGTCGCGTCGGCACTCGGGCTCCTCGGTCCGGCCCAACTCCTTGCGCCAGCGGAAGAGCTCACTGACATGTGTACCGGCCGGTGGTCAATCCCGGAGGTCACCGCATCGGGCTCAAGGCAGGCCGTTACCAGCCCCGCCTTCTCCTCGCGAGACCGGGCGCGGCCATCATGATCTCGCGCCTCATCGACGTGATGGTCATCCGGGCCACGCACATCTGGGTCTGCACGGCGCCACCGGAGGAGAAGGGCTGGCTCGCAGCGCTCGCGGATACCCGCATCAGCCGGGCGCTGAAAGCCATTCACGACGAGCCTTCCGTCGCAGAAGCGTCGCAGAACTGGCCGCTGTGGCCGGGATGTCGCGCTCAAATTTCGCCGAACGCTTCTCGACACTGGTCGGGGCAGGCTGCTGCACTACCAGACCCGCTGGCGCCTGCTGTTGGCGAGCGACATGCTCAAGCGCTCCGATGCGCGGGTGAGCGAGGTGCCCCCGCCGCATCGGTTATGATTCCGAGGCCGCCTTCAGCCGTGCCTTGGAATCCCACCTGTCATGGCGCGGGCAAGCTGAGAAAGTCCTCCCTGCCAAAGCTCCCAATTGCCCGCTGTTGGCGCAAGCACGCTGCCTCGCCAGTCCACTGCAGTGTCCGCTTTCGAGCCGCCCCTTCTGTGGGCGCTATGACCGGGATGGAGGCGCAAAGCCGCCCGGCAGCATTTGCAGTCGGTCGGTGGTGTCTCTGGCCGCATTTCTGCTAAAGCTGGGGAATAAATTCACCCGCTATGACAGCGAGGACAACGTGGGACCAGAACACTGGTTGCGTTCTGATGCACAATCGAGCTTGCCATCGCTCAAGGACCTCGCCACCAATTCCATCCGACCTTCTCCCTCACTGCGCGAGCACCAATGAGCGCACGATATCGATCGCGTCTTGGCGCGGCGCGAAAGGATCGTTGTTCAGATCACAGGCTACACCGAACCCAATCTTCATGTTGACACCGCTGGTCTTCCTCTGCTCAAATCGTGGTTTCGTTAGCTCTACCACTCACAAACGAGTAGATGTCGATTCCGACGAAGACAGGCGATACCAGCGCTACAGTCTCGTCAGAGTAAAGCGATCGGCTATGCCGATTCATCCTCGTAGCCGCCTCCACATGGAGTAGGCATTCCAATAGGAATTGAATAATAAATTATATCATTGACCTAATGATCTGCAGGACATTCGCATTACACAAAACTATATCATTTGTCCTTGGCTTGCGGAATGATACACTCCAAATGTGAACGAAGCTCTTTGTTTTCAGCCTCCGGTACTGAGCTTCAGTAGACGATCTCTTTAGGAGAAAGGTCATGCGGCTCGACGCTCGGCACGAACTCTCTGTCGCGTTCACGATATTGGCAATGTCAGCAGCTTCATCCCTAGCAGGACCACGGCTGATCAGCTTTCAAGACAAATTTGACACGAACGTCCCGGTCGGGCTTCCAGCATTCGTTGGGGTCCAACTGTTGAAAGTTCCGGAAGCTCAAGCCTCAGAGGTCGTCTCGTTCAATCACAAAGCTGCACTTGGCACTAAACTATGCCTCGCAATGACCAGCCAGGATGGGCGTTATAACGCCTCGGGCGAAATTGACATGGCAGACGCGTCAGAAGGTGTACAGTCGATCAGCCTCCCGATCGTTGGCGACCGCAAACAGTTTGTTACCAGCCTCCTCGAACGCGAATTCGCGGTCGATCTCTCATATGGCCAGAACTGTTCGGACGACCGAGATAAAGCTGCGCATGTTACGATTTGGTTCGGATCAAACAGGCCCGAACAGGTGACCACCCTTCTGTTTCAAGCGCTTGATGACGATGCTTATCTTGTGACGGACCCAGCACAACCGAGCAAGGTGCTGAAATGCGCCCAGGTGTCACCGCAGACTATCAAGTCCGCCGCAGCATTCGACACTGCCTGCGAGCTAAAGGTTTCCGAACCCGACGCAGCGCAACAGATCGAGATAAACATTATCGATCCATTCGGCTCTCCCGAAAAGAGCATCCAGATAAAGGTTGTCGAATGATCTTTCGTCGAGTTGCATTTCTCTTATTTTTAGTCGCCCTCTCGGCGGCACTGGGGCTTTTCTCGCTTAGCCCGGCCGCTTCGACCGTCGATGTAAATGCGCAGACGGATATCGTGGATTTTCAAACCTCTGCAACGCTTCTCAATCAGCCCAATGTCTTGGCCCTGGACTCGGCCCTGGTTTGTATTGAGGGTAGCTCACCCCCCGACAACCTGACCCGTGGGGCGAAATCGGGCGGTTGTCTGGGACAGCTTGAACCGTCTTTTGAAGGAAGTTTTTCCGGCGTTGCAGAGCTCAGTGGCTCGGTAAGAATCGTGATGCGTCGCGTACGTCAGACTGAGCTTGAGATTTCTTTGATCGGGACTCCGAATCTAAAGTCGATCGTACTTCGGTCCTCTGAGGGCAAATCGATTGCAGTGGACCATGCAGTCATCGTTCTCACGAAATCCTATTTTGACACCGGCAACATTTTTTCATTCGCTACAACGGCGTCTCGCCTGATGATTGGCGGAGATGGCAGAACATTCGGAAGCCATCGCGGGCTGTTCTTACTGGGCGGAATAGCGACCCCTTTGTCTAACACTATCTTCGGTGCCCATGTTGTCCGAGGATCCCCAGTTCCGCTAAGCGCTGGTGACATGATCAACTGGATGGACACAAAAGGTTACGCAAGTGTTTTTGCGCGGGCCGGGTCGGACGGCGCGATAGAGGTCAGCGCGCACTTTCCGACCAAGGAGACTGTCGTGCGATCGTTCGCTGGGACTGGCATTCCGTTATCTGTTTCGTGGCTAGACCGCGTGAAAACGGATCCGGTTTTGCTCCTACTCCTCGCCCTCCTGGGTTTCGCGATGTCTGTTCCAGACTGGATGGGGAGGATTTCTAAATTGGTGAAGTATATGAGTTCGCGGAAAGGGCAACGTAGGTCCAATTTGCGGTACCTCTGTTTCTTCGCCAGCATATTGGCTGTTTTCGTTCTGTTTTTCCCCGCTCTATCCCACAGCCAGTCGGTATACGTGAAAGGTCTAGACGACGGTCAAGGATACATATTCAATTCCAACGGGCGATGTTATGTAATCACGGCGCTTCACGTCGTGGAATCGAAAGACCATCAACGCATATCCGCCACCATACGTATCGAATTTGGGGAAACCAAAATTGATGCACCGGTCAATCCCCCATCGAACTTGCCGCCGCAATGGATAAAACCTTGGCGCTATCAAGACATTGACATAGCGCTCGTTGATATTGGAGACGAAACCAGCAGTCCTTGTAAAATTGTCTCGCCCCGTATACTCAATGACATTCCAAAGGAAGATGAGCTCATATTTGCTCGTGAGTCTGGCGCATACGACTATATACCCGTTAAGGTAACTGATTCAAACAACGCCCGACTTGTGATCCGGGATTTCGGAAAGTGCCTTTTCAAGCAAGGGAGAAGTGGCTCGCTGGTGGTTTTGCAGGGCAGCAAGATCCTAGGTTTTCTCACTGATACAAGCGATTGTACTGGTCTAGTCGTACCGATTGACGCGATCAACGACGCTCTGCAGACCCAAGCGCGGATCCAAATGCCAATACACTCTCGCTCAGACGAGCTTGTACGGGCCGCGTATCTAGCTGACGAATCTCAATTTATTCGGCTCCTGGATACAATCGGAGATCCAAACACCATTGACGGTTCCGGACATTCTCCGTTGCTCGCTGTGGCGGCTGCTAATGAACCTGGCTCGTTTGTCGCGAACAAACCCAATTGTATTTCCCGAACGAATTCTCGCGTACGAATTGCGGACGAAATACTCAAGCGCGGCGGCCGTGTCGACGGAAGCGGCGGTAACTCTTGGACGCCCCTCATTAACGCCGTGTGGGATGAAGACTCACATTGCGGCAATCGAGCAATGATTGAATTCCTGCTGCGCAACAACGCTAATCCAAATCAAATCTATAGAGACGGTGACCGCTTCCATACGGTTCTGCATTCAGCCGTAGAGGAGGGCTCTGTTGATGCTGTTCGGCTATTGCTTGCGTTCGGTGCAGACTCAAACGTTGCTGACAACTGGGGCAAGACGCCGATAATGGCTATAATTACCAACGATCCGACTTGGCCATCATCGGCCGGCAGTTGCGATACAGGGGAGAATATCCCAGTTCAGAAATTCAAGTTGTTGGTCGCTTCATCGAATTTGGACTTGCCGTTACCGGATCGAGAATACGGTCCAACAGCGAGGAAAGCTCTCCAGACAAGAGCCTCCACCGGAGGCACTCCGGGAATTCAGCGATGTTTTCAACAAATGCTAAGTACAGTGGCACACTGACTCCGCTGGGACGCATAGACCGCACGGCTGAGATTATATGGCGCGCCTTGATCGGAATCGAACCGGAAACACAGCGGTTTGGTCGGCAAACTATTGATATGTATGGAAATGCTCGGGCTTCCGCTTCCAGTCCGCCGCGTGCCATCGCACGAAGTGGCTCGACGAAATCAAGTTCGGTGGAAGTTGCACGTAGTTTGAAAACGCAAGCAGGATCAGCTCGACTGCGAGAACGAATACGAAGGCGCAGCACGGCAGCTTGCGGACCCTGAGAGTTGATCGACGAAGATCCTGATCTGTCCGGACTTCCATCACCGACATCGGAATTGCGCTGCTTCCTTCCGCGCGCCGTTGTCGCGATATCTCATCGGTGTACCTCTGGCCCAGCACACCATATCATATGAGCGACCACAAAATAGCTTGCAAATCCAAGGCAAAGACGCTGTAACGACGGCAATGTTTTTTCAGAATGTGATTGAGCTCAATGGGTAGAATTCGCCCTCCAAAGCGGCTCGTTGTGGAGCGCTCTCGCGACAATCCCAAGCGCCGACTTTGCTCATCGATACCGGGGGATGCGGAGCGCGATGATCTGTGCAACGCTGTTAGATATAGCCCCTACTCCAAGCACAAGTACAATCCGATTGCTTATGGATTGAAGCCTTATGTTGGTCCTGATGTCGAGCGCACCTATTGCGACGAACATGCAAAGTTCGCTCAGGCGGATATTTCGAGGATTCCGCAGCTGCTGAGGCGAGGACTCCATCTTGGCCTGCAGTCGGAGCGAGCCGCGGGAGATGTTCCAGCGATGCTCTGGACAATCGATGACACTGGTTGGATTTACGAACTGCGCATAACAAATGCGGGCCAGGCGGAATATCATGGATACCCGATCCTGCAGAATGATGCTTTCGCTCGACAAATTCTCGCTCGTTCGCGAACGGTTGCTTTCGCGCAAGGAGGATTTACAATAACAGACGATGAGAATTTTAGGGCCGCTATCGAGGCCGCAGAGGCTTTTTATCGATGACCGACAGTCGTTTCTTCGAACTATCCGCCAACTGGTCTGCAGCCGGTAGCGAAGTTGCAGAGATTTCGCTTCGGTTGGGCGACCGGGTATTGTCCCGTATCGCTGATACGGAAAAAAAAGCCATTCGGGACTATTTCAGAGCTTCTGCCACCGGACTGGCCTTGTGGTTCGTTGATAATTGGTGGCGCCTGCGGTGGGAGACTATCAACGGCTCTCATTCCGTGTCAGCGGACTGGCGCCTGCGACACGAGTTGAACTCTGCGATGGGCGGCGCACTATGGCCGCCGGTTATGATCTACAGTTCGGCGGATCGGATCGTTTTTGCACCAAGCCTCGGGAAGCGCTCGGCAGGCGGCCCACAACAATATGTCGACATCAATGGTGTCGGGATGGTCATGGCTGACGAATATGAGAAGGAGCTCGACGCCTTTCTCCAGGTCGTCATCGAGCACTGTGCGAGCTCAGTAGATGGCAAAGCGCTTGAGGCACTTTTCGGTCAGGTCTTAGCAGAACGGAGAGACCCAGAACTGGCGGGGTGGAGAAGGCTTGAAGCCTGTCTCGGATATGATGCCGACGAAGCGCCGGACGATGTCGTCACCGCACTGATCGATTTCGAGGGGTTGGCCGGTGAAGAGGGCGTGGAAGAGGCAGCTCGCGCCAGGCCTGGTGCAGAATCAGCAACAATACTTGGGCAGGCGATCGAAGCAACGCGGCTGTCGGATGCGAAGGTCGACCTCAGTCTCGCAACCAAGATCGAGAAGGATCCAGAACTTCCCGCTACGGCGGCCCCGTGGCGATTTGCGGAAAGCGCGGCGGCAAACTTGCGCGCGATGATCGGCGCGCGACCTGGGCAACTGCGGAGCGGTAGTCTTGCTGATATCCTTGGAGCGCGTTGGGCCGACTTGAAGAAAGCGACGGCGACTGCACGTCAACTTCCCTATGGCGTGCGGATGTCTGACGATTCTGACCGGACCCGTCTGTCGCTTCAGACTTTGCGTCCGAAGGACCGTCGTTACGAGCTAGCGAGAATCTTTGGCGATGCCGTCTGGAAATCTGGGGCTGAGTTCGGCGTTGTCAGCCGTTCGAACACAGATAGACAAAAATTCCAGCGGGCCTTTGCGCGAAGCCTTTTATGCCCGTTCGATGACCTGCGACATGAGCTCGACGTCAACAATCCCACGCCAGAAAGCATCGAAGCTGCCGCAGAGACGTTTTTCGTTCACGAGTCGGTAGTAAGGAACCAGCTCGTTTACAAAGGGTTTTTGCCCTTTGAAAACGCGACCGAGGAAGCTGAGGCAGCGTAAATAAGCGGTATGATCGCCTTGCATGGGCGAAACTTCCTGGTCGTGTCCCTACAGATGGTGTAGCTCGGCGGTAGCGAAGCCGCTCGCGAGCGCGCCCTCAACAGCGCGGTAGTGAGCGGGCGGCGAAGCGGTGGTCATCGATGTTCTTCAGTAGGGTTGGGTTGCTGACACCAACCTGATTCGAAGGAACCACCGATGACCGACGACATGATGAACCTGCGTGCGCTCGTGGAGAAGTCCCCCGACGCCGATCTTTTGCGCGAGATGATCGGCTTTGCCGCCGAGCGGCTGATGGAGCTGGAGGTGGGCGCTGCCACCGGTGCCGGCTATGGCGAGAAGAACCCGCTGCGGACGGCCCAGCGCAACGGCTACCGCGAGCGGGATTGGGAGACGCGCGCCGGAACCGTCGAGCTGCGCATTCCAAAGCTCAGGAAGGGCTCTTACTTTCCGGGCTTCCTGGAGCCGCGGCGCATGGCCGAGAAGGCGCTGACGGCGGTCATTCAAGAGGCCTATGTGCAGGGAATCTCGACCCGCTCGGTCGACGATCTGGTCAAGGCCATGGGTATGAGCGGCATCTCCAAGAGCCAGGTCAGCCGGCTGTGCGAGGAGATCGACGGAAAGGTCAAGGCCTTCCTCGAGCGGCCGATCGAGGGCGACTGGCCATATCTGTGGATCGATGCCACCTACCTAAAGGTCCGCCGGGGCGGCCGCATCGTCTCCGTTGCCGTGATCATCGCCGTTGGTGTCAACAACGACGGTCGCCGCGAGGTGCTGGGCATGGAGGTCGGCACCTCCGAAGCCGAGCCGATCTGGACCGAGTTCCTACGCAAGCTGACTCGCCGTGGCCTCAGAGGCGTCAAGCTGGTCGTCTCCGACGCCCACGAGGGCCTCAAGGCCGCCGTCACCAAGGTGCTAAACGCAACCTGGCAGCGCTGCCGGGTCCACTTCATGCGCAACGTTCTCGCCCACGCCGGCAAGAGCGGTCGGCGTGTCGTCTCCGCCTTTATCGCCACCGCCTTCGCCCAGGAGACGCCGGAAGCCGCAAGCACCCAATGGCGCGCCGTCGCCGACCAAATCCGCCCGAAGGTCCCGAAGCTCGCCGCCATCATGGATGATGCCGAAGAAGACGTTCTCGCCTACATGACCTTCCCGAAGGAGCACCGCGCCAAGCTGCACAGCACCAACCCGATCGAGCGCCTCAATGGCGAAATCAAGCGCAGGACCGAGGTCGTCGGCATCTTCCCCAATGACGACGCCATCGTCCGCCTCGTCGGCGCGATCCTGCTCGAGCAAAACGACGAATGGGCTGTCCAACGCGCCAGATACATGACGCTGGAAACCATCAGCCAGATGAGCGATGATCCGCTCATCAGCCTGCCAGCCGTGGCGCGCTGATCGTCCCGGCCCATGCCGGAGAACGCGGCGACCAAAGCCGCCACCTACACCACTCCCTGGGACATGATCAACTTCCTATTTTGGAAGCGTCAGGGGCCGACCTTTCCTAGGCAAGAAGCAGAACTTGCAACCTCAATCATGCTTTAGGTCAAGGGGCGCGATGCCCTGGCCCGAAAGCCGTCCCGATGAGTTTTTTGCAGTTGCAAGGATTGAAACCGACGACCGCGTTATTCCGAATTCCCTCTGAAATAGAATTGCTCGGCAAGCCCAGTGGTTGGCCTGCTCGCGGTGGCTGATTTGGGCCGGGAGCGAACTGGCGGCTTTTCGCAAGCCGGCCAGAAAGTATGGAGGATGGGTGGATGTGTTTCAGCGATGACGGGCGCGGCGCCAGCCGCCGAAGAAGATTCCGACAGCTAGGCCTTCCCTATGTGCCGATTGGGCGGTGCCTTCCGGACTGGAACTGAGGCCGGAAACTGCTCCGTTAGTATAAACGAAAATTCAACCAAGATTGTAGAAGATGAAAAAGTATCTGTCGCGTTCATCGGGGACATTGCGTGAACAAACTCTACTTCGGGGACAATCTCGATTGGCTGGAGAAGATGGCGGCAAACTCCGTCGATCTGGTTTACTTAGATCCGCCATTCAACTCCAAAGCGTCGTACAACATCCTTTATAAATCACCTGTCGGGGCTGATGCGCAGCGGATGGCGTTCGAAGACACTTGGCGCTGGGAAGACGGGGCGGAAGCTGCGATGGAATCGGTGCGCCGATCCGATGTCTCAATCTTCCGAATGTTGCAAGCTCTCCAAGGTTTTCTGGGTCAGAGCGATCTTATGGCTTACCTCGCCATGATGACTGTTCGCCTGATACATTTGAAGCGTGTCTTGAACCCAACAGGCAGCATATTCCTTCACTGCGATCCCACGGCCAGCCACTATCTGAAAACCGTCATGGACTCGATATTTGGCGCCTCGAACTTTCGGAACGAAATTATCTGGCTCAGGTCTCGAAATCCGAAGGGATCACAACACGCAAGCAAGAAGTTCAGCCCGAGCACTGATACTATTCTCTATTATGCGAAGTCAGACGCGGCGCCCTTTTATGAAGACGCGATACGTGTACCTCTGTCCCAGGCCGAACTCCTGGAAAAATATGATAGGTCGGACGAACTTGGCCCCTATGCAGACGGCCCAATTCTTCGATCGGCGAGCATGGGTGTTCGCCCAAATCTCGTCTACGAATATAAGGGCTTCACACCGCCACCATACGGATGGCGCGTAGAGTTGGAGAAACTCCGTGAGATTGACGCGGAGGGCAATCTGTCGTGGAGCAGATCAGGCGCGCCGCGCCGTAAACTCCGGCCGACTGATGATCGGGGAAACCCTATCGGCAGCTTTTGGGGCGACATACCTCCTCTCAACTCGCAGGCTGAGGAGCGCATCGGTTACCCCACACAGAAACCCCTCGCTCTGCTAGAGCGTGTCATCTTATCTTCAACGGCGCCAGGCGACGTTGTGCTGGATCCCTTCTGTGGCTGCGGGACGGCACTGCATGCTGCGGAGCGGCTGGGAAGAGCATGGGTTGGAATTGATATTACCTATCTGGCGATCCAGGTAATTCAGGATAGAATGAAGACCTGGCTTCCTCTCGCCACCTATTCAATTGAGGGAATTCCAAAGGACGAATACGGAGCGCGTCAGCTTGCGGCCACTGAGCCGTATACATTTCAGGAATGGGCAGTCGGACGAATTGGTGGTCAGGCTAAGGGTCGTGGACCTGACAAGGGCATTGATGGTGAAATCGCCTTTGTGACCGGCCCGGGTAAATATGGTCACGCGATAGTTTCTGTAAAAGGCGGAAAACACATCGGCCCAGACGCGGTTCGGGTATTGAAAAGCGTTGTCCAACGGGAAGCCGCCGACATGGGAGTCCTTATCTGCCTAAACGACCCTACTCAAGACATGCGTACCGAAGCAGCAACAGGCGGGAGAATATCACTCCCGGGCGGAGAACGAGCGCGAATTCAAATCATAACCGTGAAGGATCTGATCGCGGGACCAAACCTTGGCATTCTGACCGAGCTGAATACGGTAAGAGCCGCTCAGGAGGCGCGCGTATTGCAGCGAAAGCGCCCCCCGGCAAAACCTACGCCAGCGGAAATACGGGAATCCCCATCTCTTCGCCTTCCAATTTCAGGTGGAAAATCAACCAAGTCCCAAGCCTCATTGTCGCTTGACGAACCACTCCTAACACCGCCGCAGGAGCATGCTCCAAATCGCCCCAAACGCCGCGGCGCCTAGTGTGTTCTCGCCCATGCTACGAGTAAGCAACCCACGAGAATAAAGTACGCAGCGTCTCGCAACTTCCTCTAGGACGTACTGGCGCGAGTCTGCCATGAAGTCGCACTCAGAGACGCCGGCTGTATCGTCAGCGAGATAGGTCGGCGCATCAAAAAGCCTCATGATCGGTGGCGTGACGCATACAGACCTCCGGGAATTGCCGGTTGTGGCGCGACTGTGAACTCTAGGGAAGTTGGTCGCCGCTTTGTCTGCTTCCGGGCGAAGGGTAAAATCACCTCCATGGCCGAGATGCGGCGCGCGCCGTTCACTAGATACCGCTGAGCATCCTCGCGATCCTCACAGCGTATCGATCAGTCATACCCGAAGTCGGCAAGAGCGTGCAAAGCACGCTCGGCATCGGTAACGTCCCGCAAGTCCAAGTCGAGCGCCCTAGCGAGCTGCCGTGTGTGGTCGGAAAGCCCATCCTGATCCCACTTGACCTTAAAAAGATCGTCGAAGACAGGAAGTACACCTGACATCACATTGCCTATCACACGCCGCCCAGACACTTCCAATTCTGTCTTTCTTCGGGCGGTGAAGACCTGGTCCCGAGACAGGGTCTTCATTTTTGCGAAGACAGAGGCCATTGGCCCTGTATCAGCTAGAGAATTAGAGAACGTTCCGGCCATAATGGCATTGTAGTTGGTCTTGAAGGCCTCGACGCAACTCTCGACTGCGGCCCCAATGCTCAGTGCCCGCAATAATGCGATATGTTCGGCAGGGCTGAGTCTACTCACATCGCGGTTCGGGTTGTTCGCTGCCTCGTGCAACAGCCCTCTGACCGTATCAAATGGTAGCTCACCTGTCGTGAAGGCGTCCTCAAGATCGACGATGTTGTAGCAGATATCGTCTGCGGCTTCGACGATGAACACCAGCGGATGCCGACGCCACCAATTCCCAATGCGGTCCACTTCCTCAGGAAGCCCCAACGAATTGGCCGCTTCCTTGAACAGCTCTATTTCGGAACTGAAGATGCCGAACTTCTTGAGGCCGACATATTCCACATTTCCGTTGCCGACAATGCTTTCGCGGACGGCAGAAGTGGTCGGATATTTCGTGAACGCCCCCAAAGTTGCCTTGGACAAGCGCATGCCACCATCATTGCGGTACATCTCAAGCCGCGAAATAATTCGAAATCCCTGTGCGTTGCCTTCAAACCTCACGAATTCTGAGCGGTGTTGATCCTCGACCTCCGCCATGATCCCTTTGGCATCATCGAACTTCTCCGCGAACCAGTCGCCCATCGCCGCTTCGCCTGAATGGCCGAAGGGGGGATTGCCGATATCGTGGGCGACGCAAGCTGCCTGAACAATATTTGCCAAACTGTTGGACTCGCCGCTGGCGATCCTATGTGTTTCCTCAAGCCAATTCCCAATTCGCATGGCCAGCGATCGCCCGACGCTACTGACCTCGACAGAGTGGATTAGGCGGTGGTGGACGTGATCATGCTCGTACAGAGGTTGGACCTGGGTCTTGTTGGCCAGTCGCCGGAATGGCGCAGAGAATACAATGCGGTCATGATCCTGAATGAAGATCGACCGGTTCGGCCTGGGCTCATAGTGCTTGTCGCCAAGCCGTTCACTACAGAGCAGTTTCTCCCAATCCATTCTTACGCCCCAATTCTATCGATTTCCGATACCGATCAATAGCCTCTGCAGCAATGCCCGCCAAGCTTATATCCAAATTCATACTGCAGACGGGCGCCCTCCACATGCCGCTTCCGTTTCACACTTCGTCAGCAGATGGACCGAGTGCGATGTGCAAATTCCTTTTTTCTCGTATCGTCTCACGGCAGCGCGTCGAATGTGCGCTGGTGCCCCTTCACCATCTCGCGCAGTCGTGCGGGCTGGAGCACTTCTACCGAGTTTCCCCAAGAGTAGAGATGCCAACACATCTCAAGGAGGCCGGACGCCTTGAAGCGCACAAGCAGCGAACCGTCAGGCTCCTCCTCGACGGTCTGGGTCGGATGGAATACGAAGCGGCGCGCATGGGGCGCGGCGTCCGGCGAGAACCGCCATACGACGTCGCCGTGCTCGGCGGCGCTTTCGTACGACCCAAAGCCCTTCTCTGCGTGCTTGCGGATGTTGAAACCGGGATCGAGATCGAAGCTCTCGTCGAGTACCTCGGCCGAGTAGATTTCCTCGACGCGGTAATGCTGCAACGGTGCTTCGGGCTTCTTTGTCGTGTCCCTCGCGACCAAGTAGCGACGCACACCAAGAAGCAGGCCGTGCGGCGCAATCACCCGTTCGGTCGGCTTATCCTGTTTGCGCTTGCGGTAAGATATCCGCAACAGGAACGGCCCCTTGAGCGCTTCAGAGATCGCCGCGTCGACCTCACTGCTGACAGCGGGGCGCGGCCCCGGTCGCGCCGCGTGTCCTAAGGCTTCGAGCAGCGCTTCCTCATCGACTGCGAGCCTCGTCCCGGCCTCAGGTGGAATAAGCGCCCGTATTTTTCGCTCGAGTTCGCGAACCATACCTGCTTCAGGCTTCATTCCAGCCGTGTCAAGTTCCGCAATTGCCGCGCTTAACGCCGCGAGCTCTTCAGCCGAGGGGGTCAAGAGTGGTGCGATCGCCCGTGCTGGGATTCGCCAACGGCGTTTGCGATCGTCGCCATCATCAGACTGCGTCTGGGGAAATGCAGTCTCCAATGCGACCGTCATGCGCTGCGCTGATCGATGCACGCAACCGAACTCTTCGATGATTTCCTCAAGTGACACGCCCCCTCGGCGGGTCGCCATCATCGCTAGCTTGAGAAGGTCCTGAGCCTTCGCGAAAGACATAGAATCACCATGACAGCTTTTGTCGCCCTTTTCAGCTATAGCGGAAGAAAGGAGATTGCGCATGCGATTGATTGGGGACTTGTTACGACTGAGTGCGTCGGATCTCATGCGGTTCAAAGGCTGCCGCCATGCGACGGCTTTGGATTTACGTTTGATCGAAGTTGGCGACCTTAAGCCCGATGAAGACGGCCCTGAAGCCGAGCTACTCCAGAAGCAGGGCGATGATCACGAACTTGCGTTCCTGGATAGGTTGAAGGCGGATGGCCATAGTGTCATCGAGATTCCGAAGGACAAAATTTCACTGGAAGAGTCGGTACGCCTGACGCTCGAGGCGATGAGGACTGGCCCCGACATCATTTACCAGGGCGCGTTGCTCGATGGCGCATGGGGCGGTTACAGCGACTTCCTTGAACGCGTCGAAAGACCCTCCGACCTCGGCGCGTGGTCGTACGAGGTTGTCGACACCAAGCTGAAGCGGAAGCCTGATCCGAAGCATGTCCTCCAACTCTGTTTGTACAGTGATCTCATCGAAAAAGTACAGGGCGTGGCGCCAGAGGCCGCCCACCTCCAGTTGGGCGACGGTAGCCGCTTCACTGTCCGGCTTTCGGAAGTATCGGCCTATGCACGCCACGCTCGGCGGATGCTGGAGGTGTTTCTCATGGAGCGTCCCGAGACCCGGTCCGAACCCGTGTCGGCGTGCACCCTCTGTCGTTGGAGTAGCCATTGTGCCGAGCAGTGGGAGGCCGACGACAGTCTGGCGCTGGTTGCAGGCATCAGCAGGTCTCAGCGTCAGAGGCTCGAGGCAGTCGGCATTACCACGATGGCCGCTCTTGCTGTATCCAAAGATCGCGTGCCGAAAATGGCGGCCGAAACTCAACGCAAGTTGGTATCTCAGGCTCAGCTGCAGTCGGCGCGCCGAGCTGGTGGGCCGCCGGCCTTCGAGCTCCGAAATACGGAGCCTGGAAAAGGGTTCGGCCTGCTGCCGGCCCCTGATGACGGAGACGTATTCTACGATATCGAGGGCGATCCGTACTTCCCGGGCGGGCTTGAGTACCTACATGGCGTCTGGTACCGCGAAAAGAATGAGTGGGCGTTTCGGGCATTTTGGGCTCATACCCGCGAGGACGAAGGCCGCTCCGTGGCCGACCTGCTGACTTTCCTCGTCGAGCATATGCGGCGGCACCCAAACGCCCACGTATATCACTATGCCAACTACGAGATTGCTGCACTACGGCGGCTGACCGCGCAGCATCGCACCTGCGAGGCCGCGGTTGATCAACTCCAGCGCGAGCGTCGCTTTGTCGATCTATTCAAGGTCGTTTCCGGCGGCATGATCGCATCGGAGAAGGGCTACTCTATCAAAGATCTCGAGGCCTTCTACATGAAGAAGCGTGCGGGTGACGTCGCGACCGCCGGGAGCAGTGTCGTCTTCTACGAGGAGTGGCGCCACACCGGCGAGCAGCGCCTGCTCGACGAAATCCACGACTACAATCGTACAGACTGCATCTCGACACAATTGCTTCGCGATTGGCTTGTCCGCGATGTCCGCCCGACGGGAATGGCTTGGCCAGTCCTTGGCGAGGTGCCCGAAGGCGGATCACTCTCAAATATCGAGGCAGAGGATGAGGAGATCAGAGTCCTACGCGCCAAACTGCAGCCAGTGCGAGAGCGTCTCGGCGACCAAGTGGCCGATTTGCTGCTTGACCTCAGCCAATTCCACAAGCGCGAGGACAAGCCGGCTTATTGGGCGATCTTCGACCGCCTCGCGCAGGAAAGCGAGGAACTACTCGACGACCTCGAATGTATCCAGGGCCTGGAGGCCGTAAGCGAGCCTGTGCAGGTCACGAAGCAGTCCTTCGAACGGACATATCGGTTCCCACAACAGGAGACGAAGCTGCGTGCTGGCAAGAGTCCGTGCTTGAAGCCGGCAGCAATGCCAGAAGACGTTAACCTGCGGTCGATCGACCACGATACGAACACGCTGGTATTGCGTCGCTCAACGGCGAAAGGCCCTCTACCCGATCGCCTTGACCTCTTGCCGCCGAGGCCTCTGCGCAATAACGTCCTGAAGGACGCGATCGCGGCAGTAACCGAGGAAATCATTGCCAATACTGGGCGCGTCCCTGCCATCGAGGACATACTCACCCGCTCCCGGCCCCGGTTCGTGGACGGTTTGCGGTCCCCTGGTGTGATTTCAGGGGACGACCTGTCCGTCGAAACAAGCCGTGCAATCGCTGCAATGGCCGATTCTACGCTGGCAATCCAGGGACCGCCGGGGAGCGGCAAAACGTATGTTAGTGCGCTCTCGATCGTGGACCTTGTCCGGGCAGGCAAGCGTGTCGCCGTGTCCTCGAACAGCCATAAGGCGATTAGCAATTTGCTGAAGGCGGTGGCAGACCGAGCACGGGTGGAGGGCATGAACTGCCGACTCGTTCAGAAGACGTCTGACGACGGCGACGAAGAGGCCTATCCTGGCATTGTTTTTGTGAGCGATAATGACGCGCCTGAGATCGCATCCGCACATGTTGTCGGCGCAACTGCATGGCATTTCGCCCGATACAGCGACGCAGCATTTGACTATTTGGTAGTCGACGAGGCTGGCCAAGTCTCCCTTGCCAACATCCTCGCCATGGCAAGGTCCAGCCGCAACATCGTGCTAGTCGGCGATCCCATGCAACTGCCCCAACCTCTGCAGGGCACCCATCCCGGCGACAGTGGACGTTCGTGCCTCGAATATCTGATCGATGGGCACCGAGTAGTACCACCTGACCGCGGCATTTTCATTCCCGTCAGCCGCCGAATGCACCCGCAGGTCTGCGGTTTCATTTCGACGGCCGTCTACGAGGGGCGGCTCCGCAGCGACGACGCGGCGCGCAGTCAGACGCTTGTCTCGCGCGCTGGTATCGATCTCCTGGGTGCCAGCATGCGCGCCGTCACACATGCCGGTCGGTCTCAGGTGAGCCCCGAGGAAATCCAAGCGATTGTGGCCCGGATAGCGGAGGTCGAGGGCGCGACTTATCGTGATCGCGAAGGCCGCGAGCGTATCATCGGAAACGGCGACATCCTTGTCGTTGCTCCTTACAATGCGCAGGTGAACGCCCTCCGTGCTGCACTTCCGGGCGCGGTGCGGGTCGGCACTGTCGACCGGTTCCAAGGTCAGGAGGCGCCAATCTGTCTCGTATCTATGACGACATCGAGCGGCGAGGAACTACCGCGCGACATCTCTTTTCTATTCTCGCTGAACCGAATCAACGTCGCTGTCTCGCGCGCTCAGGCCGCAGCGATGGTGTTCGCCAGCCCGCTGCTGCTTGAAACATCCTGCCGAACGATCGAAGAAATGTCGTTGGTGAATGCACTTTGCATTCTGCGCGAATACGGGGGTGACAGTTTCTGACACCTACCCAGTGCGATACTGCCTAAATCGGAATATGGAGATTCGCACGGATGGTTAACGAACAGCCCAACAAGACGGTCACTATCGTCGTCGAGGGTACCGAACACGATTGGCCCAAGGGCGACATCAGCTATGCGGAGGTGGTGACGCTTGAGGTTCCGGATTACGCCCAGCACCCTGAGGTCACCTACTCGGTACGCTATAAGCGCGGCCAGGGCAATAAGCCCGAAGGTACGCTCGCGCCGGGCGCCTCGGTCAAAGTCAAAGAAGGGATGATCTTCAGTGTTTCGGAAACTGGTCAGTCGTAACCCCGACCTCGCTCGGCTCGTCGAGCGCGGCTATGCGGTCGCGTTCGACAGCAATTGCCTCGTCGTGCGTGACATCCCCTATCTCGATCGCCAGGGCGCACTGCAGAGCGGCGCGATCGTTGCGAAGCTCGTATTCATAGACCAGGAGCACGTTCAGCAGGACGATCATCAAATCTACTTCGCAGGGGGCCATCCCCATCAGCTTGATGGCTCGCCGATCCTCAACCTTGGCGGCGGTGAAACGAGGATTCAATTGAGTAATGCGTGCGCCGATGTTGTCGTTCAGCGCTCGTTCTCCAACAAACCGATACCCCAAGGTAGTTTCCTTGATTTTTATGCCAAGATTGAAAGCTACGTATCAATTATCTCGGGACCCGCGATCGAGCGGCATCCCGCAGCGACACCCTTCACCTACCGAGTGGTCGAGACCTTTGAACCCGACCCAATATTCAAGCTTCAGGACACGCTCACATCACGCGCACAGATCGGCGACTTGAACACCGAGTTTGCCGGCGAGACGGTGGCCATCATTGGGCTTGGCGGCACCGGCGCCTATCTACTCGATCTTCTAGTCAAGACGCCAGTGCCGAGTATCCGCGCGTTCGTTGGCGACACCTACCATGTCCATACGGCGTTTCGCTCCCCGGGTCGCTTCGCCACTGAGGAACTGCGGACGGCGAAAGCCACCGTCTACGGCGCTCGCTACGACAATTTCCGGCACGGGCTGACAGTAGAAGCCACCTACATCGACCCAGACACTGCCGATCGCCTCGACGGCGTCACCTTCGCCTTCATCTGTGTTGATAAAGGCTCGTCGCGCGCAGGAATCTTCGACGCGCTCATCTCGCGCAACATCCCCTTCATCGACGTTGGCATGGGTCTCAATCGCAAGCATGGCACGATTGGTGGCATGGTTCGCGCCACCTATTATCCCCTCGATGAGGGCGCAACGATGCGCGACCGGAAACTCGCCGACTTGTCCGATGCGGCTGACGACATCTATCGTTCAAACATCCAGATCGGCGAACTGAACGCGCTCAATGCCTGCCTCGCGGTGATCCGCTACAAGCAAGTGCGGGGCTTCTATCGAGACACCGAGGGGTATCGACACGTGCTCTTCGGAATCGACGACCTTAGTCTCACCGGGGATACTTATGATAAGGATTAAGCTAGAACGCGTGCGCACCATGCCGGCTCAGCTTGAGCCGGGCGTTCTTTATGTGTCGGAGGAGTTCGAGACTGCCGCGCACTTGTGCGCATGCGGCTGCGGCTCAAAGGTCCGGACACCTCTGGGGCCGACCGAATGGTGTTTCACGGATCACCCCCAAGGACCATCGCTTCGACCGTCGATCGGCAATTGGCAGCGTCCTTGCAAGTCGCATTATTGGATTGATCGGGGCAAGATCGAATGGTCCACTGAGTGGACTCCCGAGGAAATCGCCGCCGGCCGCGCCGCCGAGGAACGTCGGCGGGAACACTATTACGCTGAACTCTATCCTGACCGCTGGTGGGCACGCGTTTGGCGTTGGCTCAAGTCTATGATGAGCAGCTAACATAGGATCGCGTCGAACGTTTGGAGGAACATTTATGCACAAGGCACAGCATTGCGCGCGCCACTTCTTGAGGCTTGCCCAAAATACGTGCCTTCTTCCCAAAGATGTCGGCTACTGATTCTCATAGCCGCCGGATTAATTAAGGATCAGGCAGGACCATGCTCGTGGATCAGGAATACATTCAATGGAGCCTGTGGGGCGCCGCCGCCTTCAGCTCTTTCGTATCGCTCCTTGTTGTCATCGTAGTCACAAGCCGCCTTTCAAGGTTGGCCGGAAAGCTTGACGCCGATCCCGCAGCGGCAAAACTGAGCGCCCTGGAAATGGCCCAGGAGCGCATTGAGCGCAATGTACGCGACGATCTTCGGGCTGCTCGCGAGGAAGGCACGGCATCCGGTAAGGATTTGCGTGAGGAGGTCACAAAGAGCATTGCGGCACTCGCCGAAACCTTGCGGACGCAGTCCGCCGAGGCGGCGAAACACCAGAAGGAAAACCTGGACCAGGTTTCCCAGACGCTTCGCCAGATGGCGAGCGACAGCGCAGCCCAGTTCTCCAAAAACCAGGAAGCTCTCCTCACCACGTTCCGCGAACTTCGTGATCAGGTCATCCAGAATCTCGATGCAATGAAAGCCGATGCCGGCGAGCGGACAAAGGCGCTGACGGAAACGGTGACAACTAGCCTGGACCGCTTTGCCAAGAACTCGATCGAACAGAACCAGCAGATGTTTGATATCCAGCGCGCCCAACACGAGGATTTTGGCAAGCGCCTGGAAGCGTTGAGCGAGAAGAACACGCAGACGGGCGAAGCACTAAAGCTCAGTGTGGAAAACCAGCTCGGCGTGTTGCGCAGGGAGAATGGTGAGAAACTCGAACAGATGCGCGTCACCGTCGACGAGAAGCTGCAGGGTACGCTCGACAAGCGGCTCGGAGACTCCTTCAAGATCGTCAGCGAACGCCTCGAAGCAGTTCATCAGGGCCTCGGTGAAATGCAGAACTTGGCGACGGGCGTCGGCGATTTGAAACGCGTGCTTACGAACGTCAAGTCGCGCGGGTCGTGGGGCGAGGTCCAGCTTGGAGCTCTGCTGGAACAAATATTGACGCCTGCACAATATGTGGCGAATGCCACCATGTCCGAATTCGGCAACGAACGCGTCGAATACGCAATCCGGCTTCCCGGCGCGGGCGAGACAGAGGAGTGCCTGCTGCCGATCGACGCGAAATTTCCGATTGAGGATTATGAACGGCTGCAGGCGGCCTCCGAAATCGGGGACATTGCCGCAGTCGAGGAAGCCTCGAAGGCTTTGGAGACACGCATCAAAAACTCGGCCAAGGACATCTCAAGTAAGTACATTCGTCCACCGAAGACGACGGATTTTGCGATTCTGTTCCTGCCCACGGAAGGCCTTTATGCCGAAATCATCCGCCGTCCGGGACTATGCGACGACCTCCAGCGATCCTATCGCGTTACAGTGGCCGGACCGACAACCCTCACTGCCATCCTTAGCAGTCTGCAGATGGGCTTCCGCACACTTGCAATCCAAGAACGTTCCAGCGAAGTGTGGCAGGTTCTTTCCGCGGTCAAGGAGGAGTTTGGTAAATTCGGCCCAGTGCTGGAGAAGGTTAAAAAGAAGTTACAGGAAGCGTCCAACCAGATCGACAATGTCGAGGTGCGAGGCCGCGCCATCAACCGTAAGCTACGCAACGTTGAAATCCTGCCTGCAAACGATGCCCAGGTCTTGATCGAGACGCTGGAAGAGGACCTTGGTTTCGACGATGGTGATGCCGAGGCTGACGGAAAACTGTCGGCCTGAATTTCGACGCTTGTCAACGCGCATCCGGCTGCGCTGCTTGAGGAGGGCCGACCGGGGATACATGGTTTTTTAAAGGACAGCTTTTATTTCCGCTCGCCCTCGGCATTGGGGCCGAAAGCTATGGAATGCGAGCATGCCAAAACAAGACGTTTCCTCACGCCATTTTCAACGAAAAATCTCAGACTTCTGCGAGCTGCGCATTGCGCCGATCGCATCGAAACGGGTCCTGGAAAATATCCGGCCCTACCTCATCAGCCTGATCGTCTACCGCAAGTCACCACCTTTGCTAAACGGCCGCCTCGACTGGACGGCGATCGGTGAAGCCTGCGGGATCGAAGACGAGTTGACGCCGGAGCTGAAAAACCACCTGCGCCCCGGCCTCGACGCCATCCTCCGCTGGCTCCGCATGCCGCCCGCGGCGGAAGAGGTTCGGCCACCAAACCCGAAAACCAGATCGCCCAAACCCGTTCGTCGCGCGCCAGCACCAACGGCATCCACGACCCGCAAGCCCCACACTCCGCCCCAATCCGCCTCTGCGCCGCGAGTTCCGCAGCCGAAACCGATCCACGAATTTCCCGAACCACTGTTCGAGGCGGCGGAGGATCCGAGAGCTTTCAGGACGCCCTCATCTACCAGATGCGCCGCTTCGGTGACAGTTACTGGCAACTCTATCGCGCGATCATTCGTCTCGGCGAGAATTTCGACCACAAGACCCTGTTGTCATGGATCCAAGGCGAACGCGCGCCGAGGTCCATTGCCAGCTTCGAAATCCTCGCCCGCATCGAGCGACGCTACCGACTGGCGGAGGGATATTTCAAGGCCAAGCTCCCGCATCAGGCTCGCTCGCTCAATGATCACGACCTCGGCGATATCAGCCCTGCCGAGCGGCGACGACTGGCGTGGCATCTACCGGATGACTTTGGCAGCCTGCCGTTCTCCAAGCGCGAGGAGATCATCGACTGGGTGCGGCGTGTCATCATCTCCGGCTCCGCCGATTATCGCCGCTACCAGGCGGCGGCCAGCAAGCAACGCTATGCCATCCGGTTTCCCGGCATCACCTATGGCGGAGGATCCCTGTCTCCCCGGCCTCCGGTGCTATCCAGCTGCGCCAGTCACAGTGCGGACGAATCCTTCGAGGATCCGGATCTTCGTTCCGGCGTGGTCGATGCGCCGCCGCGGCTGGCGATGGAGACGGCCGACCTGATCCGCTTCAAGACCGCGACGCTGACGGCGATCGGCTTCCAGCGCAATGGAGTGTGGGGCGAGGAAACTGCATCGCAAAAGATCGAGCATCTCGGGCTGATGTTCGGGGCGCTGGCCGCCTCACCCGCCGGCGTCGTCAAGGGCTGCGGCGTCCCGCTCAGCCAATTGACCTTCGGCTTATTGATTTTCCCAGGCGTCTGGGACTGGTATCTGCAATGGCGCGAGCAGCGGCGCGGCTTCTACACCAAGTGGGAAGAAGACATGCTGATGGTCGCACAGGCCCTCACCCGTGCCGAGGTCGGCTGGATCCGGCAGCATCCGGAGCTTCTGAAAAATGTCCGGCCGATCGAAGGCCTGATCGCCCCGGAGGAAATCGAATTTGCTTCGCGCGACTGGCATGGCGCCTGCGATGCGTTTCATCGGCATGCTGCCAATCGCTCCAAGGAGGTTCAACGGGTCATGCGGGTGCATCGCGATCCGTTCGAGCCGATCATGGTGATCCTCGAAGCGGACAGCCCTTTGGCAGAGTATCGTAAAATCACCGACGAGATCCTGAAGCGGATGCCGGACGAGCGTCTCTATCCGCGGCCAGCGGCTGAAGCGATCCGCTCCTTCCTGATGCTTCGGCTTGGGTTGCATCTGGGATTGCGGCAGAAAAACCTTCGCCAGCTGCGCGTGTGCCCGCGCGGTCATTTTCCGACGGCGGAGCGCCGGCTAGAAGACATGAAGTGTGGGGAGCTGCGCTGGAGCGACCGCGAGCGTGGCTGGGAAGTGCTTATCCCGTCCGTCGCGTTCAAGAATTCCGGCTCGTCCTTCTTTGGGCAAAAACCGTTCCGGCTGATCCTTCCCGATCTGCTCGATCTTTCCAAATACCTGGATGCCTATATCGACCGGCATCGCGGTGTGCTGCTCGCCGGTGCGAAGGATCCCGGCACGCTCTTCGTGAAGACGGTCAAGACCACCAGCATCGACGCAGCATACGACTCGACGACCTTCTATGAGGCCTGGAGAACCGTCATTCAAAGATATGGGATCTACAACCCTTATACCGGTCGCGGCGCTATTAAAGGCCTTTTGCCGCATGGCCCACACAATGTCCGTGATATTCTGGCGACCCACATCCTCAAGCAGACCGGATCCTACGAGCAGGCGAGCTACGCGATTCAGGATACCCCGGATGTGGTGCAGCAGCACTACGGCCGTTTCCTGCCACAGGACAAGGCGGCGCTCGCTGCAAAAATCCTGAACCAGGTCTGGGAAGCGGCCTAGGCGGGAACGGGCGATTGGCGGAATTTCGCCCACGAACCCGTCCGCTCATTGGTTCGGCCGAGCTTGCCGCCGAGGCGCGGGCAGGTTCGGCCTCCCTCACTTGCCTATGGGCTCATTTCGCCGCGTGCGCCACCAATAACTCCACCGAAGCCACAGATCTTCATACCTCATTAACTATCGGAATTAACGCTGTTCTTTTCCAAAACGGAAGCGAATACAGCATACACTTCCGTCATTCATTACCGAATGAGTGCTGACGTCTCACTTCCGATAAGTAATGCTTATCGGAAGTGATTGCCAGAAGCCCGCAAATCAGCGAAAACGGGGCAAAGCACGGCCGCCGGCGCCATTCCGGCAGCCGGATTTCGCCGCTTCAGGAGGCCCATGGACATCATCGCCCCGAAATCAGCGCCCGACGCCATCGCCCGCCGGGCCGAAACCCTCGACACCATCGCCGCCGTGCTGCCGATCGACCGGCGCGACAAGCTCGCCGAGATTCTGTCCGACCAGGACGTCGAGACGCTGCGGCACCTGGTCAACGAAGGCATGGGCGACAACACGCTTCGGGCGCTCGCCTCCGACCTCGGCTACCTCGAGGCCTGGGCGATGGCCGCGACCGGTAGCCCCCTCCCATGGCCGGCGCCCGAGGCGCTGCTGTTGAAATTCGTCGCCCATCATCTGTGGGATCCGGCCCGGCGCGAGACCGATCCCGAGCACGGCATGCCGGCCGCAGTCGGCCAGGCGTTGCGCGACGGCGGCTTTCTTCGATCGACCGGGCCGCACGCGCCGGCGACCGTCGGACGACGGCTGGCCAACTGGTCGACGCTGACCAAATGGCGCGGTCTCGACGGCGCCTTCGCCTCCCCTGCCCTCAAATCCGCGATCCGGCTGGCGATCCGAGCCGCGCCAAGACAACGTCTTCGCAAGAGCGCCAAGGCGGTGACATCAGATGTTTTGGCCAAACTGCTGGCGACCTGCGGCGGCAACAATCTGCGCGATCTGCGCGACCGCGCCATCCTGATGGTCGCCTTTGCCTCCGGCGGCCGCCGGCGCAGCGAAGTGGCCGGCCTGCGCAAGGAGCAGCTGACGGTCGAGCCGCCGGTCTCTGGCGACGATGGAAGCCCCCTGCCCTCGCTGTCGATCCATCTCGGCTGTACCAAGAACTCCGGCGCCGGCCAGGACGAGATCGTCTATCTGACCGGCCGGCCGGTGGAGGCGCTGAATGCCTGGCTGGCGGCCGCGAGGATCAACAAGGGCAGCGTGTTTCGGGCAATCGATCGCTGGGGCCATGTTTCGCGCCGGGCGCTCGATCCGAAGGCGGTCAATGATATCGTCAAGCGGCGGGTGAAAATGGCCGGGCTCGAGCCCGGGGAGTTTTCGGTGCACGGGTTGAGGTCCGGCTATCTGACTGAGGCCGCCAATCGCGGCATTCCCCTGCCCGAAGCCATGGAGCAGTCACGTCATCGTTCGGTTCAGCAGGCATCAAGCTATTACAATAGTGCAACCCGTCGAAGCGGCCGGGCCTCTCGGATGCTATAATTAGATGCCGCTAAACGTCCACCACCGTTCTGGCCGGCATCCGCAACACCCATGTAGCCCCTCTTCGCCAAAAAGAAGCCGTGCTCCCCGAGCACATGATCGCCATACTCGAAACGCTCGATAGGGGAACTCCGCGCGGCATGCGGGATCGGGCGATACTGCTGATCGGCTTTGCCGGCGGCCTGCGCCGCTCCGAGATCGTCGGGCTGGATTGCGGCCGCGACCAGACCGAAGGCGGCTGCGGCTGGGTCGAGACGCTTGCCAAGGGCCTGCTCGTCACCCTGCTCGGCTGAGGTCGACTTGCGGTATGTCCAAAAACAGCTCGGTCATACCAGCGCGGAAATGACCCGCAAGTATCACCTGCGCCGTGACCGTTTCCGGATCAAACTCACCAAGGCATCGGGCCTTTAATGGCAACAATCAGAGCTGTGCCAAGGGGCAGCGGCCGCTGATCTGCCTTTTGGCGATCGCAGCAAGTTGACCCCTACCCAACTGCGACGTCGTTGCCTTTCGGCAGCGTATCTTCAAACCGTTCGTGCTGCGGGCCTTCCAAGATGACCGCCTCGATATTGTCGCAAGACATGACTTGAAGACGCAAAGGGATGTTGTTGCCGGCCCGATCTGGTTCATGAGCCAGCCGACACAGTGGGCTTCCTCCCCTGGCGCATGCTCATGGCAAGCCATCACCTGGCCGGTGCCTTTCAGCGATTCCGGCTCGGCGATGGTGCGGACAAGAGCCTGATGCAGTTCTTGACTATAGCCATTCGGAATATCATGAGGGTTCGTGGACACCTTCCAAGGGCACTTGGCACACTGCTTAACTCGCCTCAGTTTCCAGCTCATCCGAAATTCCTATCGTTATCGTTAGCCGGTTTTTACAACCGTGAGCGCGTTCTTCCAACACCCTTCCACCAACTCGAATGATTTCGAACATCGCTCTCCCCTCCCCTGCTCCGTGTGAAGCCATTAGGTCAAAGTTCGGCGCCAGTTTTTCAGCTTAGCGCTTCAACTGAAAACGGGAAGTAAAAGCCACCTCGGCAGCGATTGATTTCAGCGCGCAAATCAGTGGTCGGCCGTCCTGGATGACCGGACTCCCCGAGACAGAATTCGGCCGCCCCAGTTGGCCCGCATGATCCCGACCCCTTCTTGCCGCATGATGCGCCGGCGTCCTCCTGCGGCCCCCTGCTCTCGCGACATCTCCAAAACCGTTGTTTTCCGGCCTTTCCGCCACAGGAGCCCGCTGGCGCGGGTTTGTCAGTGCGGACGCTCCGTTGCTTATCTCGGGTGGCGATTTGAGTCTGGTGGGCCGCTATTTGACACTTAAAACACGCTTGCAACTGTTCGATTTCAAACGCATGCCTTATCTGTACAAACTACTTCGAGACAGGGCCGTTACAAGCGCGATGGCAAAGCCACAAACATTTGACAACCAACAATCTCCCAAGCGGCTGATCGGTTATGCCCGGGTGTCGACGGATGAACAGGTCCACGATGCCCAGTTGGACGAGCTGCGTGCAGCCGGCTGCGATCGGATCCATCAGGAGCATGGTTCCGGAGCATCGCGGGCTCGACCGGTGCTGACGCGATTACTCGCTGAACTTAGCGCCGGCGACGTCCTCATTGTCGTGCGCCTCGATCGACTGGCCCGATCCGTCAGTCATCTCTTGTCGGTGATCGAGGACCTCGAGGCCCGCGGCGTGCATTTCCGGTCGATCCGCGATCCAATCGATACGTCGACCCCGCAGGGCATGTTTTCCCTTCAGGTCCTCGGCGCCGTCGCGCAGCTCGAGCGGGCGCTAATCGCTGAGCGTACCAAAGCCGGCATTAAGGCGGCGAAGGCACGCGGCAAGCTTCCTGGAAATCCCGGTCTGCGAGAACGACGGCCGGAGGCGATCAAGGCAATCTCGCAGGCACGGGAGAAGCTCTATCTCGATGAACTCATTGCATCGGCGCAGACGTGGCTGCCGATGGTGCGTCAACTCCGGCCGCAGCACAGTTGGGACAATGTCGTGCGGGTTCTCAATCGCCGTGGCCACGACTGGACCGTCGAACGCCTTCGTCGCGCTGTTCATCGCATGGTACGCGAAAAGCTCGCGGAGAAGGAACTCCTTGCTCGATCCCCTCGCCGGGCTCCCGAAGACTATCTGATGAAGCTGGTGGCGGCAATTGCCATTGCCGATCCCAACCTGTCGCTGCGCGACATTGCCGCGCAACTGGACCAGATGGGAGAACGGCCTGTGCGCAGCGGCAAGAACTGGCAACCGTCCTCGGTGCGGGTCCTGCTGGACGAAGCCCACCGATTTGGCCTCATTCGCCGTTGAGGGCATGGTTCATCCGACGCCCGATGGCAGAGAGTCTTTTCTTGTCGCTATTCGACTGCATAGCCGTCAGGTCCGGCCTTTGGGGATCTGTAGCGCCAGGACCGCTAGTCGCTATCGCTCCGCGGTTTCAGCTCAGCGCCTACATCCTCGCCGCGGAGCCGGCTTCCTCCGCCTGCTCGCCCCCTCCCCCGGAACGTGCTGAAGGCTTCAGCCGCGGTGATTATGATCCGCAGAGGCGCGCGGGCCATGACCCTCGGCGGCGCGGGTAAAAGCAGAGGACAGCCGCTCCCCTCGCTACCAAAAAGCCGTCTCGGCTGCACGACGAATTCGGGCGCGAGCCGGAACTCAGTCAGACAGTATTTGTTTCTTTTACAATCCGTCCGCGTTTCGGCGTTCTTTCAAGGATGCTCGACAATTTGATTGAGCCATTTGTCCGCGCCGCCAGCTATATTTCCTACAAGAATGATTACGGCCGAAGATCTGCAAACATTCGTTTTACGACCAGCAAATTTCGACTGTCCTCGAAGCCTGGGAGGTCTTCGTCCTGAAGCATCCTGCGGAGACCGCCGTTAAGATTACAAAGCAATGTCTCCTTTCAGTCGTGACAAACACCGCGATTGTTCGTTCGAACACGAAGCCGCTCAATCGGCTCCGTGCATCAACTGACCTTACTACACCAGCCGCATAGAAGGGCTGTCGGCCATTCTACCCGGGCAACCATGACCAATGCCCTTAGAACGTCATGTACGATCAAAAATGACCGCCAAGACCCCGCGACCCATGGCGGCGACAGGACGGTACCTATCTCTACACAACCGATCTTGTGAGAGGTGGCGCGAGGAGCGGGTCATGCGCCGTCCATAGTAGCGCCCGAAAATGTCGTTTCTTTTCAGAGTGTTGTAGCTGTGGTCAGCTGACCACCGGAAAAGCAGCTGTTGGCAGTGCGTCCCACCCCAAAAGACTTGCTGGCCCACGACAGCAGAGTCTGGCGAAAAACCTCGATCAGTGGACCCGCTGACCTAGCACTCAATCCTCTCCGGCAGCGACTAGATGTGGAGCCTCAACAGGTTGTCCTGGGTAAGAGCGAGCCTAGTGATTGGTGGTTTTGAGTTTAGACTTCCGTGAGGCCTGTGCCAATTGTAGCGATGAAGCCATCGTGGCAGTTCGGCGGCGGGCATGTCCGAGTTGGGATAGGCGACGGCGTAGGCCCACTCTCTGAGGGCGGTCTGGATGAAGCGTTCGGCCTTTCCGTTGGTTTTAGGCGTATATGGTCTGGTGCGAACGTGCTTGAGGCCGTTGTCGCGACAAGCTTGGCCGAATGGCTTTGATGTGTAGCAGGGACCATTGTCGGTCATGACGCGCTCGACCGCGATCCCGAGGCTGGCATAATAGGCCAATGCCGCCTTCAAGAAGGCCACGGCGCTTTCTTTCGTCTCGTCCGGCGATATCTGTGAGAAAGCGATGCGAGAGGCATCGTCGATGGCCACATGAACGCATTCCCAACCGGCGCCCCAACTCTTGCCTCTGCGCGAACTCTGGCGAGTGCGATCGCCGGTGATGCGGTGGCCGACCTCATGAAACCGGCCGAGCTTCTTGATGTCGATATGAATCATCTCGCCGGGAGCCTGGCGTTCATGACGACGCACAGGCTCGGCCGGCTCGATATCCTTGAGGCGGGAGAGGCCTGCGCGCTTGAGAACCCGGCTCACCGTCGCTGCAGATACACCGGTTTCGATCGCGATGTGCTTGCCAGTCAGGCGCTGGCGGCGAAGCGTGATGATGCGCTCCGCCAGCGCCTGACTGGTCTGCCGGGGCATGGCATGAGGTCGGGAGGAACGATCGAGCATCGCCTCTCGACCACCGGCCTTGAAACGCTCGACCCAACGGGCGACGATCTTGGCCGCGACGCCATAGGCCTGTGCTGCCTGAGCCTGGGTCAGATGCCCTTCGATAACAGCAAGCGCCATTTGTTCCCGGCGCAACGGCGTCAGTCGGGCATTCTTATGAATGTTCATTCGCGGCGATCCTTCCGACTCGAGGTGTGATAGCTCCAGTCTCCTAAATCCGCTTTGAATGGACAACCTCCCGAAAGCTCACAACTAGAGCCTGCGCGCTCCGAGTACGCCAAGTGGCGGAAACGCGAAGCTTTCATCTCGCGCAGCGTTGGAGCCGGTTGCGGCAATGGTATCTGCATCACGTGCCCGGGTCTGGTCCGAGCGATGAGTGCGGCCGGAAGTGGTTGTAATCGTCGGCCCAGCAATGGCGCTTCGGGCATAATCGCAGCCGAGGAACAGGCTTTGGTTGACCATCTCGTCCCGCATCCGGCCGTTGATGGGGAAGACGGCCCCGCTCCGAACCGGTTGGTCGTATGATGATGCGCCAACTCAAACAGGAGCCACTGATATGATCGCCAGCACGATAGGCCTTGATCTGGCCAAACATAACTTTCACGTCCATGCGGTGGATGCCGACGGTTCAGTGATCAAAACCGCGGCGCTCCGGCGAAGCGAGATGATCAAGTTCTTTCAGCGTGCAAGGCCATGCGTTGTTGGTGTCGAAGCTTGTGCCACGGCGCACTACTGGGCTCGGGAGCTGATGAAGCTCGGTCACGAGGTTAGGTTGATACCGCCTTCGTATGTGAAGCCGTTTGTACGGCGCGGCGCGAAGAATGACGCCGCGGACGCTGCAGCCATCTGTGAGGCTGTTCGGCGACCCGATATGCGCTTCGTTCCGGTAAAGTCTGAGGCTAACCAGAGCTTCCTGATGCTACATCGAGCTAGAGGTCTGCTGGTACGGCAACGGACCATGACGGTATGTGCGATCCGCGCTCATCTCGCCGAATTCGGAATCATCTTCGGCCAAGGTCGACAACGCATCGAGACCATAATGCCGATGATAGAGGAAGTTGCGGCCTCGTTGCCAGAACATGCTCGGTATGCGTTGACCAGCTTGATCGGATCTGTTGGCGAGTTGAACAAGCAGATCGACGGGATTGAGACGAAGCTAGCGGAAATCGGTCGTTCAGATCCGGTCTCAAATCTGCTTTCGTCGATCCCAGGGGTCGGCCCAATCACGTCTACGGCCATCGCCGCCACCATTCCGGACGCTAGGATGTTCCGCTCCGGTCGAGAGTTTGCAGCTTGGCTGGGCCTGACGCCGCGTCAAAACTCCAGTGGCGGCACCACTCGATTGGGAGGGATTACGAAACAAGGAGATGCCTACCTGCGTCATCTGCTCGTAATCGGCGCCAGGAATATAGTTCGGTATCCGAAAGCTCGAGCGAAGGTCGGGGGAGCTTGGATCGAAGCTTTACTACAACGACGACGTCCTATGATCGTGGCCGTCGCCGTGGCTAACAAACTTGCTCGGATCATCTGGGCGATGATGACAAGTGGAGAGATGTTCAGGGAGGCACGCGTCAAGACAGCATAGACAGGAAACCTCAGCGAACCGGCGTAAGGTGCAGAAGCAACAGATGGTCATCCAGCGGAGCTGGGGATCGAGCAAACCCGGAGAGCTTTAGGCGCCGCATTCAAGCGCGACCCGTTGATGAGGCCTCGATCCGCGTACTCCATCAGGGCCAGCGACCATGGTCTCGGTCGCAGACAAAGGCCGAATACATGAACGCACCCGAATGATGACCTAAACTTGCAGAAAGCCTCTTGCGCCCGCGGGGCCGTCTATACATGAAGCTCTCGACATTAGCGTTTTGCATCGGCTTCCCGGCGTGATGCCGTGCGACTCGACACTATGATCCTTCGACCTGGCAAGGATGGCATTCGAGGTGAATTCCGTGCCGTTGTCGGAGACGATCATCCCCGGTTTGCCGCGCCGTTCGATGAGGACCGACAGTTCGCGAGCGACGCGACGACGCAAGATCGAGGTGCACGGGATCGCCGCCAGGCATTCGCGGGTCACGTCTTCGACGAAGTTGAGCACGCGAAACCGCCTTCCGCAAGCGAACTGGTCGTGAACGAGATTCAGCGAGCTTCGGGCATTGGCCTTCGCTTCGACCAGGATCGGGCCACGCGTGCCGACAGTGCCGCCCCGGCTTTTCTGCTTGCGAACGGAAAGTCCTTCTTCGCGATAGAGCCCGTAGATGCGGTCGACCCCAACGGCGCTCCCCCCCGCCGAAGCCGCCGGTCGCCGGTCGCCGGTCGCCGGTCGCCGGTCGCCGGTCGCCGGTCGCCGGTCGCCGGTCGCCGGTCGCCGAAACGCCATCGCTCATTGGCGAGGTCGCGCAATAGGGCGACTTCTTTATGATGTGGGCGCGCCTGCCCGACCAACGCTTCGATCTTTTGTCGCGCGTCATGCATGACCATGCACTCATCGGCGGCTCTAAACTGCGTGATGTCGTAGAGACAGTTCGGTTCTGCGACACCCAAACGATCGAGCTGCGCGAGCGCGCCGACCGTCCGGCGCGGCAGGCAACGTTGTGCCTGCGCTTCGGCCAGGCGACGATCAGGCGACCGCAAAACCTGCGCGAAGAAGGGCTGCCCGACGGGGTTAGGCTCAGTTGGGTCGAGGTCGTCGAACCGGACGCACCCGACGGTGTCGAGCCCTTGCATTGGCTGCTCTTGACCACCCATGCGCTCTCCAGTGCGACTGACGCCTGGCAGATCGTCGCTTGGTACAAGCAGCGCTGGATGATCGAGCAGTTCTTCCGGGTGATGAAGACGCAGGGCTTCAAGATCGAAGACAGCCAATTGCAGTTAGCGCCGCGGCTGGAAAAGCTCGTCGCCATCGCCGCCAAGGCCGCGGCAATCGTCCTCCAACTCGTGCAGGACCGCAGTGGCGGCGATCCTCACCCGGCAAGCCTGGCAGTCAGTCCCCACGAGATCAACACGCTCGCCGCCCTCGAAAGCCGCTTCAAGGGCAAGACCAAGCTGCAATCCAATCCCCATCCCAAAGCTTCGCTCGCCTGGGCCGCTTGGATCATCGCCAAACTCGGCGGCTGGAACGGCTATGCCTCCTCCAAGCCGCCTGGACCCATCACCTTCTTCAACGGACTCAAATACTGTGCCGATGGCTGGGCCTTGCGAGATAGCGCCATCGCCCACTCGCGATTAGCCGGCACAGCCGGCCGCCTTGCGATTTGCCGCGCCGGTGCCAATGAATTGATGAAAGGCGGCTGCCATTTCGTGCGAAGACTTCGCTCCTGGTCTTGTTCGTGCGCGACCTTGGGCGCGTTCGTATTGAGATCACGGTCTACTGTTCCCCTAAGAGGCGTCATTTGGCTCGGGAGCCAGACGGTAACCGGCACAATGCCTGCGACAAGCCGCCTTTGAAAGTTGGTGTTTTCCAAGAGGTTAGCTTGGTGGTCAGCTGACCACAACCGAAATCCTCAACGGCAGGAATAACGATCAGCCGCACTTACCCAGCCCTCAAACCGCCTTGCCCGTTGGCCTTCAACAACGCCATTATCATCGGGCCAAGCGAGAATTCACCGCGCTCACTTCGGCGCGTTAGATCCCGCAGATAGCCTCCAGGAGAGTTGATGAAGTTAGCCCTTTCCAGGATGCACGCAATTGCCACCGCAGCATTCTCCGGTCCTAGCGCCTCGCAGGCATCCTGGTAGGCGGAAGGGCTTACCCCCAGCATAGATCGAACCACCACAGCGGCAGACATCAGATCTCGCCAGCTTCCCACGCCGCGCGGTGCATAGTCGCTGATCATCGGGCACGCCTTGAGCACCAATCCCAAGGGGAACGCCCTTTGCGATTCATTCTTCGGCTGATGGCTCAAGCTCGCCTTTGCCCCCTGCTCCTTTTCGGAGCGTGGTTCAGATTCATTTACGGATTCGGGTTTTGAATTCTGTATGTGCTGCTCGATATGAGCAGCATTGGTGCTAATTTTTTCAGCATTCTCGAGGTTTTCCAAACGATTAAGCACTTCCTCACGGAGCATCTCCATTTCATTGAGAACGCTAGTGACCCCTTCAAGGGTCGGAACGCGCGGAATTCTGCTCGCGAGCGCAATGTAGATGTCCTCGGTCGTCTTCCAATCGCCGTCGGCGCCCTCGACCATTGCAGCAGTAATAAGTTTGCGAACATCCCGCCGGCAAATTGTAAGGCTCTCTTTGGCTTTCCTGAGCGAGGCTCTCTCGGCCGCCACTCTTTGCGCCAACATCGCCAACTCTTCCGATCGCGCCAGGAGGGGCGACAGGTCGAAGCCAAAAGCATTCTCGATCTGGCCATCGTCGCCCTTGCGGGCGAAGCGCTTGCCATTGGCGCTATCCTTACGGACGATCAACCCCGACTCCACCAGAATGGCAATATGCCGCCGCAACGTTGCGCCCGCCATTGCATGCGCCCGAAGCGCCAGTTGGGCATTCGAGGGGAAGACAATCAATTGTGCATCCTGACGCAACTCATTGTCAGGATAAAAACTCAAAAGTGCGTCAAGAACAGCCAGACTGTTCGACTGGATCTTGAGCAGTTCCATCGCGGCGGAAGCGTCTCTCAACACTTTCCACTTATCGGCAGCTTTTCCATGCTTGATTTCCATTGCCGCCTGGCGCCGCACGAGCGCAAGCGTCATTGGCCGCCGCCCGAACGGCGTCGCTACATTCCCCGACTGCATTGTCTCTCACCTTTCAGCAGGCAAAGGAAATTCGCTCACCAAAACGGCGCCAAAGACTCTTGACGAGGATTCGAGGAAATGCGATTCTGTTCTTGCTACAGAGACAGAAGGGCTTCCACGACGGCGACGTTGAGGGAGCTCTTTTCTTTTGCGGGTTACACTCCCTGTTTCCGTTGATGCTTTGCGCGATGCTCCTGGTAAAGCGCCGGCAAATGCTCGAGTACGAAAGCCGCGAAATCCGGCGTGGCTTTCCTGTCAATGGTAATTTCTAGCTTGCTCTTGCTCTGCGTGACCTGCGCAAGCCTGTCGCCATCGGGGGTCGACAGGACGTCTGGCAACCCGCGCGCAGTCCGACGCGGTTTCAGATGGTCGATCACTGCCTTGAACCGTTCCGACGACGGCAGCGCCTGCACCTCCTCCGAGGCAGCATATTTCGCAGCGCCTGCCGGAGGCGATGCTTTCTCAACCAGCTCTGCCAATTGCTGCCAACTTGGGCGTCCAACGCCTGGAGCGGCGCCGATGGCATCGATCAATTCAGAGGGGAGGGCGTCAACAAGCAGGAGCATCTTCGACAAGTTGCTTTTATCGATTGACATAGCCGCGATGACGATTTCTCGTGGAAACTGCTTGTTTAGCTTGTGTGCGAAACGTGCCTTTTCGATGAAGGTGAGGTCTTCGCGCTCATTGTTTTCCTGACCCTGTGCGACAACCAACTGCTCGTCCGTCAAGTCTCGAACAACCGCCTTGACCGGCAGTCCTAGCTCCGAAACGGCGCGCAGCCGGCGGTGTCCAAAGGCAACTTGGTAGTGCGCGGGTTTAACGGGATGAGGTCTCACAAGGATTGGGACCTGCTGTCCTTGCTCGCGGATGGATGCAAGAAGTCCTTCGATATCACCTTGCATGCGATCCTGAACGAAGGACGGCTCGATTGACGACGCGTTCAGTTCAACCACGGCCTGACCTTCGGCGAGACGCCGCTCGATCTCCTCGGCACGACCAAGACGATCATTTTGCTCGCGCAACGCGTTACCGATGTTTGCAGTCAGCTTCGTCGCTGGATCTCGTTCTTTTCTGGTCACGCCGAGAAGCGGCATGGAGCGAGTCTTTGCCGCTCTGTGTTCAGCAGCTGATGAGCTGTCGGGCGCGTCCGTGGTGACGTCAAGGAGGTGCTTCCGACTCATGTGGTTCTACCCCATGCTTTTTTGATTAGAGTTTCGATCTCGTCGTTGACGGCGTTCATCGCCTCTAAGGCCCGATCATAGGTCGAGCGCGTGAACTGTCCGCGCTCAACCTCAAAGAGGGTTTGATTCGTCAGGCCAGCGTCCGAAACGGCGGTCGTCTTGAGCATCGGAAAATTGAGGACATTTTCGCCGAAGATCGAACGCAGATAGCCCACCATCTGGTTCTGCGGGCCATCGCTCGGTTCAAAACGAGTGACGAGGTAGCGCATCCAATTGAACTTGAACTGGGCGCCTGCGTTCTCGATTTCCCGAAGGAGATTCGAGGTCATCGCCAGAAACTGGTTCATCGACATTACATCCAACATCTGGGGATGGACGGTGACGAGGATCGAGGTTGCGGCGGTCAGAGCTGAAAGCGTGAGATAGCCAAGTTGGGGAGGGCAATCGATAACGACGACATCGTAGTTGTCCGCGATGTCTTCGATGACCTGACTGATCCGACCGTAAAAAAGCGTGTCACCTTCCTTCCGGTTCATAAGCGCGCGCGGGGTATCGTGCTCAAACTCCATCAGTTCAAGATTGCCAGGAATTAGATGAAGATCCGGGATGTACGTTCCTCGGACAACCTGCTCGATTGGGACCTGCTCGTCATCATACCGGATGGCGCCATAGAGTGTTTCGTTCGGACCAACGTCAGTTTCTGGCTGACTGCCGAAGAGTGCGGAAAGGCTTGCTTGGGGATCAAGATCAATCGCGAGAATCCGGTAGCCACGCATTGCCAGGTACTGTGCCAGATGCGCGGCTGTCGTCGTCTTGCCCGAGCCGCCTTTGAAATTCATCACCGAGACGACTTGAAGCTGCTCCCCCGTGCGACGATGGGGCAGGTAGCGCCGGTTCCCGCGGCCAATCAGGTCCAGGTGCTTACGGATTGAATGAATATCTTCGATCGTGAACGTGCGTCGACCGCCAGGGCTCATACTAACGTGCAGTTCAGGCATTTCCGAAGCAGTTTGTCTAAGATAAGACTCACCGATGCCAAGCAATTTTGAGGCTTCTGACGGTGCAAAGGATCGAATGCCCTTTTCGGACGTCGGCGGGAAGACCTTGAGATGATGTGCTTGAAGTTGGCTGGAGAGAGCGTCAGCATGACGCTCCATCAATGCGGTCAACCCTTCGACGACCGGCGCTGTTTTTGCTGCGGTTTTCGCCAT